>JADEWQ010000014.1 GCA_015207585.1 Pleurocapsales cyanobacterium LEGE 06147 | reverse complement strand
ACTGTACCTGAAAATCGCGATTTGGGGATAGTTAAATCCCCTCGCCCGAAACGAGCCAAACTACCTCTCGATTTATCTCCTTTTCCCTCTTGACAACTAGCTTTCACGCTTAACTTGTCACTAATACCTAACCCCTAACACCCGCATCTATACCTACCGACGAGAGGATGTGCGTCTTTTAACCGGGAGTCTTCGTTTTTTTAGACCTTTCTTGCGTCGAGCTTGGTAAGTAGAAATAATCCAATCGCTGAGAGAATGACTCAGTGAGCCTAATTCTAAACCAAGCCAAAGAGACAGTGCTTCTGCTCGATAATCTCTCTCGATCGCGGTAAAAGTTTGCCAGGCAAATTGCTGCCAGTTCCAAGCAAATCCCCAAATTAACTGAGCGATCGCTACGACTATAAAAGCTATAACAGCTAGAATAGTAAACAAGTAAAGCACTCTAAGCACGGTACCGATAATTAAACCATGGGAGAGCAGACTGCGGTGACGGAGAGCTTTTTGATAAGGTAACCAAATCCAGCGCAACCAACCCCAGCGTTTGAACTGGATAGAATAAATATCTAAATCGGGTCCAAACATCAATCCGCTGAAGAGAAAAGCAGCAGCTAGAATTAGAGTTAGCTCCCCATTGCGCGTTAACCAAAAGGTTCCCCCTGCAATCGGTGGTAAACTCCAAAGAGTCAGGCGATCGTGAGTGCGACCAGATGGCATGGTTACTCCTTGGCTAGTTTCTTAAGTCAAGGCTTGAAAACATTTTTGTCTCCGAGGTAGGAAAGCAAAGGTGATAAGATTAAATGTTGCTTTTCTGTAATCTCTTGTTTTGCTAGACAACAGGACGAGAGCGTGCTGCTGGGGAGTGGACTAAAACCTCAATCCGATTGAGGCAATTTGATTGTTCCTAGGCGTTTACTACTAATTAAATTACTATGACTGAATCGATTCGCATCCTCATGTGTCCTCCCAATCACTACGATGTGGATTATGTGATTAATCCCTGGATGGAGGGGAATATTCACAAATCATCGCGCGATCGCGCTGCCGAACAGTGGGAAAAACTATATCATACTCTTAAAGAGCTGACGACAGTAGAATTGATCGAACCCCAGCCGGGTTGGCCCGACATGGTATTTACTGCCAATGCGGGGTTAGTTTTAGGCGATAACGTAGTACTCAGTCGCTTTTACCACAAGGAACGTCAGGGAGAAGAACCTTACTTCCAAAAATGGTTTGAAGACAACGGCTTTACCGTTTACCAGTTGCCCAAAGATCTACCTTTTGAAGGGGCTGGGGATGCCTTGATAGACAGGGAAGGTCGTTGGTTATGGGCTGGCTATGGCTTCCGTTCCGAACTCGATTCCCACCCCTATATTGCTAAATGGCTAGATATCGAAGTTCTCTCTCTACGTCTGATCGACGAACGCTTCTATCACTTAGATACCTGTTTCTGCCCTCTAAGTGAGGGATACTTGCTCTATTACCCGCCAGCTTTCGATTTTTATTCCAACCGCTTGATTGAAATGCGAGTGCCAGCTCACAAGCGCATTGTAGTTGAAGAAGCAGATGCAGTTAATTTTGCCTGCAATGCGGTCAATATCAACTCGGCGATCGTGATGAACAAGGTAAGCGACAGCCTCAAGCAACGCTTAGCTGATGTTGGTTTTCAAGTCATTGAAACTCCCCTAACCGAATTTCTCAAAGCTGGTGGTGCAGCCAAATGTCTTACTCTGCGAGTCACCGAACCAGTATTAGATTACGTTCATGCTAACGAGCCAGTAGAAAGTCGCACGATCCAACTGCAAGGACATTTGCTCGATGCCGGCATTATGAATAAGGCGTTAGACCTAATTGTCGAAAATGGAGGCAGTTTTAGGGTTCTCAATTTTAATTTAGGAGTCGAACGGCAAAGTACTTCGGCGGCTGAAGTAAGGGTATCTGCGCCCTCTCGCGAGGTGATGGAAGATATCATGAGTCAGCTGATTGACTTGGGTGCAGTCGCTCCACCTCAAGAAGCTTGCGACACCAACATTGAAGTAGTTACCCAAGCAGGAGTAGCTCCCGATGATTTTTATGTCACCACCATCTATCCCACCGAAGTGCGCGTTAATTGCGAGTGGGTGAAAGTGCACAATCAACGCATGGATGCGGCAATTGTGGTGGAAGATACCGCCGAAGGAGTAGTAGCTCGTTGCAAGCTACTGCGAGATTTACAAGTAGGAGATAAGGTGATTGTTGGGGTAGAAGGCATACGCACCAGTCATAAGATTGAATCTAGAGAAAAACGCCCGACCAAAGAATTTAGCTTTATGGGAGCGGGAGTTTCTAGCGAACGGCGCGTAGAATTGGTTGTCGAACAAATTGCTTGGGAACTTCGCCATATCCGCGATCGCGGCGGAAAAGTAGTCGTTACTGCCGGTCCGGTAGTCATCCATACAGGAGGAGCACAACACCTATCTCGTCTGATTCGCGAGGGTTACGTCCAAGCCTTACTCGGTGGCAACGCGATCGCCGTTCACGATATCGAACAAGCTTTGATGGGTACTTCCCTCGGCGTGGACATGCAAAAAGGAGTTCCCGTTAGCGGCGGACATCGCCATCACCTGAAGGTAATTAATATTATCCGTCGTTGCGGCAGTATTGCTCGGGCAGTAGAACAAGGCGTTCTCACCAAAGGGGTCATGTACGAATGCGTCAAAAACAACGTTCCTTTCTCTCTAGCTGGCTCGATTCGCGATGACGGTCCCCTACCGGATACGGAGATGGATTTAATTAAAGCGCAAGCCGAATATGCCCGCCTGCTTCAAGGAACCGATCTGATTTTGATGCTCTCCAGCATGTTGCATTCGATCGGAGTAGGCAATATGACTCCGGCAGGAGTTAAGATGGTGTGCGTCGATATCAATCCTGCTGTCGTGACCAAACTTAGCGATCGCGGTTCGGTCGAATCTATTGGCGTAGTTACTGATGTTGGCTTGTTTCTCAGTTTGTTAGTCCAACAATTGGATAAATTAACCCATCCCTATCCAGTAATTTAACAGTAGGGGCGAACAGCTGTTCGCCCTACCCCAATTAACTTTTCTCTTTCTAGGATGAAGATAATAAAAATGGGTCGATCCTTCCATTCGCAGGTGCATGACAGAGTTAACCAAAGATTTAGCAGTTGCTCAAACGATCGCTCTGATTACTAGCTATAGCTTTGATTTACAGGGATATACCATCGCTGATTTGATTCCTCTGTGGCTAGATAACTATCATGCTAGTTGGGTTCGCTTAGCAACTATCGAGGCATTGTATCTGGGCAGATATAAAGTTGTTTCCATAGAACAGATTTTGCAGGTTTGGTCGCGCTTGGGTAGCCCCAATACTCACTTTACTCACGAATTCGAACGATTAATTTGTCGTAAGCTACCGCGACACTTGGTAAATCAGTCAGAATCATCTGGGGAAAATCTGTCCCAGGCAAATGAAAGAACTTTAGAACCTCAGACAAGTACGAGCACGCGCGCCGCGGCAGCACCCTCTACACGGGATCGCTCTTATTCCAATATGCCAAAACAAGTGGCAGATATAAATTCACAAAAGCCCAATTTGCCTTTGGAGAATTCCGAGCGAACTCGAGAAGCCGCCCCTTCTCCAACATCAGCTTCAACCCCACTACAAGAACAAGCGATCGCAGAGGAAGAAGACCAATTTGAGTTGGGCAATCGCGCTGATGATTCTCATGCCACAGCCTATCATACTCCAATTCACCGGTTTACCCCCTTACCAGATGTTTCTCCTCTTTTTTATAAATTAAAAGCAGTAGCCCAACAAAAATTAGAAGAGGAGTAAGATACATTACAATATGTAAAGCAAATGAGTCGGGAAGAGGGTGAATGCGTGCTGTAATTGTTGGTGCAGGACTGGCTGGTATGGCAACAGCTATCGATCTAGCTGATGCTGGTTGGGAAGTAGAAATTTTTGAATCTCGTCCTTTTGTAGGGGGGAAAGTTGGCAGTTGGCTAGATGCTGATGGCAACCATATCGAAATGGGCTTGCATGTCTTCTTTGGTTGTTACTACAATCTGTTCGCTCTAATGCGGAAAATTGGGGCGATAGATAATTTGCGCCTCAAAGAACATACCCACACTTTCATCAACCGAGGAGGCAGGGTAGGCGAATTGGATTTTCGCTTCATTACTGGTGCCCCTTTCAATGGTTTAAAGGCTTTTTTTACTACCTCTCAACTTTCTGCTGTCGATAAAATTGCTAACTCCTTAGCATTGGGTACTAGCCCCCTAATACGAGGTTTAGTGGATTTTGAGGGGACAATGAAAACCATTCGCAACTTAGATTCGATTAGCTTTGCCGATTGGTTTCGCCAGCATGGAGGAAATGACGGCAGTCTGAAGCGAATGTGGAATCCAATTGCTTATGCATTGGGTTTCATCGATACAGAGCAAATTTCTGCCCGTTGTATGCTGACTATCTTCCAGTTTTTCGCTGCTAAAACCGAAGCATCGGTGTTGCGAATGTTGGAAGGCTCTCCCTATGAATATCTCCACAAACCGATCGTTAACTATCTAGAGGAGAAAGGAACAAAAATTCACACGCGCCGTAGAGTGAGGCAAATTCTCTTTAACGAACAAGGAGAAGAAACCAAAGTTACTGGTTTAGTTGTCGCCAATGGTGAGACAGAAGAGATTATCGCGGCAGATGCCTATGTCTTTGCCGGCGATGTCCCCGGAATTCAGAAAATTTTGCCCCAACAGTGGCGTAAATGGTCTGAATTTGACAATATTTACAAATTGGATACTGTCCCGGTAGCTACGGTACAGCTTCGTTTCGATGGCTGGGTTACAGAATTACACGACTCCCAAAAGCGCAAACAACTAGAAAAAGCAGCGGGCATAGATAATTTACTTTATACTCCCGATGCCGATTTTTCTTGCTTTAGCGATCTAGCTTTATCTAGTCCTGGGGATTATTATAAACAAGGGCAGGGATCGTTGTTACAGTTAGTGTTAACTCCAGGGGATCCGTTTATCAAGGAAAATAATGAAGCGATCGCTCATCATGTACTTCAACAAGTCCATCAACTGTTTCCCTCCTCCAGAGAATTAAACATGACCTGGTACAGTGTAGTTAAGCTAGCTCAATCTCTCTACCGAGAAGCACCGGGGATGGATCTCTATCGTCCGCCACAACAAACTCCCGTACCCAACTTTTTCCTGGCGGGAAGCTACACCCAACAGGACTACATCGATAGTATGGAAGGAGCGACTATTTCTGGCAGACAGGCAGCCAAGGCAATTTTAGATAATATCGAGAGATTAGTTCCCGTTCCTCAGCCTTCTTCGGTTAGCTAAGAATGGGTGCGATGACGGTGGGCTTTGCCCACCCTGCTTCTAAAATATTATTTAAGATTTGATTCTTAAGTTGGTTTTTTGCCTTTTGAATTTTAACTTTTTAATTCGGAGCGTAGCGACGTGAGCGATTGGCTCGAACACACTGTCCAAGTAGAAGTTAATGTTCCCATTGAGTTAGCCTGGAATCTCTGGTCCGATCTAGAGCAAATGCCACGCTGGATGAAGTGGATCGACTCAGTAGAGGTACTCAAAGACAATCCCGAACTCTCCCGCTGGAAATTGGCTAGTGGCAGTTTTCACTTTAGCTGGCTGTCTCGCATCGTGAAACTAGTTCCCCAGCAAATCATTCAGTGGGAATCTGTCGATGGGTTACCCAACCGAGGTGCGGTCAGATTTTACGATCGCCATGGAGGCAGTATTGTTAAGCTGACTGTTGCCTATGCCATTCCAGGTATTCTTGGTAAATTAATGGATAATCTATTTTTAGGCAGAATCGTCGAATCAACGATTCAAGCAGACTTAGAAAGATTTAAAGATTACGCTCTCAAAGTTAAGCAATAGTTCGCTCTCAATTTTATCCTCCACAGCCGTTAACACGACGTAGCTTCTGTGGACTAGTATTGCGTTTGCTTTAATATTTATAAATAAGGTTGACGCGGGGTATTGGACAGGGAGACAGGGGGACACGGCGACGCGGGGAATAAATCCTTCTCCGAGTCTCCACGTCTCCTCCTCATCAGAAGATGCGGAGAAATTTTATTTTAAGTGGTTATCCAAACTTAATATAAATATAAATCTTAATTTTCAGAAAAATACGAGATTTTTTCCTATAATCATAAATTTTGAGCCTAAAAAATATCTTGTATTAAGATTTTCCAGCTAAATTTTAATAAAAATTACATGCTTTAAAACTCAAATTTATTTTGTTATTAAAATTAAAAAATATACACCAAAAACAATTACAGTAATATTTGTGGTGTAAAAAATTAAAATACTATACCCCGAATATCCGGCTTTTGTTAAAATTTAGTCTAAAAAAGACTATTGGAGTTAAACTAAAAATATAAAGTATAAATTTAGTTAGCTTGAAACTGCAAGCAAATTCTTTGTTCGCTCGGGAGTCAGGAGATAATTAATAATTGATAATTAAGAATTCTTCTGATTCAAAACTAGTAACCAAACTTTAAATCATTATTAACGATCTCTTACTTCTGAATAGGCGAATTCTGACTCCTTCCAGATAATTTGTTTGGCTTGTAACTATTAAGTATTGCTGATTCATCCGAACGATCGAAAAGGATAATCTGTCTGAAGGCTAAAAGTAAACTATTAAAGTTCATATTCTTATTAAACGAAAAATAACGCTCGAAAGAGGTGAGCATTATGACAGATGTTAACCGGAAAAAAATACCAAAAGAAGCTGGGGATAGAAACTTTCAAAAAGAAGAAATTGAAGAAATTCTTTTAGGAGATCTAACTGAATTAGATGAAAATAATTCTATTTTGGAGCAGTGGATCGATGCCGACACCGGGATTGGTAGTAAACTACAACGATTAGTCGCTATTCTTTCTAGTACTAGAGTAACTGGTGGCGATCTCGATGATGATAGCTATCAAGCTGAAGTGGTGGGAGAAGAAGCTGTCGGCGGACAAAATCCTACTCCCGACCAGAGTATAACAGAAGAACTACTTCAGGCAATGGGAATTGATTCCGTTGACGGGGAACTGTTGCGAGCTGTAGAAAAGTTAGAGCGTCGCGATCGCCAGCGTTGGGAACTAGACCCCGAATCTTCTGAAGACTACCCCGAGCATTTTAATGACTAACTGTATTTTCATAAATTGCTGACAATAAGACGAGCGTGTTGGGCATTGTGGATAGCTACACTCAAAGATAGACCACAATCTCTGAGCTTTCGATGATTCCCAAATTAACCATAACAGAAACCATCAAGCCAGACACCGTCAGCTTTTTAGAAGAATTGGCAAAAACGCCCTTTCAAGGGGAAATTCGTGCTGATTTTGCTAGCAGGTTAATCGCTTCAACGGATAACAGTGTTTACCAAGTCTTGCCTCAAGGAATTGTTTTTCCTCGTCATGAACAAGACTTCGTACATTTGTTTAAATTGGCAAGCAAAGAACCTTTTAAGCAGATAACCTTTGCTCCCAGAGGTGGCGGAACTGGAACCAACGGTCAATCTCTTTTGCCAGGGATCGCGATCGATTGTTCTAAATATATGAACCAGATTCTCGAAGTAAATCTGTCAGAGGGTTGGGTACGGGTGCAACCTGGAGTGGTATTAGATCGACTAAACCTTTATTTACAACCTTACGGCGTATTTTTTGCGCCTACAGTTGCTCCGAGCGATCGCGCCACCATTGGCGGGATGGTTAATACAGATGCCTGTGGGAAAGGCTCGCGGATTTATGGACGCACTAGCGACCATATTCTGGAATTAACTTGGGTTTTAGCAAACGGTACGGTTGGACGTTCTCAACCTGTCGATACAGAGACTCTAAAGACACTCAAGCAAGATTCAAGTTGTTTGGGTAATATTTATCGCCAGGTAGATGAAATTGTCACTTCAAAAAAAGACTTAATCGAGCAGACTTTCCCGAAAATGCCTCGATTTATGACGGGGTACAATCTGGCTAAAGTTTATTCTCAAAAGAGAGATATCTTCGACCTCAATCGAATTCTCGCCGGTTCGGAAGGAACGTTAGCAGTTATTACCGAAGCGAAATTAAAGCTAACTAAAATTCCTCAATTAAAAGAGTTACTAGTAATTCACTACAGTTGTTTTGACGATGCTTTGCAGGCGGCAGAAGCTTTGTTAGAATTGGAACCAACTGCAATAGAAACCATCGACGAAAAAATTTTAGACTTAGCCAAGCAGGATGAAATCTATCCTCGCGTTCGAGAATTTATTGCTGATGCTAAGGTAATTAATTTAGTTGAATTTGCCGGAGATAATCTCGACCAATTACAAGAGAAAATAAGCCAGCTTGTTAGCATTATCGAATCGAATAAGCATCAACCCGAACAAGCCACTGGATATTACTGGACGCAGAATGGAGAAGAAACAGCCAATCTTTGGGAGTTGCGTAAAAAAGGAGTTGGGTTGCTAGGAAATAAGCAAGGAGAGCGCAAACCCATTCCCTTTATTGAAGATACTGCCGTACCGCCGTCCCGTTTATTCAGTTATATCCGCGAGTTTAAAGCCCTACTAACAGACTATCACCTCGATTATGCCATCTACGGTCATGCAGATGTAGGATGCTTGCACGTCCGACCTGCTTTAGACATGAAAGTCCCGAAAGATGAAGCTTTGATTCGAGAATTATCTGATAAAGTAGTAGCTTTGGTACGCAAATACGGCGGCGTAATGTGGGCAGAACACGGAAAAGGATTTCGCAGCGAATATACTCCGGTTTTCTTTGGGGAAGAACTTTACGAAGATTTACGCCGAATTAAAACTGTCTTCGATCCGGATAATCGTTTAAATCCTGGGAAAATAGTCACTCCCTATGGAACTTCAGAAAAAGTTGCCCGTCTCGAAGCCCCATTAAGAGGGCATTTCGACCGACAAGTGCCCGCAGAGATGCGGTCTGAATATGAGGTAGCTTTTAGTTGTAACGGTAATGGAGCCTGTTTTAACTTTCATCCCGATAATGTAATGTGTCCGTCCTATAAAGGGATGAGCGATCGCATTCATTCTCCCAAAGGTCGCGCCAGTTTACTCAGAGAATGGTTGCGTCAATTGGCAGTTACTAAAACAGACAATTTGGAAGCACCAGCCAGTTTTCCCATTAGAGCTTGGAATACCTTAACTAAAGCAGGGAGATATGACTATTCTCACGAAGTATATGCAGGGATGCATGGCTGCCTCTCTTGTAAGGCTTGTGCCACTCAATGTCCCATTCACGTAGATATTCCCAGCCTAAAAGCCAAATTTCTCGAACTTTACTATACCCGTTATCTCCGACCTTGGCGGGACTACTTATTCGGCAACATCGAAACCATTGCCAATTGGCAATCTTCTGCACCAAGAGTAGTAAATGCCTTCACCCAAAACCCAGTGACGCGCTGGTCACTCAAACAGTTTTTAGGTATGGTCGATCCTCCTGCATTTAGTTCTTTAACTCTCAAACAGGGATTAATCGCCAGAAAAGTACCTGCATTCGATTTGAATCGATTATCTACTCTCACCCAAGCAGAAAAAGCTAATAGCGCGATCTTACTTCAAGATGCTTTTACTAGTTTTTACGAATCGCAACTGGTTTTAGACACCTATGACTTTCTCCGTCAACTAGGATATACGGTATACGTACCGCCATTTTTTGCCAGTGGTAAACCTTTACAGGTGCTAGGCTTTTTACGACAATTTCAAGCTCTGGCACGAGCCAATGCTAACTATCTCGCTCGGATAGGCAATTTAGGAATTCCTATTATCGGCATAGAACCCAGCATTGTCCTTACCTATCGAGATGAGTATGTCAAAATGCTCGATCCGATCTCTTTACCAAAAGTTCAGTTGCTGCAAGAGTTTCTCGTAGCTCAGTGTCAGCGTCTGCCTCAAGTTAAGACTTTAGAGCATTATTATTTACTAGGTCACTGTACAGAAAAGACATTAGCTTTAGCTTCTCAGCAGCAATGGCAACAAATTTTTCAAGCTATGGGGATTTCTTTAACTTTAGTTTCAACAGGTTGCTGCGGCATGGCAGGAATTTACGGTCACGAAGCAGAACATTATGCATTATCGCGAGGAATTTATCAGATGAGTTGGGGAAAACACCTACTCTCAACACCAGAGGAGAGAAAGTATTTTTTAGCTACGGGCTATTCCTGCCGTTCCCAGGTCAAGCGGTTTGAGAGTTGGATTCCCTTACATCCAGTCCAAGCTTTGTTAAGTCACGTTAAAAATTTAGCTAATTAAGATGAATGATCGTGGGGAACAGGGAACAGGGAAAAGTGGCTCAGAATTTACATAAACAGTATCGAAACAACACTTTTGCAAGAGACGAGCATGAACTACGTTCACAACCGAGGATGAAAATCGATTTTCATAACAGGTCTAATAATTCATCTGCTACCAAGCACCTAATAACTGATGACTGTTGACTGATAACTGATAACTGTCTTACAGGAGAACTTGAAAATGACCGATCCACTAAAGTGTCTCAATTATATTGATGGCAAATGGGTATCTTCCCAATTGAGAGATACATTGGAAAGCCGTAACCCTGCAGATTCTAGAGAGCTTGTCGCCACATTTCCTCGGTCTAATACTAGAGATGTAAATGCTGCGGTTGAGGCTGCTCGAAGAGCCTATCGAAGCTGGCGACTCGTTCCTGCCCCCGTTCGCGCAGAATATTTGCAACGGATAGGAGAACTATTACTAGAGCGCAAAGAAGAGCTGGCTTACCTTATGAGTCGAGAGATGGGCAAACCCCTAACCGAATCGAGAGGAGATGTACAAGAAGGAATCGACTGCGCCTTTTACTACGCGGGAGAAGGTCGTCGTTTATTTGGTCAGACAACCCCTTCCGAACTGGAGAATAAGTTTGCCATGACAGTGCGCATACCAGTAGGCGTATGTGCTCTCATTACTCCCTGGAATTTCCCCATTGCCATTCCTTGCTGGAAAGCCTTACCTGCCCTGGTTTGCGGCAATACCATCGTGTTTAAACCAGCCAAAGATACTCCTGCCTGTGCCACTATGCTGATCGAAGTTTTTGAAGATGCGGGTTTACCTGCGGGGGTAGTTAATTTGGTTCACGGTTCCGGTAGAGAAGTCGGTCGGGCATTGCTAGAGCATCCCGAGATCGATCTCGTTTCTTTTACCGGATCTTCTGAGACAGGAGAAGAAGTAGGAGAAATCTGTGGGCGCACCCATAAAAAAGTTTGTCTGGAAATGGGCGGCAAAAATGCTCAAATTGTCATGGAGGATGCCGATTTAGATTTGGCTCTTGAAGGAGCTTTGTGGGGAGCTTTCGGGACTTCAGGTCAGCGTTGTACGGCTACCAGTCGCTTGTTACTACACCGCGACATCAAAGCTGAATTTACCAATAAACTGGTCGAGCAAACCAGAAAATTGCGTTTGGGTTCTGGAATAGATGCCGATACCGATCTCGGACCTTTAGTAAACTCAGCCCAACTAAAACGAGTCGGTGATTATCTGCAAATGGCTCGCAGTGAACGAATAAAAGTATTAATTGGAGGGGAAGTTGTCAGGGAAGAAAAACTAAAAAACGGCTATTTTTTTGAACCGACTGTCCTCGATGGGGTTACCCCGAATATGCGCATTGCTCGGGAAGAAATTTTTGGTCCGGTTGTTTGTATCATCGAGATCGACTCCTTTGAAGAAGCGATCGCTATTCTCAACGATAGTCCCTACGGTTTATCCTCTTCTATCTATACCCGCGATATTAACCGCGCTTTTCAAGCTATCAGAGATATCGAAGCAGGTATTACCTACATCAACGGTCCCACCATTGGGGCAGAAGTACACCTTCCCTTTGGCGGCGTGAAGCAGACAGGAAACGGTCATCGCGAAGCTGGCAGTACTGCTCTTGACGTATTTACCGAATGGAAAACAGTCTATGTCGATTTTTCCGGTCGCTTGCAGCGAGCGCAAATCGATAATCGATAATCCTACTTAAACTTACAGCGGAACTCGAATCCCAGGCTGATGTTCTCTCCCTAAGTGAGATTGAGCAACCTGCCACCACTGTGACTGAGTGGGTTGCTCAAGTGGAAGCAGCACTTCCCTTCTTTGGGTAAAAGAGTAAAATACACGGGAATAGCTCGGCGAGCATAAATTATACTCACCATAATTAAATTTATCTCTCGCCACTATCTTCGAGCAATCACAATATGAATCACTTCTGTTTGTTTCCATTCCTCTTTAAGGGGAATCAAAATTGCACGGAAATCGTGCCCAGCACCGTAAACGGCGCACCTGGAATGACGGACTCGCGATATTGCGCCCCTTCAAAGTAGCGAATATCGAAAAGATTCTTTAAGTTGAGTGCAGCTCTAAAGTTTTCTCGTTCGTAGTAAATTGCAGCATCTACGCGGGTATAATCGGGAACAAAGAAAGAATTGTCTAAATCTCCTGCTCGTTCGCTAACATAAAAAATGCCTGCACCAAATCCCAATCCTGCCAAACTACTTTTTTGTAGAGTGTAGGTCGTCCACAGATTAAAATTATGCCTCGGTACGTTGTTAAGGCGGTTGCCAACTTCAAAAGTATTATCTTCAGTAATAGTGGCATCGCTATAAGCATAGCCAGCAAAAATGTTCCATCCAGGCAAAATTTCGCCAGAAAGGTCTAATTCAATTCCTTTGCTGTTTTGTTCTCCGGTTTGAATTTCAAATAAATCGTTTTCAGGGTCGGTAGTAAGAACATTAGTCAGAGTCGTATCGTAGAAAGCTAGAGTTGAAAACAGGCGATTTTTGACGATCTCCGTTTTCACCCCTATTTCATAACCCGTTCCTCGTTGCGGATCGAAGGGCTCGCCACTAGCACTCGTACCAAATGCTGGGGTAAAGGAGCGAGTATAACTGGCATAAAGAGAAACTGGTTCTATAGGTTGGTAGACAATGCCGACGCGTGGAGAGAAGGCATCAGCTTCCGTTTCTGTTGTTTCGCCGTCGGAGGTAGATTCATCTCGAAATGTATCAAATCTACCACCAAGAACTAGGATGAGATTGTCTAGCAAGGCGATTTGATCCTGTAAATAGATGCCAAACGAGTTGATACGAGTTTTCTCTGTGGAGAAATTTTCAAACTCGCCAAAGGTAAAGTTATAGTTGGGATTGAAGATGTCAATCGTCCCCGCAGAGCGATCCTTTCCGGAGAACGAGCCGGACTGTCGGGCAAGTTCCAAGCCTAGTAAGACAGTATGCTCGACCGAACCCGTGTTGAAGTTGGCAATCAAATCGTTTTGAAATGTATAGATTTCGTAGAGCTGTGTACCGAAATAGTCCCTCACAGGGAAATTGCGATCGTCTGGCGATTCCTCAGAAATTTGCAAGCTGCCATCCGGTCGCTTTTCGCTAGCTTCTGTGTAGCGGAAGGCAGAGCGTAGGGAAAGGTTAGGATTGAAGCGATGGTCAAAGTAGAGCACCGCCCTTGTTTCAGCAAACTGCTGATCTGATGCCTTACCAAGTAAGCGACTAATGGGAATATCAGCGATTTGGTTGTTGCTGAGTACCACTAGCCCTCTATCAATCGGTCGCGCGTCATCCAGGTGCGAAACTTCTAGACTCAGTGTCGTATTGTCACCAATCCGGTAGGATAGCGTCGGTGCGATGAAGAATCTTTCAGTATCGACGAAATCTCGAAAGCTACCTGCATTCTCATAGGCAACATTCAAACGATATGCTAGCCTTTTGTCATCAGTTAGCGGACCCGAAAAATCCAACGCAGGACGGTAAAAATCAAAACTGCCAGCCGTAAAACTGAGTTCGTAAAAAGGTTCCCGTAAAGGCTGTTTAGTAATGAAATTAATAATTCCCGATGGTTCGGCACGTCCGAATAAGACTGAAGCGGGTCCTTTAAGAACTTCAATACGCTCGATGTTGGCGAGGTCTGTTTGCGTTCGAGTCGAGAGAAAGTCCTCACGAAATCCATTCAGAAATCTATTTGCTGTAAATCCCCGCATGATGAATTGCTCTGAACGATTCCCAACCGCACTGGAAAAAGTGACACCACTGACATTTCGCACGGCTTCTCTAGTACTGGTCGCTCCTTGATCGCGAATTACCTCGCGCGGCACAACTTGAATGGAAGCAGGAATATCCCGAATTGGCGTATCGGTTCTGGTAGCAGTATTGGCATCGGGAACGAAATAATTATCTTCTCCTTCACCAGTGGCAATAACTTCAATTTCTTCATCTGCTTCTGTTTGCGCCGCAGCTTTTTGAGGAATAATACTCAAAACCAAATCATCCCTACCAGGAACTACTTCAGCAGTAGGTGCTTGTTTTTCCCCCGTAATCCTAATCTGTATACTGTTCTCATCTACCGTGTTTACTGTAACTTTAGCGATTCCTGGTGCGGGATTAAGTTCCTCAACACCATTGCTCAGGTCAAATGCTAAAGTCGCATCGAGGATATCAATTACCAGATCTTTACTTTCTGGCAAAATTAAAGGTACTAATTTTTGTTCTCCTGCTGCAGTTTTGAGGATTACTTCTAATCCTTTTCTGTTTGGTTAATTTGTACTCCCGTAACTGTGGTAATCCCTTGAGCCAATAAATCCTCTGCCGTATTTCTAGTTTCCCAGTCCCCTTTTCTCCCTGTCTCCCCGTCTTTCTTTTCCCGTGCCATCCAATCTTTGACGGTGGTTGCCGGACGGTTGAGATCGCGGATGCGGGGAATACCCCTCCCAATCTGACCCCTCTCGTTCCCCCCTTGCCAAGGTAGGATGGCGCAAGCCAGGGGGGTAGAAGTGCCGTAGGCGTTGGGGTTGGAGCAATCCGCTTTATCCGTTACAAAATCCTTTGCCATCTCTGCCAGCCCCGGCTGAACCGCCACTAGCGACACTGTACCCGCCAAACCTAACCCTAGCAGATGACAAAATTTCATAACAAGACTCCTTACCCACTAATTAAAAATACCTAGAGAAAATTGCCAAAAAACGCGAGAGGGCGGAATTTTCGCAAGCGAAAATTCCGCCTTCTTAGGCTGCTTGCGTTAATTAAAATGATTTGAATCCGCCCAGACTTGTTTGACGTAACTGCTGTCAGCAAGTCTGGGCGATTTGAGTAGGTATTATACCATAGTAAGAATTAATCTCATTAAGATGAGCAAAAGTTTGGCGATCGCTGCCGCAGGCAGTCGTTCGCTCAATCGACTAGCTTGTCAGAATGATAGAGACAAGTGAAAGCGGCCAGTTGTTCGAGCGAGAAAGGCAATCTTTGCAAGGTAGGTTAATCTGAATTAAGAAGCAAAATCAACAAAAAAATTCTACTCAAGTTTTTGTTGTAGGTGAAATTGAAGCTAATCCACCGCCGGCAAAAAAGTCGTGAAATTTACTTGCTGCAAAGATTGTAATGGATGCAATAACTAAAAATCCTCTACTACCTTATCTACCTAAAATAACTACCTCATTACCAGGACCTCGCGCTCAAGAGTTAATCGAACGAGATCTAGCAGTGACTTCTCCTTCTTATACTCGCGGCTACCCTTTAGTAGTTTCCCGAGGAGAAGGCTGCATGATAGAGGATGTGGATGGCAATGTCTTTTTAGATCTGACCGCAGGCATAGCAGTGACGGCAACGGGACACGCTCATCCCCAGGTTGTTCAGGCGATTCAGCAGCAGGCGGCGCGTCTGGTGCATATGTCGGGGACTGATTTTTATTACGAACCGATGATCGAGTTAGCCGAAAGCCTTGCAGTCCTTGCTCCTTTTCCCCCATCGCAAAATGGCACTCGCGCCCGCGTTTTTTTTACTAATTCTGGTGCCGAATCCAACGAAGGTGCAATTAAACTAGCTCGCTACTATACTAAACGCCCCCAGATTATAGCCTTTTTAGGTGCATTTCACGGACGCACTTACGGGGCAATGTCTTTAACTGGCTCTAAAAAAATCCAGCGTCAGGGATTTGGTCCACTTCTTCCTGGAGTGACTCATATACCTTACGGTACTCCTGCCAATCTCGATTATTTAGAAAAGCAACTCTTTACTACAGTATCACCACCAGAAGAAGTTGCTGCTATTTTTGTCGAACCAATTCAGGGAGAGGGAGGGTATATAGTTCCAGAAAATGGTTTTTTAGAAAGAATCCGAGACATATGCGATCGCCACGGTATTCTGATGGTTGTCGATGAAGTCCAGTCGGGGATGGGGAGAACGGGTAAAATGTTTGCGATCGAGCATTGGGAAGTTATGCCCGACATTATTACCCTAGCTAAAGGTATCGCCAGCGGTCTTCCTCTCGGTGCGATTCTTTCCCGTCCAGAGTTAATGACTTGGCCCCCTGGTTCTCACGCTACTACCTTCGGGGGCAATCCCGTCGCTTGTGCTGCTGCCAAGGTGACCCTACAACTATTGCAAACGGAACTAATCGAAAATGCTTGCCAGCGCGGAACACAATTACAAGCAGGATTGAAACAGTTAGCCCAGAGATTTCAGCAAATCTCTCAGCCTCGGGGTAAAGGTCTAATGGTAGCGATCGACTTACTAGATACAGAAGGCAAACTCAGTCCTAAACTGAGAAATGGGGTGGTAGACAAAGCTTTCGATCGAGGCTTGTTGTTGCTTGGTTGCGGCAGGGCAGCAATTCGTTTTTGTCCGCCGCTAGTTATTGACAGCGAGCAAATTCAAATTGCCTTAGAGATTCTGGCTGGAGTATTGGAGGCAACTCTATGAAAGAGATTCAGATTATCCGTCATTTATGGGAGCGTTTGTGGCAAGATTATAGCTATCGCGTTAAGTATGCCCGTATCTATCAGCAAATGATTGAAGAGGCGGGAGGACAAATTGCTAACGACCACATAGCCTTTCGCTCTTTACGTCTAATTATCGATCGCCCTGAAGGAAAAATTAATTTAGGCATTCCTTACGTTGCCAACATTGTTGAAACTTTGGGTTATGAAGTGGCGGGAGAATATGAATTTCCCGACCAATATTTATATGCTCGTCACTATCGCCATCCTCAACAAAACCATTTCGATCTGCCCAAACTTTTTATTAGCGAACTTATCCTGGATGCTTTACCCCCTTCTATTACTCAGCAAATCGAGCAAACAGTTAGTTCTGGTAATTTTTTTAATCTGCCAACATTAAAAAGCAAAATAGAGGCAGCATCGACCGAAACAGAAATAGAGCAAATTGTCGAGCAACTTCAAAATGCTTTTGTTCGTCCCTGGGAACCTCCCAAGCGTTCTGTAGTAGAAGCCGTGAATGCAGTCAGTCAATACGGTCCATGGGTACTATTGCACGGTTATGCAGTTAACCATTTTACGGGCTATGTTAACCGTCAAAATACTCCTAGTTACCCAGATATCGAAACAACTGCTCGCGGACTAGCAGAACGAGGTATTCCCATGAAAGATTATATAGAAGGCAGTCTGGGTAGCGGCTTACGACAAACAGCAACTAAGGCAGTTACTGAAATGGTAACAGTGGGAGATAATACAACTGGTGAATCGCTCCAGATTCCTTGGACTTATGCCTATTATGAAATTGCCGAACGCAATAAGATTGAAGTTGCCCCAGGTCAAGAAGCTCTTTTTGAAGGATTTCTCGGTCCCCAAGCGCGAAACTTATTTGAGATGACCCGAAAAACGTGATGTACTTCCAACTAACACACCAAACTTGCGAATAGGAGGACTAAAGTTACTAATTGTCATTTTTATTAATAAAATTTAACTACTTAATAAAACTTAACAAAGTTAGTTAGGGTGCCCTTCTATCTTTAGTAACATAACGAGTCTAATTGTTATATAGCGGTCGCATTGTTTCGAATGCATTAAAGCTTTGGCAATTTTATTTTGGATAAAGGTTAAGAAATTTTTCCTGTTGGCTATTCCTATAGTTCAAAGTAAATTTTTTTTGGACGAGCGAACTCTAAACATTGAACTCAAGCTCGGCTTTAGAGGAGCAAAGATTTTGACTGGCTCGTCAGCTCACTCAAACCTATCCCGTTCGACCTCTCGAGGACAATAACACCGTGTCGATCAAACTTGTCAATACAATTCATTTTCGAAATCTGCGGGGCGATTTGTTTGGGGGCTTAACGGCATCGATTGTGGCACTGCCGCTAGCGTTAGCTTTTGGAGTCGCCTCTGGGGCTGGGGCGATCGCGGGTCTATATGGAGCAATTTTTGTCGGTTTCTTTGCCGCCCTATTTGGGGGCACTCCGGCTCAAGTTTCAGGACCCACCGGACCTATGACCGTAGTCATTACAACTGTAATTGCTACTTTAGTGGCTCGTTACCCCGATACCGGGTTGGCGATGGCGTTTACTGTCGTGATGTTGGGCGGACTGTTTCAAATTTTGTTTGGAGTTCTGCACCTGGGACAGTACATCACCCTAATGCCCTACACGGTGATTTCCGGCTTCATGTCCGGGATTGGCATAATTATTATTGTGCTGCAACTGCCGCCACTGTTGGGCTATGCAGGGACTGGCACTGTCTGGGAAACGCTCCAACAACTGCCAAGCTACTTCAGTCAGCCCGATCCTGTGGCAACTAGTTTAGGAGTGCTTACCCTAGTGCTGGTGTTTACAGCTCCCCCTAAGCTCAATCGTATCTTACCATCGCCCCTCCTTGCCCTAATCGTGGGAACAGTTCTGTCGGTAGTGATGTTTGGCAATGCAGATATCCCTCGCATTGGCGAGATTCCCAACAGCTTACCCACCCTACGCATGCCTACCTTTAGTCTCGGCGAGGGGCAAGATATATTGCGCTATGGGTTGATGCTAGGAGTGTTGGGGGCAATTGACTCATTGTTGACATCACTGGTGGCAGATAGCATTTCACGTACTCAACATGATTCTGACAAAGAGTTAATTGGACAGGGGATTGGCAACTGTCTGGCGGGATTATTTGGCGGTTTACCCGGGGCAGGGGCTACTATGCGGACAGTGGTAAATGTGCAGGCGGGAGGCAAAACTCCGCTATCAGGGATGATTCATGCCCTGGTACTTTTACTGGTAGTGCTTTGGGCGGAACCGTTGACGAGAGTGATTCCCCACGCTGTACTGGCGGGTCTCCTCTTGAAGGTGGGAATTGACATTATTGACTGGAGCTTTATCAAGCGCATCCCTCGCCTATCATTAAAGGGCACTGGGTTAATGTATCTGGTGTTATTTTTAACAGTGTTTGTCGATTTGATTACTGCTGTGGTGGTAGGAGTATTTATTGCTAACCTACTAACCATTAAGCGATTGACGGACGTGCAAAGCGATCGCGTCAAAGCGATTACCGACCCCACCCAGCCTTGTAACCTAAGTCCTGCCGAACAACAATTACTGAGTCAAGCTCAAGGAGACATTCTCCTGTTTCAGTTGGGCGGTCCTTTAAGCTTTGGCGCGGCTAAGACTATTTCTCGGCGGATGACGATTGTCCAAGACTATCGAGCACTAGTTTTGGATTTAAGCGAAGTACCTACGATCGGTGTAACGGCAGCATTAGCTATTGAAACGATGGTGCAGGATGCGGTAAATCGTCATCGCCAGGTGTGGATTGTGGTTCCACCCGGACAAGTTCAGCGTCGCATCGAAAAGCTCCAGTTACAAAGATTTGTAGAAATTCACCAAATGCAAAATCGCTTCCTGGCGTTACAAGCGGCATTAGTGTTTATGCAAGCAAAGACCTCTTCCCCCGTGACCACGATCGATCCTTGAATTGCATCAATTTCAATTAAACTAAGTAGGTGTTAGGTGGTAAGTATTAGCTAATTGATAATTGACAATTGGTAATTGATAGTTGGTAACTGGTGACTGATAACTGTTCCCTATTCCCTGCGATCGCCATTTTCTATTTAATTCGCTCTACTAATAGACCTAAATTGCTAATTAATACTCATTGCTTATTTGCTAATATCAAACTTCTATCTTTTAAATATTTTTTAAAATAGGTTATTATTTAACAAGAGAAATTAGACATCTTACCGAACTGTGAAAGACTATTTTGCCGAAAGATTTAATTTGGCTAGATATTTTTTATATTGTCAATCTTTTTGGTTGAAAAAATTGCTAAGCGTTTTTAATCAAACCAATCGTCTAATTGTCAATTTACAGCGTCATCCCAGAATTCCCGGTCAGTGTCCACCATAAAACTTTTCAAGTAAGCGGCTGGTTATCAAACTTGGGTTCGAAACACTCTTGAGAAAACAGAATTTTACCTCATTAACTTGCATCTAAAGCGCATTGTATTTTAGGCAAACTTTCGTTCTAGTACATTACTGCGGAAATAATGCTACGATTCAAAATCGACAAAATGCTTATTTTATAGGACTTTTGCATGGGTGACTTCCGTGCAGCGGTACTAGTTGTCCGATTCAGCAAGATAAGAGTGAAATTACAGCAGAGGTATCTGCCCAATTGAAACTATTTATTTATAGCAATTTCAAGCCGTTGAGATACAGCTATGAGTGTTAATTCGCGTAATTCACCTAAAGGAGAACTCCTATTAGACAAATTTTCAAAGGGTATTGAGCTATTTCTAGCAACCTCGACCTACGTAATTATTGTCAATTAGTTCAATCCATCCAAACTTCTCGATCTTAACTCTGATGTTTAGAAAACTTATATCGATAACTTTTTAATAGCTGATGACTATTCAACAATCCACTCAACTCGTTTCTTCGTGGTCGCGCTGGCAAACTCAAGCGATGACCGCCTTATTCGGTTGGATTCCTCTACTACCTGGTTTGGGGATTCGATATTTGCTTTATCCTACTATCTTCAAAAAAATGGGTCGCTCTGTCAAAATTTATCCTGATGTTAGGTTAAAGAACGCTCGGCGGATTGAAGTAGGATTTGGAGCCGTTTTCGGCAGAGGTATTGAAATAGATATCGACCAAGATAATTATCTTCAAATTGGCGATCGCGTCAATCTTGCCCGAGACGTTGGTATTACTTGCACGGGACAGGGCAATAAAATTAAATTAGCCAATTTAGTCAGTCTAGACCGAGGTGTCGACCTCAAAGCTCATAGTGGCGGTCAAATTCACATTGGCGATCGCACTTATATCGGTCCCTATACTTGCATTTCGGGATATGGAACAATTTCTATCGGTAAAGACTGTTTGATCGCTTCCCATTCCTCAATTTACGCCCATAACTATAAATTTTCCGACCCCAGCAAGAAGATTAAAGAACAAGGCTTTGTTAGCAAAGGTATTGCGATCGCAGATAACTGCTGGCTTGGTAGTGGTGTCAAGGTAGTTGATGGAGCGACCATCGGTGAAGGTAGTGTCATAGCAGCCGGGTCAGTCGTCATGAAAGATATCCCTCCTTATTCAATTGCTGCTGGATTTCCTGCTAAAGTAATTGCTAAAAGAGGGGCAGATGAGTTGAATTTGGTGTAGCTTCAATTTTTTTTATGAAAATTTTGTAAATTTTGACAGCTAAAGTTGCACTAAAATCAATTTTTGATGAACTTTGTAGGCATCTTGACTTTATTTTTATCGATGCTTAATTAAGATCTTTAAATAATCTTAAAAGTTTCAACATTTATTTATTATTTATGGAAATATCAGTTTTAAGAGTATTAGAAACGCCCTTAGAAAAACAACTAACACCAGAAATAAAAAAGAAAATTATTCACAAGGCTTTGTTTTCTCGTTGCTTAGAAGAAAGGTTACTAGAACTATATAGTCAGGGAAAATTATTTGGCACAGTTCATACTTGCATCGGACAAGAGTTTTCTGGAGCGGTAATTACAGAATTTTTGCAACCAGGAGACTCAATTTTTTCTAATCATCGCTGTCACGGTCATTTTCTCTGTTGGACAGAGAATCTGACCGGACTGATAGCAGAAATTATGGGCAAACAGGCGGGTGTCTGTAGCGGAAGGGGTGGCAGTCAGCATCTGTGTCAAGATGGCTTTTATTCTAATGGTATTCAGGGAGGAATCGTTCCGGTTGCCACAGGGTTAGCTTTTGCTCGCAAGTTAAACAGTGAGGGGAAAATCGCTATCGTATTTATCGGTGACGGTACTCTGGGTGAGGGAGTTATTTATGAGGCATTTAACCTAGCAGCTAAATGGGAATTACCCCTGTTAGTAGTACTGGAAAATAATGGTTATGCCCAGTCTACTTGCCAAACAGAAACTCTCGCAGGAGATATCTGTAGTCGAGCTGCTGCCTTTGGCATTCGTACCGCTAAAGGAGATACCTGGAATTGGGAACAATTGTATGCGATCGCAAATAATGTAGTTAACTACGTTAGAAATGAGAGCAAGCCTGCTTTCTTGCAAATAGATACTTTCCGCCTCAAAGCACACTCTAAAGGAGATGATAATCGACCCCGTAGTGTAGTCGAACCTTACGAACAAAAAGACTCCCTCAATCTCTTGCTGGCTGAATCTCAGCCGGAATTAATAGCTCTACAACAAGAGATCGAACATTTAATTGACAAAGCAGTAGCAGAGGCAGAAGCTTCTCCCTATCCAGAGGTAAAACTGCCAACTACCCGAGAGCAGAAAATTGAATGGCAAGAAACCACTGTTACCAAACAGCGATTAGTCAAAGCTCTCAATCAAACTTTTAAGGATTTGATGAGGGAGCATCCGAAAATGCTGTTTATTGGGGAAGATGTTAAATCTCCCTACGGTGGTGCCTTTAAAGTTGCCCAGGAACTCTCTGATTTGTTTGCCGAACGGGTATTCAACACGCCAATTTCCGAGGCAGCAATTGTTGGTTTAGCTACTGGTTTAGCTATGGAGGGTTACTTTCCTTTCGTCGAAATTATGTTTGGTGATTTTACCACTTTAATATTGGATCAAATTCTCAACCATGCCAGCAAGTTCCGCTATATGTACGACGAGCAAGTTACAGCTAACGCCGTCATTCGCACGCCGATGGGAGGAGGCAGGGGTTACGGTCCTACCCACAGCCAAACCCTAGACCGCCACTTTTTGGGCATTCCAGGCTTAAGAGTTATTGCCCTCAACAATTTGCTCGAACCCAAACCCCTCTACCAAACTATCCTGGAAACCAGCCTCGACCCTACCCTAGTCATCGAAAATAAATTACTTTACTCTCAATATTTACGGGAGCAATTACCAGAAGGCTTCAAGCGGTTGGTTAGCAACGAACCTCTCCCCACTGTCTGGATTAAACCAGAAACAGTTGCCGTCGATGTCACCCTAATCGGTTATGGTGGCATGAGTGAAACTTTAGTTAAGGTAGGCGATCGCCTATTTGAAGAACACGACTTAATTGCCCAAATTATTTGTCCGACACAAATTTATCCTTTCAGCATCAAACCTTTCTTGGAAATTATTGCCCAAAGTAAGATACTCGCGATCGTTGAAGAAGGTCAGGGATTTGCTGGATTTGGTACCGAGATCGTCACTCAAATAGCCGAAGCAGATCCTTCTCTGTTACCCAAAGTAACTAGAATCGTACCTCCAGCCATCTCCATTCCAGCTTCTGGTCCAGTGGAAACAGCCATTTTACCTAATGTCGACAAGATAATTACTGCAATTGTGGAAAAGAAATAGAAATCTAAACCTTGTAAGGGCGATTTGCAAATCGCTCCTACCTTGCCTGTCTCGTCCTCTTCCATAAATTTATGAAACAAGAAATATTAGTACCTAGAGTTAATACTAACGATGATGAAGTCGAGCTTGTTCACTGGTATGTAGAGGATAAGCAGTTCGTCGAAGTCGGACAAGAAATTGCCGATGTCGAATCGTCTAAAGCCGTAATGAGCATTGAAAGTGAAGCTGCTGGCTATATTTTAACTTCCGCTCGAGTGGGAGATAGTATCGGGGTTGGTGCGCCTCTGGCTACTATCTATAACGAACTAGCCGAATTAGAAGCAGATTTAAATGGCGGTGCGGCAGCACCCGCAAAGCGGGATCGCTCCACCCCAGTCAGGGAATCTACTGTGCCATTAGTTGTTACTAATGGTGCTGTTCAAACTAAGTTAGATTCAGAACAAGAACTTATCGATGAAAAAATCGAGAAGTCTCAACAGGATTTAGTCACTGTTGCAGCCAAGCCTTCTTTTGGTTTTACTCGTTTTTCCCCTTCAGCCAAAGAATATCTGAAGCAGCATAATCTCGATGCCAGTCAGTTTGAAGGCATGGGTTTAGTTTCTGTCGAGGCGATTGAGCAAATTTTGGGCAAGAAATCTCAACCCATAACTCCTGGCAATGGGGGTCATTCAGCTACCGTAGTTACTCCTAGTCTCAGTAATAGTAATCTCCGCTCGGAAAAAGTTAGTAAAGCCAAGCAAATTGAAATTAGCTTACTTACCGCAGGGCAAGCTGGAGGAATCAATAGTTCCTTAACTTTACAGTTCAATTCGGCTGGTATCAGGCAAACTTTAGCGGAAACTGGCTCTCTTAATGGTCAAATCTTACCTTTAGTTTTGTTTGAATTTTCTCGCCTATTAGAAGAATATCCCGTTTTCAACGCCTACTATGAGGCAGGGAGAATTTATTACTACGATCGCATCGACATTGGTTTAGCGATGGATTTAGGCAAAGGCTTGAAAGTTCCCATCATCCGTAATGCCAATTTTCTTTCTCCCGTGGAAATACTGGAGACAGTTACTGACTACGCTACGGAGTATCTCGACAATCGCCTCGATCCTGCCGATTTAATTGGAGGAACTGTTACTGTAACCGACCTTTCTAATGAAGGAATTCTCCATTTTCAACCCCTTTTGAATCAAAATCAGTCGATCATTCTCGGTATTGGCGGAGATAGCAGTATCGACGGTTATCCACTGACTTTGACTGTCGTATTCGATCATCGGATTTCTGCCGGACGAGAGGTAGCCTCATTCCTCAACGAATTGAAAAAACGCCTCTTAAGCTATGCTTTATCGAACTTACCGCAAACGCAACAGCTAGCAAAAACAAAGAATGTGCAATGCAGTAAATGTTCGATCGATCTCCATTCCTTATACCAAAAATTTGGCTCGGAAGCTTTAATGCAAGTTCATATCAACGAACAAGGAGAAACCGATTATATCTGTCATGTTTGTTTGGAAGGATTTTAAAGATGGAAAAAGTAGTAGAAATTGTAGCTAAAATTGCTGGAAAATCTGCAAGTCAAGTATTACCCGAAACGAGTTTGGGTTCTTTGGGGATTACTTCTTCAATTCAAATTTTAAAAATTCAAAGTGCTTTAGAACGGCAATATCAGCAAAAATTACCTTTTTTAGCCGATAGTTGGACGGTCGAACGTATTGCGGCTCAAGTTGGCGAAGCTTCTCTTCCTACCAAGACAAACGGTACTATTTCTCAACTCAACACTGCAACTAACTTTAATGGAAATACTGCTCGGGTACAACCTGTTAACTTATCAGGGATATCGATTGGCATAGATATTGAAGAGATAAATAACTTACCCGACACATCCAATTATCGCACCCACGAATTTTATCAAACCCTTTTTAGTTCCGAAGAAATTTCCTATGCTTTGCTTCAAAACGAACCCAAGCTGCATTTTTGCGGGATTTTTTGTGCCAAGGAAGCTCTTAAAAAAGCTGCTCCCGAATTAATTAACCTGCGCATGGATGAAATTAAGGTCACTCATCAACAGGGTAGACCCTCCATTATCATCAGCGATCGCGCTATCAATTCTACTTTTAATTTTCAAGTAAGTATCAGCCATTCTTCTAACTACGCAGTAGCAACGATTTTAGCAATTAAATGCTAAATGATTTATAGAGGGAAGCACAAATTGCCAAATCCATTCTCGATTAGCGTTTTTATCTTTAAAGCTTAATATCTTTGGACTTGTGGTACCAAGTAGGCAGATTAACTGCAAGTCCAGCTTTTATGTAGTACCATTATTTAGGAGTCCGGACGATCGCTTTCTCAGCAATGCTTTGTTCGAGCTAACCCCTCAGTGGAGCGGATTGACGGGCAATCCTGGTGCTGAGTTCGAGGGAATCTGCAACCGCTGACTTTTGCGGTTATACGCCTAATGCTGAAGAGGTAGAAGCTTTGCATATCAGGTTGGCACGAGAGATAGAGGCAAGAAAGATTGCAGAGATTCATGTCGCGTCTTGGCAGACCGCGTTCCAGAACATACTGCCTGAATCAGTACTTACGAGCGTCAGTGTTCCTGAGTGGGAGAAAAAGTGGAAGCAAATACTTTCAGCAGATCGGTCTACTACACTTGTGTTGGAACAGGAGGATGACAATATTGTTGGTATTGTTAGCCACAGCTCCACTCGTGACAAAGATAAAGACCCTTCCATAACTGGCGAAGTGAGTGCGCTCTACCTCTTGCCCAAGTTTTGGGGCAAAGGGTTTGGAAAAGAATTATTAAAAGAAGCTTTAGAGCGGCTCGACACCAGCGGCTTTAAGGAGATGACGTTATGGGTACTGGAGATAAATTGGCAGGCTAGGACGTTCTATGAGAGGATGGCTTTTCAGGCTGACGGTACGACAAAAATAAAGCGCAAAGCTGGTATTGATTTGCATAAGTTGCGATATAGAAAGAGCTTAGCGTAAAGGGTGTATAATAAACAGTTGTGCCGCTTCAGTTTTTGGTGGGGGCAGGGTTTCAATGCTATCTGTAAGGCACCCTAAGGTTAAGTTGTTGCTAAATTGCTTGAGAGTATTTGCGTCTACTGTGGCTCTAATTTCGGCGATCGCAATAGTTATCTTGAGGCTGCACAAGGTCTAGGTATTGAGATGGCGGAGCGGGGAATTACCCTTGTTTATGGTGGGGGAAATGTAGGTCTAATGGAGGCTGTAGCTGATTCTGTGCTAGCTGCTGGCGGAAAAGTGATTGGAGTAATTCCGCAAGCCCTAATCGATAAAGAGGTTGCCCACACTGGATTAAGCAATCTTCGAGTTGTTAGCTCAATGCACGAGCGTAAATTACTGATGGTCGATCTGGCTGATGCATTTATTGCGCTACCAGGTGGATTAGGAACGCTAGAAGAATTTTGCGAAGTTGCAACCTGGACTCAACTTGGATTTCATAGAAAAGCCTGTGGATTAAAGTGTAATCGCTCCTGCGTCACTAACATTGATGAGAGATTTTGACTAGAGGTGTTATCGGTGAAGATGATGATTTGACATTGGTTCCGTTATGTCCTCAAAAAACTGACCGTGAAAGCCAAATGGGATGATGTGAGGCACCTCGGCCCTCGCTATCTCTTCAAATGACTGAGCTTCTAAAACGAGCAGAAACGTTTTGCGCTGACTCGCATCTAATACGAGGGAAAGAATAACACCTTCATCTTCTGCGGATGCATTGGGAGCGGCAACAAATACAGGTTCACCAGGGTAGCAACTCTGCTGCTGCCAACTCTTTATCGCTCCGGTTTTCACATCCACTTTGACCAGTTGATCGATAAAATTATGAGACTGTTGGCTGTTGCCGCCATAGACAAACTGATAAGGCTGACCGTTACAACGTTTATAGTGAATGCGTGGAAATTCGACCAGTGCATCAGAGAGGGGTTCAGCTCTCACAGATTTCCCTTGAAGCGGCACATAGTAACGATTTAGCTGTCCCTTATGACTTGTTTCAGTTCCTGAGCGAAGGTTTTCCAGATAGAAATCATGGATAATAGAGGCATCTGGATAACTGGACGCATCCACGACAAGACTGCCGTCCTGCTCAAAGGCATTGACATAGTGAAAGGCAAAAAAAGGATCTCCCTCACAGGTATTCACCAAGTTACCATTTTCCCGATCGATAATATGAAAGCGAGTTCCTTGCTCTGGATGCCAACGATAATTTTCGATAAAGGGAGTTTTGTGAAAGCGAATCGTTGCTAGTCTTAGGGGGTTGACAGTTAGTGGGCATTCTACCAAAATGATATACTTCTCACTGATTGGGAAGCTATGCATGTAAGCTGGCTGTTGAACTGGAATTTGAGTAAATAAGGATCTCTGCTTCGTTCCAGCCTCAATGGAGTAAATTGCGTAGGCACTACGGCGGCCAAATTGAATCTGATAACTGATGATTTGATTGCGCTTAAAGTCGAAATGGGGATGAGCAGTTGTTACCTGTCCTGCAAGGTCATCCGCATATTCAAAATTACCAAGAGTTTGTAATGTTGTGGGGTCAAAAGCGACCGGAGTCGGAGTTTCAGTCACAGCAACGACTTGGTCGGCGATCGCAGTAACGTTAACATTACCATTGTCGGTTAATGGGCGATCGATGAACATGGTCAGTAACTGTGTAAGGAGCGATCGCTGAGGACTCGTTCCAAATTCACCTCGATAGATCCGACCAGTTTCTAGAGCATCTAGATAACTTCCACTTTGTAAAAAACGATTGGTATAGCGAATTTGGTTTTCCTTAAACCAGAACTGATAGAGCATTGCTAATCCATCAAACCAATGACGATAAGATTGCTCACCTACTTCAAATTTCGCAGGTCCAGTTCGCAGCAACATTCCCGTCAACCAGCTCGGCAGCACTCCCTGAAGCGCTAAATTTGCTTCTGCCACTTCCTGGTTTAGGGTCTCTAAGCCAATATGGTAGGGTGCTAAGCTCATATCTTTTAACCTACTGCTAACAACATTTGTAATTAGCTCACTGCTTTGCTTTTATCCCTAAGTCAGTAAGTTCAGTACAATAGCATGCTTTTACCTTAGCAAAAAATGTATAGTGCCTCTAGGAGTATATTTATTGAACTGAAACGCTAACTTAGTAGTATAACCTCACCTCCGCCTGAAGTCGGAGGCTTTAACTCCATCATCAGGTGAATTTTACCTTCCAGAGAGGCGATCGCTGCCTCAGTCTCACCATGGTCGAGATCCCATTACCTCAGAATAACGGTTTGGCAATCGTCGGCTCGTCAATCATCTAAGCAAGCGCGATCGCCCGACCGTGTAGGCTGCGTATAGCCCTTGGCATGGCTTTGCTAAAGCCTTGCGTAACGCATCATCTATCCTCCGTACAAGTATGTATAAAGATCCTACGCGCTCTGGACTCAGAGCCCTGGATGCATTGCTCTATCGGAGTTAGGGCATAGACCCGGTGAAACAATTGCAGGATACATCACTCTCCTGGTTGATGATACCCATCCGCCCTATGATAAAGATCGCCTAACTATGTAGCGATGGCAGGTTGCATTGCCGAGCACCCGGGTGTAAAGCAATACAATAGTGACAGTGTTCTCCATCTTTAGTTAGATTAATGTATCACTCTGCCTGATGGCATTATAGTTTTGAGTAAATTTCTGCTGAACTCCATTCACGAGATATTGCTATGAATAGTTCTCTTAAGTTTGAAATGCCCCTGAAGGATCTCAGAATTCCTTTGGAGCGGGATGTGTTTTTACGTACCTTAATTCGAGAGTTAGCAGGTACATTACAGGATGTAGTGGGCTTAGAGGAAGCCTCAGGCTTTATTAGTGTAGTGGGGCAAAACATGGGGAGACAAATAGACCGGGACTATAAAGCGGCTCTAGAGGTATCCCATCTGACGCGAGAGCAAGTAGCCGATGTTCTCGTGGATTTGAAGAGGCGAATCCAGGGTGACTTTTATATCATCGAACAAACGGATGAAAAGATTGTCTTAGGGAACCGTGCTTGCCCGTTTGCCGAAAAAGTCATCGATCGCCCCGCTATGTGTATGATGACCTCAAATGTTTTTGGTTCCATTGCAGCGGACAATCTAGGGTACGCCAAGGTGGAACTGCAAGAGACCATAGCGACGGGTGCCCCTGGATGCCGGGTGGTCGTTTATTTGAAACCTACTCCGGAGGCAGAAGAAAGTCAAGGAAGAGAATACTTCAAGGGAGAGAATGACGGGTGAGTCCCGAACAGTTTCTTGAATTCGCCAGACTTTTGCCAGAACCCGTGCTCCTGATTTCGGGAAACGGTCAGATCCTGGCTGCCAATCCGGCATTCTCCAGGATGCTGGGGCTACCCCGTCAGATACTGCAAGGGAAAATGCTCTTTGAACTGGCAACCGATCCTCCCGATCGGGTCAAACAGTATCTACGCAATTGCTCTAGCAGTCGAGAAATGGTGCTTGGCTCATTAACCTTGAGTGCCGACAATGGGGAGACTTGCTTGTGTCGCTGTGAAGGGGCAGCGATTCGACCGTGGTCACCCGAATCGCCTGCACTCATTTTATTGCGCTTAAAAAACAGGGAATCTGCCAGTAGCCGATTCACCCTACTTAACAAGAAGATCGATGAATTGGCAAAAGAGATCCGGCAGCGTCAACGAGCGGAAGAAGAGCGGGCTCAACTTCTGGTGCAGGAACAGAAAGCACGAGCGGAGGCTGAGAATCTTAATCGATTGAAGGATGAATTTCTCTCGACTGTTTCCCATGAACTGCGGACCCCTCTCAATGCCATCCTTGGCTGGTCTCACATCCTTCGGACCAATAGGGTAGACGAAGCAACGATGAATCGTGCTCTGGAAACGATCGAGCGCAATGCCAGATCTCAGGCGCAGTTGATTGACGATCTCCTGGATATTTCACGCATTATTACAGGCAAGATTCGCCTCAATGTTCAAACGGTTGAGCTATTGCCGGTGATTGAGGCAGCGATGGATACGGTGCGACCTGCCGCTGATGCCAAAAACATAAGACTGCAATCGGTGCTCGATCCAGCAGCCGGTCCTGTTTTAGGAGACTCCGAGCGGTTACAGCAGATTGTCTGGAATTTGCTCAGTAATGCGATCAAGTTTACACCGAAACGCGGGCGGGTTCAGGTTTGCCTGCAACGAATTAACTCTCATGTTGAAATTGTGGTGGCGGATACAGGTCAAGGCATCAGTGCCGAATTCCTCCCCTACGTCTTCGATCGCTTTCGCCAGGGAGATAGTTCGATTACCCGTTCCTTTGGAGGGCTGGGGCTGGGTTTAGCGATCGTCCGCCAATTGGTAGAGCTGCACGGCGGAACAGTGCATGCTGAAAGCTCAGGAGAAGGACAAGGAGCAACGTTTACAGTAAAACTACCACTGATGGCTGTTGGACCAAAAGCGATCGAACCAGAACGGGTGCATCCAGCGGTGGGAGGCAGCGTCCCGTTTGACTGCTCCCCTCGGCTAGATGGATTGAAAATACTGATCGTGGATGACGATGCGGATATTCGGGATTTACTCACCTACACGTTAGAAGTTTGTGGGGCAGAAGTTATGGCTGCAGCTTCAGCAGACGAAGCAATCTCGGCACTGACCGAATCTTCAACCCCGATGGATATATTAATTAGTGATATTGGGATGCCGGATGAAGACGGTTATGCTCTATTGCGTCGAATCAGAGCACTGGAACCAAAGAAGGGAGGAAGAATTCCCGCTATAGCCCTGACAGCGTATGCCCGAACTCAGGATCGCAGGGCTGCTCTTTTAGCAGGCTTCCAGTCCCATGTTGCCAAACCAGTTGAACCTGCTGAATTAATTGCAGTGATTGCGAATCTGGCTGGACGAATCAGAGGTATCTAATACGAATTTGCGTTTGGGATTTGGCTGGAGGAATGTCTCTGGTTGCGGCACTTCCAGAGTAATATCAATTTGTTTTTAAGGGCGCATGGTCATGCGTCCTTACAGAGAATTAATTTGTAGCAGAATTTTAGTAATTTGGTATAAGTATTAGTCGTGCGATCGCAGTTTCGAGCTAAACTGTGGAAAGCTAAGCATAGTGGGGCGATCGGTGAAGTTGCAGGCTAACATAGATCCTGAGGCGGACGGAGTCAACAGGAAATATTAAATGTTTTCCCGTTTCCCCATAAATTTCAATGCAGTGGATTGACGAACGCCCCTAGTGCTGAGTTTGAGATTATTTGCAACCGCTGACTTTTGCCCTTATGCTGACGTTTCCGCTATGACTTTCTGCCCAATGGCTGCAAATTCACTGCGTAACCATTGAATAGCTGTGTCATTGCTCATACGTTTTTGCCACGCCATTGCAACATCAAATCCATCTAGGGAGATCGGGGGTGGAAAAATTTGAAGGGCGTAATCTATGGCGAGACGATTGGCGATTCTTGTGGCTATGGTCACAATTAAGTCTGTGGGTGCAATCATCGCAGGAATTGCCAAAATATAGGGCAAAGTTACACGCACATGCCGCTGCAGATTTTGCTGAGCCAAGGCTAAGTCAACGTGTCCGGGGACTCGCCCCCGAGCCGAAACCAGAGCATGGCTTTCCTGAAGGTAACGATCTAGGGTGAGGTGGGTTTGGATTCGAGGATGATTTTGACGTACCAAACACGTAAATGTTTCTGGGAATAGGATTTCAGTACACTTGCAATATCTTAACGTCCAGGCATCCGCAACTACTAAGTCAAATTCTCCTCTCTGGAGAGAGGTTTCCACATCCTTAGGCATGCCCCAAATTTCAATGTCGATCCCAGGGGCGATCGCCTGTAATCGTCTCGTCAAACGGGGCACTAGCAGAAGCGCTCCATAATCGTTGGTGGCAATTCGAAAGGTTCGACTAATGGTACTGGGGTCAAAAGGCTTGGGGGGCACTAGGGTTTGTTCAATCGCAGCGAGAATTGCTTGAATGGGCTCGGCTAGCTGTTCCGCTCGGGATGTCGGAACCATTCGCAAACCATCTCGTACCAAAATTGGGTCGTTTAAGGCAGCCCTTAATCGATTGAGGGCTGCGCTTGTTGCTGGCTGGCTCAAATGTAACTTCTCTGCGGTCTTTGATACACTCTGCTCTGAAAGCAAAGTATGCAGTACCACCAGCAGGTTAAGATCGAAGTTTTGTAAATCCATTTCGTAAATAAACTATATCGATAATATTGATTTGACTTATAAATTTGACCTTACTAGAATCTAGTTCAAAGTGTTTAGCTCTTGGACTACAGGAAGTAGGTTCTTATTATGAATAAACCCTTCAGTCAGCTTAATCACTATCGATTACTGGGGCATTCTGGATTGCGTGTATCACCCCTATGCTTAGGCACCATGACGTTTGGGAGTGATTGGGGATGGGGGACAGACCTCGAAGAAAGTCGCCGGATTCTCGATTTTTATGCCGCTCGCGGGGGCAATTTCATCGATACCGCTAATATTTATACCAATGGTTCGAGCGAGCGTTTTTTAGGAAAACTATTGCAGGGGCGTCGCGATCGCTTCGTCTTAGCAACTAAATATTCTCTGAATACCGATCCCACCAATCCCAATGCTGGGGGCAACCATCGTCGTAGCTTGGTACGAGCGGTGGAAGACAGTCTTAAACGACTGGAAACCGATTATATCGATCTGTACTGGCTGCATGTCTGGGACTATCGCAACTCAATTGAAGAGGTGATGCGGGCACTGGATGATTTGGTTCGTCAGGGCAAAATTTTGCACATTGGACTATCGGATACACCATCGTGGATTGTGACAGAAGGATTGGCGATCGCCAAGCTGAGGGGATGGACTCCAATCTCTGCCATTCAAGTCCATTACAATCTGGTGGAACGCACCTCCGAAGCCGATATGCTTCCCATGTCACGGTATCACGGCATTACGCCCCTTGCTTGGTCACCATTAGCAGGCGGTGTTTTGTCAGGTAAATATACTCGTGAGGATTTACAGAATACCAGTGGTGAAAAAGAGGGTTCTGGGCGTAAGGGGGTAACCCAAGAGATTGGTCAACTCACTGAACGGAGCCTACAAATCGCCGATGTTGTTAAACAGATTACTGCAGAAATTGGACGATCGCCCAGTCAGGTTGCACTTAATTGGATTCTCCAACAACCGAGCAAACCGATTCCCATTATTGGTGCACGCAAGCTATCCCATTTGGAAGACAATCTGGGTGCCTTAGACTTTGCTCTCGATCGAGAACAAATCGATCGTTTGAATCAAGTCAGTGCCTTTGTCATGCCTTTTCCCCATAACTTTATCGCGCTGGATATGTACCATGGGCTTGTGGATGGTGAGAATAGGATTGAAGCAGGATTCACAGCATACCATTAGAAATCAAGAGTTTAAGTTGAATTGAGATTTAAACCTCGTCTCAGTTGAGACCAGTAGTTTTTCTTCTTCTGGGTCAAGGTGATTTTTCATCCATGTCGGCGGGTAAGGGAATGAGGAGTTGGCGATTAGTGAAACATCTTGGATACTAACGATTGAGACTGAGCGCCTTATCCTTCAACCTCAAGAGTCCGACGATTATAATTTAGTTCTGAGTGATTCTGGTCTGTCATCTGAAAGCCGGTATTTTCAAATGACAACCGACCATAAAGGGGATGCTCAAAGTGCTTTATGCCATCATTGTATGTAGTTTTGAACGTCATGTTGCTTCCACCAATCATTAAACTCCGGGCAAGCCTCTTTTAAGGTCTCTATTAGTTCCTCAAACCAGCGATCGCCAATGTGTTGGGCGCGAGTGGCTCGAAATGCGGCGAGTATATTCTTTGCATGGTGTTCCCAATCCACCATCATTGGACGCATTCGAGATCCTATAAACGTTTGCCATAAGCAATTGCGCTCTATGCCCTACATCGATGCAAAATCTCCAAATACCCGAATATCTGTCTCAAGAGTTGGGACTTTCACCGAACCACATTGTGCGTTACCGGGAGCGATTGCAGCATCCACAAATTTGTTAAATTCTCAGTCTATCTTTCACTGCCGCCAGTGTTTCTGGAGAGACTGCATGACCGTACATCAAAGTTATCTGTAACAATTAAAGGCAAGTTATCGATAAAGTGCGATCGTAGCTGTACGATTCATATTTGAACTTAGTAGTTGAATGCGATCGCGACCTAACGCCTATCAAATAAGCTTTTAGCTATTAGCTTGATTGCTATTAGCGAACCTTTTGTACGGGCGATTGGTCAATCGCCCCTACGACTTTTGACTTCCGCGCAGCGGTACTACAGACTTCGCTCTTTTTCTATTTGAGCATCCGTTAAATCGGCATCTTGCCAATCAATTCCGCTTAAATTTGCACCAATTAACTTACTACCTATTAATTTAGCAGCCTGTAAATTAGCATTACTCAAATCTGCACCAGTTAAGTCTGCATTGCATAAGTTTGCTCCCTGTAAATTGGCTCCCATTAATTTTGCTTTGCTTAAATTAGCGCCACTTAAATCTGCATGACTTAGATCGGCAACAATTAATTTAACTTCTATTAATTTAGTATTTTGTAAGTTAGCTTTTCTTAAATTAGCTCCAATTAAATTAGCGTTGTTTAAACATACATTGGCTAAGTTTGCTCCGGTTAAATCTGCACGATCAAAATTTCTTTCTCCCAGAGCAAATCTTGTTAGCAATTCTCCTGAAGTAGTAACATAAATTTCTCGCTGAGGTGAATGCTGATAAGTGAATTCAAAAGTATCGCCACTGTTAATTACTTGCTGTATTTCAGTATATAAAGGATAATTTTCAATTCCACTAATAGTTACCCAGCCTCTAGCTCTAGTTAAAGCTACAAATAATTGGTTGCGTAAATAAATATTACTTTCGTCTTTAGCTATATTATCTAAACCAACTATATACACCATATCTGCTTCTTGACCTTTGGCGCGGTGAATAGTGGAAATAGTTACTAATCCTTCATACCAAAATTGGTTTGGTTGAAGTTTATTTGCTTGGGTATGTAGTAAATTTGGTTGACTACTACCAGGTAGATAAATATCAATCCCTTGTTTAATTAAAAATTTAGCAACCTGATTCCCTAATTGGCTAGCTTCCCAAAAATTTCCTAAAACTAGTACCAATATTTCACGACTCGGGCACAAACCATCATGACGAAGATTATGTTTGATGTTGTTAGCTAAAGCGGTCAATTCTTGTTGACGAGAAAAATAATTTTTGAATTCAATTACTTCTCCTTGCCACAGTTCTGTCACTGGATTGGGTGAGTTTTGAAGCGGACGCTTGAGAATTATTTGTTGACCGATTTGAAAACTTCCTTGTACTTCGTAACCGATCGCTTCCCAATCTTCTTGACGAGTTATGCCAGTTAACATCCCTCCACGACGTAGCAATCCCATGCCGATTCCGTGGGCTGTAGTTAAAATATGGTGAGGAGTGCGATAACAACGAGACATTATCTCGGTTTTGTCGATGCCGTCAGGATATTTTCCGATGACCAAATGACCTAGTTCTTCTCCAAAAATTTCGCTGGCTGTGGGAATATTGAGACTGTCTAAACTTTGGGCCTCATCATAAGCCCAAATTAAACGTTTTTGTTCGGGATGAACTGGATTTACCGGACGTAAAGCTTGATAAGCCAGCCAATAAAAAGGTTGTTTGTTTCCATATTTCCAGTTATCTACAACTAAGTCTTGTCCCTCGTCGATTAAAATGGCATCAAAAACTTGAGGAATCGCCGTTGATTCTAGTAGTTGCAGGCAAACTTCCCCTAAAGCTTCATTGGGTTTTTTGCTTTCTGTATCTTGTACCGTCAGGGGGTTTTTTCCTGTTAATTGACAAAGAGTACTGTAAAAGCCTGCTTGTTGTTTTCCTCCCCACCCATGAAGAATTTGGAGATGAGAATCCTGGGGATTGTAACTTTGGCGATCGCCAGTAAAATAGCGAATCCATTTGTCTATTTGCTGACTGATAGTGTCATATAAACTGCGAGAAAAAAAGACAAAAGCAATCTGCCAATCGGGGTGTTTGAGATGCATGTGGGCAGCTTTTTGACAGAGGAGGACTGTTTTACCCGAACCTGCTATCCCGCGAATGCGTTGGGGCCCTGGGGGAATTTGTTTGGCGATTTTTTCTTGTTGTAAATCGAGTTGGGATAAGCGAGGTGCGGCAGCACTCGCAAAGCGGGATCGCACTTGTTTTAAAACATTGCCCCGGCTTTGAGTAGAAGCTAAGATGCGACGAGAAGGAGGGCTAAACATTTGCGTTCCCCCCAGAATGGCAAGAAGTAATTGCCACTGATTTAAAGTTGTTTGAGTTCCGGCAATTATTGGCGGTATTTGTGCGATCGCTTCGCAAATAGAAGCAGATGAAGACAGATGGTTTTGAAATAAAATTGGCGGACTACTCGGTAGTAAATGAAAATCTCTCTGTTGCCACTGTTGTTGACTAATATAGGGAAGGGCGATCGCTACTCTGGCAGTAATTTTTCCCGCTAGACTGGGTTCTCTCTTCGTATATTCGAGTAAGGCAAAAAGTTGATTTTCTGCTTGCTGATAGGGATTGCCGTAAGAAGTATAAAAATTTTGATATTCCCAGCGATGTCCTTGAATATTAACTATTTGTTCGATAGTAATTGCCTTAACTTCAATGACAATTAAACCCAAATTATAATCGGCGATCAGAATATCTGGTTCTTTGCGGAATTTTCCTGCTGGAGAAAAAATCGGATAACGCCAATAGGCAAGGCACTTTCTGTTAGCAAAAGCAGTTTGAACTGCTTCCCACACTAACTGTTCTCCTGCCTCTCCCATTGTCTGAAGGGGTTCGGTGGCGATAAAGGTAGATTCGTCTGTCAAAAGGCAAACACTGTTGTTGTACAAAGTCGAAGATACTCCGCCTTAAAAAGGCTTAGTTTGCTTCAACTTCGTTAATATTACTCCAGTTTGCCGACCAGAATAATAAGCGATCTTGATTCAAATTGCATGGTGAAGGCAGCAGGGAGAGCAGAAGAGAAGGGAGCAAGGGAGAAAGGTTGATGCTTTCTGCACAAATTATAAATTATGCAAATTAAATGCGTATTAGTCGATCGACCAATGTAGTTTAAGTATTCTTTTCTTCAATAACCACTAGTTTAAATCCCAACCCTTGCAGTAAATCGACTAAACTATAAATTGCTACATGATCCCCTTATGCTAATAACTTTTCTAGTTTTTCATAACATTCTTTTGTTTCACTAGAAAGATTATTTTGCTGACAGAGAGATTCTATGACGTTTTCTAGGGCATGGGATAATAATCGATCGCTCTTGCGACCTTCTTCTAAGGCAAAAGTCAGATATCTGGCAGCGTTTTCTTCGTCTTCTAGTGATGCAATCAGATCGTCAATCCAGTTACTTTTTGCTAGCAATTTGACCTCTTCAATTATTTTCTTATCGAGGGTGAGCAATTGGCATTTTGTACGGCCGATTCGCGCCCTCTTTGCACTGCGCTAGCGTAGCTCCTCCGAAGGAGGCAAGCAGCATCACCCGTACTCTAAGAACCGCTATAGTTTGCGATCCCGCCCTGCGGGTGCTGCCGCAACGCCTTTTGCCAGTACCCGTGCAGCAACTATAGCTTGCTTACTGGCAATTGAGTGAATTTTTATAAATTTTTTCGTTTGCTTTCATAGATTTAAAGAAGTCTACTACCGGACGAGGATAATCTACTCCCAGCCTTACTCTAGGGTATATTAAAGTAGCGGAATCCGCGAGCATCAAACCCGTAGCTACCAGTTCCCGCATAAATAAGCCAATAATAGGTGTAGGGAAAGTCGAGCGAATGAAGGATTTTTGTTCTACTTGCTTGCGAAAATTGGTATATAGTTATGGATTAAAACCTATGAATTGTGTCATCGGTTGATAAAGCAATTAATCAGATTCACTCCAAATAAACTCCCTTTTTACTCAGTTGTCACGGTGTGAGCGCGATCGCTTTTTGAGTTCCTACTGTATATACATAAGTCTCCCCAAGCCCCTATTATTCTAGAATTTTTTTCACAATGAAACAGCCCTACCTCTTAAACAAGGGGGATCTTTCAGCACTGCTGCATCCTATTTAAGATCTGTATACACGGTAGGTGTCTAGATCTTCATCAAAATTCATTTTCAATTTTGATTGATATAATCCTGCAGTGCTTTAACTTCCAATGGTTCCGACTGCAAAGAACGAATCGCCGCTACCGTCGCTTTTGCCCCTGCAATGGTGGTAATAATGGGTAACTTATAATCTAAAGCCATCCGCCGGATCAGTCGGGCATCGGTTTGGGATTCTTCACCAGTAGGCGTGTTAACGATCAATTGAATTTGCTTGTTTTTAATCCAGTCAATGACATGAGGACGACCTTCATGAAGTTTGAGTACTAACTCTACATCTTCAATACCGTTTTCCTTTAGGATATGTCGCGTGCCGGAAGTAGCGACGACTTTAAAGCCTAAATCGAGAAAATCTTTTACCACGGGAACGGCTGCTTCTTTATCGCGATCGTTCATCGAGATAAAGACCGTTCCTTTCAAGGATAAATCTACCCCTGCGGCAATCTCTGCTTTAGCAAAAGCTTTACCGAAGTCGCTGTCAATGCCCATTACTTCCCCTGTAGAACGCATTTCGGGTCCCAACAGAGTGTCTGCACCGGGAAACTTATTAAAAGGCAATACTGCTTCTTTGACCGCAATGTGTTGGGGAATGATTTCATCAGTCACACCCAACGATTCTAAGGTTTTCCCTGCCATAATCAAAGATGCCAGTTTGGCTAGGGGTACTCCTGTGGCTTTGGACACATAGGGAACGGTACGAGAGGCGCGAGGATTGGCTTCAAGGATATATACCTGTTCTCCTTGAACCGCATATTGAATGTTCATCAAACCCACTACTTGCAAAGCACGGGCAAGCTTTTCCGTCCAGGTACGAATAGTCTCGATCGCTGCGGTTGGTAGAGAAGTATAGGGAATAGAACAAGCGGAGTCGCCGGAGTGAATACCTGCTTGTTCTATGTGTTCCATAATGCCACCAATAACTACTTTACCAGTAGAATCGCACAATGCATCCACATCGACTTCGATCGCATTTTCCAAAAATTTATCGATTAAAATTGGGTGGTCTGGTTCTACTTGGACGGCATAGGTCATGTAGCGTTCCAGTTCGCTGTCGGAATAGACAATTTCCATTGCCCTTCCCCCCAATACATAAGAAGGACGCACCACCACGGGATAGCCGATCCGACGGGCGATTTCTAACGCCTCTGCATAACTTCTAGCAATGCCATTAGGAGGTTGTTTAATATCTAATTGCCGCAAAATTTGCTCGAATTTCTCTCTGTCTTCGGCTGTATCGATGGAATCGGGGGATGTTCCCCAAATTTTGGTCAAATGCTGTAGGGGCGTTTCGCGTGATTGCTGTAGGGGCGTTGCTTCGCCCCCTCCGGGAACGCGAAACGCCCCTACGGATTTCTGTATTGTGTTCAAATATTCCTTGAGGGGTACTGCCAATTTGAGAGGAGTTTGACCGCCGAATTGGATGATAATGCCTTCGGGGTGTTCGGCTTCGATAATGTTGAGGACATCTTCTTTGGTAAGGGGTTCAAAGTAAAGGCGATCGCTGGTGTCGTAGTCGGTAGAAACTGTTTCTGGGTTGGAGTTGACCATAATAGTTTCGTACCCTGCTGCTGAAAGGGCGAAGGAGGCATGACAGCAACAGTAGTCAAACTCAATTCCCTGTCCGATGCGGTTGGGACCTCCTCCTAAAATCATCACTTTAGCTTTATCGGAGGGTTGGACTTCCGATTCTCCTTCTTCGTAGGTGGAATAGTAGTAGGGAGTAAAGGCTTCAAATTCTGCCGCGCAAGTATCTACCAGCTTGTAAATAGGAGTTATGCCTAACTCTTTGCGATAGGCACGAACTTCATCTTCGGTTGTCTTGGTAGCAAAAGCAATTTGGCGATCGCTAAATCCTCGCTGTTTTACGAAGCGCATCTGTTCGGCAGTAATTTCTTGTAGAGGAGTACACTTGAGAAACTTCTCTGTCTCTAATAACTCCTGCATCTTGTCTAAAAACCAGAGATCGATCGCCGTCAGTTCGTAGATTTCTTCCGGTGTCATTCCTAACTTCAAGGCGTGGTAGACACTGTATATTCTCTCTGGGTTGGGAGTGCGTAAATGAGAACGGACTTGTCCGAGCGAAGGAAGAGTTTCTTGGCGATCGCAGCCAAAACCATAGCGTCCGGTTTCGAGGGAACGAAGGGCTTTTTGGAAAGATTCGCAAAACGTCCGTCCGATCGCCATTGCCTCCCCTACGGATTTCATCTGGGTAGTCAGGATTGGTTCGCTGCCGGGGAATTTTTCAAAGGCAAAGCGGGGTATTTTCGTAACTACATAGTCAATGGTAGGTTCAAAAGAAGCAGGTGTTTTTTTGGTAATGTCGTTGGGAATTTCATCGAGAGTGTAACCTACGGCTAATTTTGCTGCAAATTTAGCAATAGGGAAACCCGTCGCTTTGGAGGCTAAAGCCGAGGAACGAGAAACGCGGGGGTTCATCTCGATAACAATTACTTTCCCATTCACTGGATTGACAGCAAACTGAATGTTAGAACCGCCCGTTTCGACCCCAATTTCCCGAATAATTGCTTTGGAATAATCCCGCAGTCGTTGATACTCTTTATCGGTCAGAGTTTGGGCGGGGGCAACCGTAATCGAGTCTCCCGTATGAACCCCCATCGGGTCGATATTTTCAATCGAACAGATAATCACTACGTTATCTGCCAAATCTCTCATTACCTCTAGTTCGTATTCTTTCCAACCGAGGAGGGATTTTTCGACCAGAATTTGCGATACGGGAGAAGCATCTATCCCAAATTGAGCTAATTCTTCGTATTCTTCTTGGTTGTAGGCAATACCCCCTCCCGTACCGCCAAGAGTGAAGGCAGGACGAATAATGAGGGGATAACTGCCAATTTCTACGGCGATCGCCTTGGCTTGGTCTAAATTACTGGCAATACCTGAGGGACATACGGGTACGCCAATTTTCGCCATAGCTTCCTTAAACAACTGTCGGTCTTCCGCTTTTTCAATGGCAGGTAATTTTGCCCCGATCAATTCGACCCCATATCGATCCAACACGCCATTTTTCGCTAGTGCTACTGCTACATTTAAAGCTGTTTGTCCTCCCATAGTCGGCAGCAGTGCATCGGGTCTTTCTTTAGCAATGACTTTCTCCACCATTTCCGGTGTCAATGGTTCGATGTAAGTGCGATCGGCCATTTCCGGATCGGTCATGATCGATGCCGGATTGGAGTTAACCAGTACCACTTGGTAGCCTTCTTCTCGCAGTGCTTTACAGGCTTGCGTACCAGAATAGTCAAACTCACTGGCTTGACCGATAACGATGGGACCGGAACCGAGGAGTAGAATTTTGTGTAGATCGTCGCGGCGGGGCATAAGATTTTTTAGCTTGACAACTAACTTTACGAAGTGCAAGCAGACTCCGCCGTTTTAAGGCGGAGTACCTTGCACCTCTAGCCCGATCATTTTACAGTTTATTGTCCCGATCTTTAGTAGCTGTTTTATACAGGTTTAATGACTTTTACGAATACAAAGCGATCGCAATTTAGTTTGGAAATAGATGCCTTCGATCGTGCTTATAAAGAATTAGAAAGCAAAACAAATATCAGGTTTGCTAGATTATTGGCGATCGCTGAAGCATTGTTCGGCAAGGGACAAGTTGAAAGTACCCTTGCACCAAGAAATGAATTTCTTGGCTTAAAACTAAAGTCCGTAGGACTTTTGCTATAAGACAGAGAATTCATTCTCTGGCTAACTTCAGGATATTTAGCAAAGAGATAATAATAAATAACTGCCATTGGAGGCTTTCTGATTGCTGTAGGACGGTTTGTAATTTCAGGAAAATCTTAAATATGGGTATTACCCACTTACCCACAAATTATGCTAACTTCTAGAAAAGCAAATCTTAGAATCTTTTATGTTACTGTGATTGTTTAATTGAGAGAGCCAAAATGTCTGTAAATAATTATGTAGCCAACTCAAATTTTCGAGAAATCAAGCACACGTCTCGTGTTGATGATAGAGGGCGTTTGACATTAGGTGCAGTAGCTAAGAAAAAGAATTATAGAGTAATGATCAACGACTTAGGGCAAATTCTTTTAGACCCAATCGTAAACATACCAGAAAAAGAAATTTGGCTTTGGAGAAATCAATCTGCTCTTGAATCCTTAAAACGCGGATTAGAAGAAGCCGAAGCAGGAGAAACCAACGATTTAGGTTCTTTTGCTGAATATGCAGATTTAGATATTGATGACTAATATTCTGTTTATGAAGAATTGATTGATAAAATTCTTGGTCTATTAAAAACAATCAATTTTTTGGAAATAAAACTCGTTTTTTCAAGACAGAAATATTAGTGGAATTTAAGTTAAAGTTTACATCCGAAGCCAACAAGTCTTTAGAAAGCCTAGAAAAAACCAATCCGAAAAAGCACAAAAAAGTTCTGAAAACCCTGGGATTGATGCAGGTTAACTCACGTCATCCTAGTTTAAATACCCATAAATACGAGAGTATATCGGGACCTAATGGTGAAGAAGTTTTTGAAGCTTATGTAGAAAATAAGTCTCCTGCTGCTTTTCGAGTTTTTTGGTACTATGGTTCCAATCCCGATGAGTTAACGATCTTAGCAATTACGCCTCACCCTTAAGAGCATGGAGGTTAAAGATTTGTCATCCTCATTGTCGGTAGGAATTTGTAACCGAAAAGCGATCGCTTGTCTGCAACTTTTGCCTACTATGACTTAACGCGCTCTAATAGGGAGAAGAGATAATTTTAACTTATGGATACAGTTACCTATACAGAATTTAGGCAAAAGCTAGCTGGATATCTCAACAAAATTGAAGCCGATCGCACACCATTAATTGTAACTAGGCAAAATGCACGATCAGTAGTAGTGATGAGTTTGGATGATTTTAAAGCGTATGAAGCTACTTTTCACTTATTGTCTAGTAAAAATAATATTGTCTTTCATTTAGCAAATCTCCGATCGCTTAATAACTTGCGAACAACTTTAAAACCAGGAATATTTTCTGTTGCACCCTTTTCAATTTCTTCCCATGTCATTTCACTAAATTCCTCCTAACTTGGGGATTCTTGTGGAAGTTGCGCTTGTTTAATACTTCCTTTCTTTCTTTTTAAGGTATCAGATACTTTTTGACCTGAGAATTTATGTGCGATTTCTCTTTCTCCTTTTCTTAAAGTTTATTTTTATATTTTTCTGTTTTTTGTTTATACCAATGCACCTTCTGTATCGCGAAAGAAATCGATCATTCCATATTAATCGGATCGACATCAATGGTCATGCTTACCGATTGAGAACAGAGAGAACGCAATCGATTTAAGTCTGGCAACTCTAACTCTCCTTGCGAAATAGATTTGAGAAGGATGTGCCAGCGATAGCGACGGGCAATCCTCATGATGCTTGCTGGTGCGGGACCGAGAATTTCCCAATCCGAGCCAACTAAATTAGCACACTCATCAGCTAAAATTTCTGCTGTTTGCTGAACTTCTGCTCGATCGATACTACTAAGTCTGATTAAGATTAATTTCCCGTAGGGAGGATAATTTAGAGCGGCTCTTTGTTCTAACTCAGCCGTGCTGAAGTTATGATAATCGTGCTGGCTCACTGCTTCAATTACTGGATGTTCTGAAGAATAAGTTTGAACGATTACCTTACCCGGTTCATCTCCTCGACCCGCTCTACCTGCTACTTGAGTTAAAGTTTGAAAAGTGCGTTCTGCTGCCCGATAATCGGAGCGATGCAACAAACTATCAGCAGCTAAAATTCCTACTAAAGTGACTCCAGCTAAATCTAATCCTTTGGTGAGCATTTGCGTTCCTACTAGTATATCCGCTTCACCAGAAGCAAAACGAGTCAGTAGGCGACGATGGGAGCCTTTAGTTCGCGTGGTGTCGCTATCGAAGCGAATACAAGTAAGTTCGGGAAAAAGTTTACTAAGTTCTTGGGTAACTTTCTGAGTGCCGCTACCAAAAAATTTTAAGTAGGGAGAACTACATTCGGGACAGTTACTCGGCTGTACGCAAGTATAGTTACAGTAGTGGCAGCGCAACAGTTGTGTTGCTCCTTCATGGGTGTAGTGATAGGAAAGAGAAACATCGCAGTGAGGACATTCCATCACATAACCGCAACTGCGACAAGAAACAAAAGTACTGTGTCCTCGTCTGGGAATAAACAGAATGCCCTGCTGTCCCCGCTCTTTCATCTTTGCCAAGGCTTCTTGTAAAGAGCGGCTGAAAATAGAGCGATTACCCTCATTTAACTCCTGCCGCATATCAACTATTTCTACTGACGGCAAGGGACGAGATTCAATTCTCTCAGGTAAAGAAAGGTAATAAGATTTTGGATTTTGGATTAGTTCAATTTCTGTGTTCCCGCATCTCCGCATCTCCGCATCCCCTTTTTTTCCTGCTACCCAACTCTCCAACGAAGGAGTAGCCGAACCCAAAATGAGAGGACAATTAGCTAACTCGGCTCGCCAATTAGCTACCGTTCGTGCGTGGTAAGTAGGAATGGGCTGATTTTGTTTAAAACTGGAGTCGTGTTCTTCATCGAGAACGATTAAACCGAGTTTGGGTAAGGGGGCAAATACAGCCGATCGCGTACCGATAACTACTTGAGGTTCTCCTTGTATCATCTGTCGCCAGGTATCATAGCGTTCTCCATCAGAAAGGGCACTGTGATAGACGCAAACTTTATCGCCGAAGCGAGCGCGAAAACGATCTGTAAGTTGTGGGGTTAAACCAATTTCCGGTACGAGGACTAGAGCCGATTTACCTCGTTCTAACATGGGGGCGATCGCCTGTAGGTAAACTTCAGTTTTGCCCGAACCCGTTATTCCATGCAACAAAATTCTGGCATATCCTTCTAAGCCACTAATAACTTCTAAAGCTGCTGCTTGCGCTTGATTTAGTTGTTTGGGGCGATCTCTGTCTCGAGCTATGCCTTGTTCTTGTCTGAGTACTTCCCGTTCTTGAAGAGTAACATAGCTTTTTTCTGCTAGTCGCTTGAGCGTCGGTGTGGTAGTGCGGCAGATGGTTAAAAAATCCGTCAGCCACATCTCGCCGCCGTTATTTTGCAACACCTGAAGAATTTCTCTCTGTCTGGGAGTCAGATCGCTGCACGGATCGGAGATAGTGAGAGTAATTGCTGTTTTTAGTTTGGGTTGAATGGGTTTAGGAGGTTCGAGATAACTTTCTACCCAACCACGCTTGCTTAATTCTCTAATTCCTCTACTTGCTCCCCTAATTTGGTTCCTCAGATAATTAAAGCTGTAGTCTCCCTCTGGCTGAGATTGCAGCAGTCGTAGAATTTGTCTGGCTGGGAGATTACAAAATGTTTCCGCGCCAGCAGGAATAGCTTCTTTTTTTAGACGAATGCGCCTTTGCGATCGCCCCAACAAACCAGGAGGAAGAGCCACCCGAATGACGCTCATTAGGTCACAACAGTAATATTTAGCTACTTTTTGGAGTAATTGCCAATAGGAATTAGGAAAGAATCCAGTAGTAATAACATCTTCAATGGGGCGAATGCGACTAATTTCTAACTCTGTTGGCGGAGACTCTAACAACCGAATGACGATTCCGCCAGTAATTTGCGCGCCAAAAGGTACGCTGACAATATCCCCAGATTGTACCCTTAGATCTGCTGGCAAACTATAGGTGTATAAACCCTGTAGCCCAGGACAATCTACCAATATCTCAACCCACAATGGCTGCGATGGTTCTGTCTGATAAGTCGATTTTGGTTCGGCAACCATCAAACTAGCTGGTATGGTGCTGTTGAAAAATGGATCTGTTGGGGATGAGAAAGAGTTATCTTTTTCCACTGCTGTCTCCGCTCGCCTATCGACTTACCATGGTACTTCCTTACCATCATCCCGCAATAGCAACCAAGCTAACAAAATTTTAAGTAATGTTGGTACGGTGCGACAGTACTCGCTCCTAGGCGCGATCGCTATTTACAATGATACGCTCCGTCAGTTTAATTTTTTCAGTTCTTTCTTGTTGCGTCAGTATGGTTTTTATCAGTTGTTTTGTAGATATAGTTTTTTTTGTTGGTCAATAAATCTTATTTCCAGCGAAGAAACTCTATCTGTTTTTCTGATTTGAGTCTTATTTTGATGAGTTTGTAATTGATAAATTCAGAAAAATTACAAGTTAACTTCAGTAAGAAATTCTATCATTGTTTATTTTTTTCTCGGATGAGTTGGGTAACTTAACCAAATTTTGGGAGTAGTATTCAATACGAACGAGAGTGCACAGCTTGATATCTCAAGCAAGATTTTCAAGAAAACTTTATTTAAAGGAGATGATGTTTATGACTAGTAACCAGCAACCATTTGAAAATATCGATCCCGTAAAACGTCAAACGATAGACCATCCAGTAGCTGCAGATAACGTTGAAGAAAAGCCTGAAGGAAAAATCGATCCCGATCGCACTCAAAGTAGCGGTCATCCAGTCGCTAAAGCAGTCGGTGCTGCGGGAGGTGGCGTAGCTGGAGCAGCAATTGGGAAATTAGTTGATGGACGACTGGGTGCAGCTATTGGCGCGGTAGGTGGCGCAGTTGCCGGAGCGGCAATTGGCGATCGAGCTGCAGAAGGTATTGACTACGAGGTAGAAAATGTTGTAGATAAGGTCAAGGATACTGCTGAAGGTGTCACCCAAAAGGTTGAGGGAGTGATTGATTCTGTACAAGAAAAAGTTGACGAAGCCGATGTTCGTGGCGTGAGCGAATCGGTTCAGCATAAAATCGATGAAGCCGATGTTCGTGGCGTGAGTCAATCGGTTCAGCACAAAGTTGATGAAGCTGACGTTCGTGGGGTGAGTCAATCGGTTCAGCACAAAGTTGATGAAGCTGACGTTCGTGGGGTGAGCGAATCGGTTCAGCACAAAGTTGATGAAGCTGACGTTCGTGGGGTGAGCGAATCGGTTCAACACAAAGTCGATGAAGCCGATGTTAAAGGTGTAACAGATTCTCTCCAAGGAACGGTTAAAGATGTCAACTCATCTATTGTAGATGTAGTAGACCGTACATCGAGGGGTTTTAGTGATAAAGAACTTGGTTCTTCTTATAGACCCAAAATCTAGCTTTTTAGCAAAAACTTTTTCCATGTTAGTGATTCCCGGTGAAATCGAAAAAGTAAAACTACGGTTTTACATAGGTTTCAGTGTTAGCGATCGCATTGCTAGATAAATGGATAAAGTCGAGTTAAGGAAAGAGATGGAAACAGAAAAATAGATTTGTTAATCTTCAGTTCCCCGGTTCTCTTTGCCGGGGTTTCTGTATTCACAAATATCCGTGTTCGCTCAAAAAAGCAAGGCTAATATTTTCTTCTTGACTGGGAATTGATAAACGATGAGCAAGTAACTTATCGACATATTTACCTAAAATATCGCTTTCAATATTTACTAAATCTCCTGGCTGAAGATAAGAGAGATTGGTTTCTGCATAAGTATGGGGAATCACAGCCACTTTGAACCAACTGCCATCGGTATCGCAGTCGGCTACAGTTAAACTAATTCCATTAACAGCAATACTGCCTTTGGAAACGAGATAACGAGCAATTTGACGTTGCCATTGTTCTGTCATTTCAGGAGGCGCGCCAAAACGCATTTCCCAAGCCGTGTCTGTCAAAACCGATTCGATTAAGCAACCAATACCGTCTACATGTCCGGTGACAAAATGTCCACCGATCTTACTTCCTACTCGCAAAGAAGTTTCTAAATTGACGCGAGCTGCTACTTTTTCTTTCTGTCCCAGCGTTGTACGCTGTAAAGTTTCGGGAGAAGCTGTAGCTACAAAACCATCGGACAAAATTTCTTCAACAGTTAAACAAACCCCATCAGCGGATACGCTATCTCCAATGGCCAAATCCGACAATATAATAGAGTAATTATCTTCTTTAACAGATATTTCTAAGAAATACTTACTCTGACTAGAAATTTCTCCTAACGTTTGTACCAACCCCGTGAACATTTTAAGCGAAGATAGAATTAAAGTCTAATTAACTAATCTTATTGAATGATAATAACAATGGTCTACAATAACTGTAATTTTTTCCGAAACAGTAAGGGCAAGAACAATAAATTAAGGCATACTGTGATTAAACATCACTCTTACGCTCGATCCTAGCTCAGTATTCTTACTAAATTGGGTGAGAAACTGGAAGCTACCCGGATCGAACGAAGAAATATATATTTTATTTCCTCATTTTGTCTTACTGCTTTGCTCCTACTTCCTTCCTGCCGACGTTATTCTAGAGGCTAGACTGATGATTGAAATGAAAGTTGCTGGCATTGCCTTGGATGCGGTCACCCGCAGCCCTATAGTTTTACTTAAAGATAGTTCAGATCGCCGTGCATTGCCCATCTTCATCGGACAAGATCAGGCTAGAGCGATTATCAGCGCGCTCGAACGACAACCAACGCCTCGTCCTCTAACTCATGACTTAATTACAAATATTTTCGATGTTTGGGAGATGGAGTTAGAGCGAATTATCATTCATTCTCTGCGAGATAACACTTTTTATGCCGTTCTTTGTTTGAAGCAAAATGGTATTACCAAAGAAATTGATTGTCGTCCTAGTGATGCGATTTCGATCGCCATACGCACTGATAGTCCCATTTGGGTGATGGAAGAAGTCATTGCCGATGCTTCTATTCCCGTCGATCAGGATGCGGATGAAGAAGAAAGAAAAGCATTTAAAGAGTTTGTTGCCGATCTGCGACCAGAAGATATTATCAAACGAGGACGTTTTAACAGTGAACAGTAAACAGTCACCAGTTAATGACTAACTCCTGACTTCTGACTCCTCAAAGAATACTAATGCGTTATCGGCGGTTTGGGAAGACTAATCTGCATCTATCAGTTTTTTCTCTAGGGATCATGCGCTGTTTATCTTCTCTCCAAGAAGCAGAGAAGACGATTCAACAGGCTATCAAATTGGGTATCAATCATCTGGAAACAGCTAGAGGATACGGTAAAAGCGAAGCATATCTGGGTCTAGCTCTTAAAGAAGGTTTGATACCGAGAGAAGAATTTTATATTACTACCAAACTGCCACCAACACCAGACGGGAAGCAAATGCGTCGGTGGATTGATGAATCTCTGGCTAGATTACAACTAGATTATCTAGATTGTCTGGCAATTCACGGAATCAATACCTGGGAACATCTTAGTTGGCTCGACGAGCCTCATGGTTGTCTCAAGGCACTGCAAGAGGCCAAAATAGAAGGAAAGATAAAACATCTAGGTTTTTCTACTCATGGTTCTCTCGAATTAATTATCGCCGCGATCGAAACTGATTTATTTGAATTTGTTAATCTACACTATTACTATTTTGGACAACGAAATGAACCAGCAGTTGCCCTAGCCAGTCAAAAAGATATGGGTGTATTTATTATTTCGCCAGCAGATAAAGGAGGAAGACTTTATACGCCTCCAGAAACATTAAGACAATTGTGTCAGCCTTTGTCTCCTCTACAGTTTAATTATCGTTTTTTATTGAGCGATCGCCGCATTACCACTCTCAGTGTCGGTGCTGCCAATCCAGAGGAATTAAAAGAACCTCTCCAAGTGGCAGACGAAGATTATCCTCTCACCCCCCAAGAAAAGCAAATACAAGAACGTTTAGAACAGCATCTGAGCGATAGTTTAGGAAGCGATCGCTGTAGTCAGTGCGATCGCTGTCTTCCTTGTCCCGAAGTGATTAATATTCCCGAAGTTTTGAGACTGCGTAATCTTACGGTGGCTTATGATATGAAAGATTATGGTCAGTATCGCTATCGCATGTTTGAAAATGCAGGTCATTGGTTTCCGGGAACCAAAGGAAATCGATGCACTAACTGCGGTGACTGTCTTCCCCGCTGTCCCGAAAAATTAGATATACCCAAACTTCTCCAAGATACTCATCAACGCCTCAATGGTTCTCCTCGCCGTCGTCTTTGGGAAGAATAAAATGAAAAATAATCGAAATATAGCTTGCGTACTGACAATTTTCTCTTTACTAGTTCCTCAGTCAACCCTTGCCCAAACTAATCATTCTTTCTCTTCTGGTTGGTGTAGTGAAATAAAAGATGAGGACTTATTATCTAACAACCAAACAAAATTAACTGACGAGCCTCTAGTTACCGAACAAACTATTTCGTCCCAAGGTCTGACCGTGCCTAGTTTGTGGTGGGCAAAAGAACAGTTCGATCCTTTTAACGGTCGATTAATTATGAATTGGTTTGCTTATCCACAACTAAAGCAGATCGACTTAGTTGTTAACTGGCAACTATGGACTATTTTAGATTATTTGCAGCGATATCGCTTAGTTAATAAAATTGGTACAGTTGCCAGAGAATACGGTTACGCTCTTCGAGTTTTTAACCAACAAAAACAATGTTTGGCAACTTATAAATATAATACCTATACTAATCCTCCCAAATGGGAAATTGATTTCCCTCAAGCCGATGAAGATAGTTTACAGATTGAGTTGCCAAATTAAAATAAAAATCAACTACAAAAAGATGGATTCCAGCGTGCGGTACTAACTTCTAGTATATACATAGCTATGGTTAGCTAAAACTCAAACAGTCGAACAACGATGAGCTTATTTAATCAAATTTTAGGTGCAATTAATAATCCCGAGCGAGAAGCTAGTTCTAATCAGTTAGGCAATATCCTAAATACTGTACAACAACTGAGCAATAGCTATAATACCAATCCGTCTACTATACAATCGGCTATGTCTATTGTGGGTGGATTTACCCGTTCTGCTCTACAGCAAAAACGTAACACTGGAGGAGAGGCTCAGGCACAAAATATTATCAATCAATTTGCTGGTACTCAGGCTAATTCTCAAGTATTGCAAATGCTGTTTAACAGTTCCCAGTTGCAAGCCATGATTCAACAGATTAGTGCCAGAACAGGGATTAATGCTCAGACAGTACAAGCAATGTTACCGATATTAGTTCCTCTGGTACTTAATTTTCTCAAAACTGGTAATAGTACTAGTGCTCGTCAATCAGGTAATCCCGTTCTTAGTAGCTTTCTTGATGCAAATGGAGATGGAGAGGTAGATATAGCTGATGCAATGATGATGGCATCTCGCTATCTTGGCAAATAGTATAGCGGTTTGCCATAAAGTAGAAAAGAAATTATGGCAAACTGCTTTGATACCGAAACTCCAGCATAAAAATAAAACTAATTAAAGCGCAAAACAGCAATAACCAAAATAGGGAAGCAAAATTAGTCATTTTTTTCGCTTTTAGTTGTTGCCACCACTCATAGGGACGAACATTTTGCAACCACAATGTGGCGATCGCTGCTAGATTGAGACAAGTAATATTAATTAGAAAAAGTAGCAGAGAACCTAAAGCAGGCTGCCATAGTGCCGAACTCAACAACATGCCAAAGGTAACTAAAGGGGGTAGTAAGGCAACGGCAACCATCACTCCTACTACCGCACTCCTCTCGCCAATCGTTAAAGAAATTGCTCCGGCTGCTCCAGAAGCAAAAGCCAACACTACATCTGTTAAACTTACTTTAGTTCGGAGGGCAACTTCTGGCATCGATAGATCGAGAGGATATAACACTCCCAAGCAAAGAGAGAAAACCACAGCTACCAAAATACCTGTCAAACCCACTTTGATCGTTCTCAAGGCTAACGAACCATCACCCAAGGTTGTGGATACTGCTAGAGCCATATTGGGTTTGAATATAGGAGCTATTACCATCGCACCGATAATCACTGCTTCGCTTCCGCGCACTATACCAATGGCAGCGATCGCACAAGCTAGAATTATTAGCACGATCTGCGTCCAAGAAAACTGAATGCTTGCGGCGACGCGATTATAAATCTCTTCTTTAGAGATGCGAGCATCAGTAGTTTTAAGCTTTGGTTCACTATCGGAGGAGATTGAGTCTGGTTTTGCTCGTGGGAGAGAGGCTTCTACCGATAACAGAAGCAGTTGAAAATTATCTAAACTCTTAAATTCCTTAATCAAATGCTCGACAACTGGCTCTACCTGGGACTTATCTAGCAGTATTTTTAGCAATAACTGCTCCTCCGACAAAGGAACTTCCCAAAAACCCAAAAAAGAATGAGCAGCGAGTAAATTCTTCACTCGTTCCTCTTGGTCTTTAGGTAGAAACAGCTCGACTAAGCGTAAATTCATTAGCTTGTAATCTACATAGCATTATCTCTTATCTTTATTTTGACGGTGTAAGTGCGGTTGTAACCCTCTCCACAGCAATCGAGTAATCCGATCGCTTCAGGCTGCTGGATCTAAGCGTTGCGGATCGATTAGACGAGCCAGAATCAGTCCATCGACCAAAGCACTCCAGAATAAAACAATTGTGAGTGGATCGACATCATCTCGGAGGATGCCATTCTCCTGCATTTTGCGGACTAGTTGATTGATAGCCGCTTGACGATCTTCAAGAGCGATCGCACTCAGGACTTTTTGTACGTCAGCTTCCCGACTTTGCACCATAAACTCGAAATAAAGACGGCACCAATCCGGATTTGCTTGAGCGTAATTTAACTGTCCGGATAAGAGGGTTTTAACAGCATCCTGCGGATCTTTATGTCGAGCGAATTCCGCTTGTGCTTGCTTTGGTGGAATGCTTAAAGGAGATTGTAACCGGTCTTGTAGGAGAGCTAAAAATAAATCGTTTTTACTGGCAAAATGCCAATAAACGGCTCCTTTAGTCATACCAGCATCGGCAGCGATCGCATCTAATATAGCTCTGGCATAACCCTGCCGAGCAAAAACTCGTTTAGCCGACTCTAAAATCCGACTGCGAGTCTCGAGGGGTTGTTGAGCCGCATCGGGTTGCTTGTGGGTTAAACAAATTTATACTATATAAAGTTTCTGTGAGCTAACGATCTACACAAAACTTTAGATTAAGATAGCAGAGAGAGTACAGTTTTAGTCGAAATTGATTTGATGCTAGACCCAACTTTGTGCGATCGCCCTCTTAGTCAGTGGCTTGTAATCAAGTCAATGGTGTCTCAATGGCTGACAACTCCAATTCTGGTAATGTTACCACTTTTGGTTTTAATTTTTCTGCCTTGGATGATTCCTAAACTACGTTGGAAGCGGGTATGGAGTGGTTTAGGAGTAGTATTATTAGTAATATACTATACTGCTACTTTTCCTTTGACTATCGCCGTAGCCAAAAAAGGATTGGAAGTAATGATTCCTCCCGATCCTGGTACGACTGCGGACGCAATTGTTGTATTAGGTCGCGGGCATGAATTTAGAAGCTCGCGAGTTGAAGTTGCCGCCCAACTTTGGCAATCCCATCGCGCACCGTCGATCTTTGCCAGTGGTAGTGGAGATGGGACGGAAATAGTTGAGCTATTACAAGAAAAAGGCATTCCCGATGAAGCCTTAGACGAAGAACACTGTTCTCGAACTACTAAAGAAAATGCACTTTTTACTGCATCGGTATTGCAACCACGGGGAGTAAACAAAATTGTATTAGTAACAGACCTTCCTCATATGTTGCGATCGCTACTTACTTTTCGCAGTGTAGGGTTTGAAGCAATTCCCCATCCAAGTCCAATTCCATCGCGGTTAACCACAAGCAGAAAAGCAATACTAATGTTCTATGAATATATGGGCTTGGTCAGCTATGGTTTGCGGGGAGAGTTTCGACCGCACAATTTAGCTAGTCAAGAAAGTCCGCAAGTAGCGCGATTAACTAATGCCGAGAATTCTAAAGAAGTTGACACCAGTATAGATAACTTTTCTGACCAAAAATTAAGTGCTATTAATTAGCAAGGAGAAAATTTAGATGTTGAAACACACTTTTAAATAGTATTTATATTTTTTCTAAAACTTTGAAAAAAGGGAGGACATCTTGGATTCCTCCCTTTAATAATTCAATGTCTGCTTATCTAATACTTCACAGCTTAAATAATGGTTTTATCTAAGCTTTTAGCTTTTTGACTTTTGACTTTTGACTTTTGCCTTCCGCGCAGCGGTACTAGGCATCATCTAAGGCAATAATACCAGGTAATTCTTTACCCTCTAACAGTTCCAGACTGGCACCACCACCAGTAGAAATGTGACTCATTTGGTCGGCAACGCCAACTTTCTCTACTGCGGCTACGGAATCTCCTCCGCCGATGATGGTAGTAGCACCCTTCTTGGTTAAATCTGCCAAAGAACGAGCGATCGCTTCCGTACCGACAGCAAATTTATCGAATTCAAATACACCCATCGGACCGTTCCAGATTACTGCTTTGCAATCAGCTAAAGCTTCCTGGAAAACTTTTACCGAATCGGGACCGATATCCAATCCCATCCAACCATCAGGAATATTTTCCACACTTATAGTTTGGTCATTGGCATTGGGGGCAAAATTGTCTGCTACGACTACGTCTGTGGGTAAGAGAAATTCTACTCCCTTTTCTTTAGCTTTAGCTTCTAACGATTTTGCCAACTCTAACTTATCCTCTTCTACCAAAGATTTACCAACACTCAAACCGCGAGCTTTGTAGAAGGTAAAGATCATGCCACCGCCGATGAGCAGCTTATCGCATTTTTCCAGTAGAGTTTCAATTACGCCAATTTTACTGGAAACTTTAGAACCGCCAATAATCGCTGCTAAAGGACGTTGGGGATTTTCAATGGCTTTTTGTAAATAGTTTAGTTCTTTTTCAATCAAGTAACCCGCTACACTGGGTTTGAGATAGTGAGTTACTCCTTCTGTAGAAGCATGGGCGCGGTGAGCAGTACCAAAAGCATCATTGACGTATAAATCTGCGTTAGCAGCTAATTGTTTGGCAAATTCTGCATCATTTTTCTCTTCTTCGCTATGAAAGCGGAGGTTTTCTAGTAAAACTACCTGACCATTTTGCATTTGGTTAATGGTATTCGTAACTTCATCTCCTACGCAGTCATCGCATTTAATTACATCTTGTCCCAATAATTCTGATAGGCGTTTAGCTACAGGAGTTAAGCGCAGTTCTTCTTTAACCCGTCCTTTAGGACGACCCATGTGACTGCACAAAATTACCTTGCCACCTTTACCGATTAAATCTTGAATAGTTGGTAAAGCCGCCCGAATACGGGTATCATCTGTAATTTTTCCCCTCTCGTCTAGCGGCACATTAAAATCTGCTCTGACTAAAACTCTTTTTCCTGCTACATCGGCTTCTGATAAATTTGCTACAGTTTTTTTAGACACAGCCAGTTTCCTCCTATTGCGTCTTTCGCTTACTACAACCAGATAGTTAAATCAAAGTGCCGCTTTTCTGGGGTTACTTTTTCCCCAAAATTAAACCCCATAAAAAACAGGGGATTATGGACTAATCTACCAGAGCTGTTGCACCAAGGAAAGCTTAAATAACTTATTGGTACAATTCTTGCTTAAATAACAGGAGCATAAGAGTAATGCGAGAAATGTAAAAAGCTTTAGTATTCATTAATACATATCTAAAGATAGAAGCGATTTAAAGTGTGCTATTTTACAATTATTCGTTAGCTTTCATATAATATTGCTAATATTGCTCTGTTTTGTAAGGGTTGGTGATAATCCAGTCCATTTTTTTAGAAATTGGCTCCAAGGTACTTCGCCGTAAGACGACTGAGCCTGCTTGGACTTCGTGAATTAAGTATCTAGACTGAATTAATTTCATAAAAAGAATGAGGTTGCAATCTCGCGTACACAAAGTGTGTCGAAAAAAGCGCGAGTGCGGCAGCACCATAAAATACCTCAGTTTTGTTAAGCTCTCGGCACAGCCAAGGTGCGTAGCGGTTAGCGTACAAGGATTTCAGAGCAGCGAAGCTAGGGTGTATTGAAGACTAGCTGCGCCCTTGACTATCGTGTAGAAGACATGGACGGGCAAGCACTTGAATTTAAGTGAACCTACTCACACTGTTCGACGAGAAAACAAAGTGCGCGAAATCTCAGAGCCATTAGTTGCTCGTAGAGAGGATTAATTTTACAAAGGGCAGGAATACGCAAAATAACCCGACCGAATAAGCAAATTTCACGGGCAAAAGGACACTGGGCAGGAATCAGCTTGACAATTAAACGTGCTGCCCTTTCTTCTTGAATTTCTAAATTATCAAGCCATTGTTGAACCAATCTTAGGAGATGTGGATACTGACGGCTCTGATTCTGGGTTAGAGTTGTCATGGTGTTTGGTTTCGGTTGAGTTAACTACAATCAGTTTAAACATAAGCAAAAAGAATAGCAATCCATTTAAAATATAAAATTCTTTTATTAATAATTGGTTAAATTTATCAAGTTGTGACATCTTTCAAACTAAGAACTAATCGAGAAGAAACAGGGAGACGGGGAGACGGGGAGACGGGGAGACGAGGAAAGTTTATCAACACTTCCCCTAGTCACCCAGTTCCAAAGTCCCCTAGTCCTAGTAGTCCCTAAGAGCGAAGCTACTTCGCCGCGTTTCCCACTCTCGGCGTCTTCTAATTCGTTTGATATTAGTCGTCATCAAAACGAGCAAATTCTTCAATCTCTTTATAAGCCTGCTTCATGCGATCGTAGTAAGCTTCTTTGGCAATTTCTTCAAGGGCTTTTGACCCTCGGTGGTAAACCGAGTTGATAAATTCTGTGTCAATAGCTTCATTGATACTTCCATAAGAGCCGTTAGATTCTGCTGCTGAGTGAAACTGCTGCGTCTCAGTAGAAGTAGCTAGTGCCGTTGTCGACGATTGTCCGCCGGAAATGGCAACTGAAACGGCATCAAAATAGCCGGTGCCAACTTCACGTTGATGGCGTACTGCGGTATAGCCATTGGATTCACTGGCAAACTCAGCCTCTTGCAATTGTGCATAAGCAGCCATACCACTCTGGCGATAGTTATGAGCCAGTTCAAACATGCCATGGTTCAGAGAATGGAATCCAGCCAAAGTCACAAACTGGAACTTATAGCCCATTGCTCCTAATTCTTTTTGGAAATTAGCAATGGTGGCACGATCTAGATTGGCTTTCCAGTTAAAGGAGGGAGAGCAATTATAAGCCAACAATTTGCCTGGAAACTCTCGATGAATCGCTTCAGCAAATAAACGAGCTTCTTCCAAATTAGGTTTGGAGGTTTCCCACCACAGTAAATCAGCATAAGGTGCATAAGCTAACCCACGAGCAATGCAATGAGCCAGTCCCGTACCCGGTTTTAGGTGATAGAATCCCTCTGCTGTTCTTTCCCCTGTAAGAAAAGGTCGATCGCGTTCGTCAACATTACTGGTAATTAGCTTGGCACTTTCAGCGTCAGTACGAGCAACAATTAATGTCGGAACGCCCATTACGTCAGCTGCTAACCGTGCAGCGTTGAGGTTGCGAATGTGGGCGGCGGTTGGAATTAACACTTTGCCACCCAAATGCCCGCATTTTTTCTCCGAAGCCAACTGATCTTCATAATGCACGGCAGCCGTACCAGCTTCGATGTAGGCTTTCATAATTTCAAAGCTGTTCAAAGGTCCGCCAAAACCGGCTTCTGCGTCGGCAACGATTGGGGCAAACCAGTAGATATCGCCTTTTTCTTGCAAATGCTGAATCTGATCCGCTCGCTGCAAAGTCCGGTTAATCCGACGACACAATTCAGGACCGCTATTAGATGGATAAAGGCTTTGATCGGGATACATTGCCCCTGCCAAATTTGCATCTGCCGCCACTTGCCAACCGGATAGGTAGATTGCTTTTAATCCGGCACGCACCATCTGCATCGCCTGATTTCCCGTTACTGCACCAAGGGCATTGATATAGTCTTCCCTGTGAAGCAATTCCCAAAGTCGATTGGCACCAATTTCAGCCAGGGTATAGCAAATGGGAATAGAGCCGCGTAGTTTGACAACATCGTCAGGGCTATACGCCCTTTGAATGCCATTAAAGCGTCCTTGAGGAGCGTTGGGAACAAGATGTTCAAAAGTATATTGACTCATGCTAATTATCTCCTGCAAAAAACTTAAAAATTGACAAAAATCCTCTAGGCAGACTGCAATAGGAATTTGTTGCAGTTGTCTGCTAGGAAAAAGATGAATTGATGGCGATCGCCTCAGAAACTGACAAGATGCCGATAAGCAGGCAAGGTCAAAAACTCTTCGAAGCTGTCGGCGGTAACAAGTCCCACAAACAGCTCGATTGCCTTGTCAAAGGTTGCTGTCCAACTAGCTTGCGTTGCAATCTCTTGTTGCAATAGCGCAATTTCTTCGTCAAGAATGGTTTGGAAAAAAGAGCGATCGACTTGGCGACCATCTTCTAGTTTTGCATGATGGTGAAGCCATTGCCAAAGCTGGGCGCGACAGATTTCAGCAGTGGCAGCATCTTCCATCAGGTTGTATAAGGGCACGCAACCCGAACCAGCAAGCCAAGCTGTAAGATACAGGATACCAACGCGAATATTATTACGTACTCCGGCTTCGGTAATTTTTCCCTTTGGTACAGTCAAGAGATCTGCGGCTGTGACGGTAATGTCGTCTCGCAAAACAGATAATTGATTGGCATCGGGCATTTTGCGGTCGAATACTTCCTGGGCAATAGAAACAAGGGCAGGGTGTGCCACCCAGGTTCCATCATGTCCGTCCCCGACTTCTCGCTCTTTGTCAGCCTTGACTTTAGCTAGGGCTGTTTCATTGGCAACGGGGTCAGTTTTAATGGGAATTTGAGCTGCCATACCCCCCATCGCCAGGGCACCTCGTCGGTGGCAAGTCTTTATGGTCAACAGGCTATAAGAACGCAAAAAATGAGTTGTCATCGTCACCTGTTGGCGATCCGGCAAGACAAAATCAGGGCGATTGCGAAACTTTTTAATGAAGCTGAATATGTAATCCCAGCGTCCGCAATTGAGCGCCACAATATGGTCGCGCAAGGCGTAGAGAATTTCATCCATCTCAAACGCAGCCAAAATTGTTTCAATTAGAACCGTCACCTTAATCGTTCCAACGGGTAAGCCAAGGGCTTCTTGCGCTGCCACAAAAACCTCGTTCCACAGGGCTGCTTCGTGCCTATTTTCCAGCTTGGGCAGATAGAAATAGGGACCAGAGCCTTTTTCGATCAGCTTGCGAGCATTATGGAAAAAATACAGCCCAAAATCGAACAGCGAAGCTGATATCGGTTGACCATCCACTAGAATATGTTCTTCCAATAGATGCCAACCCCGAGGACGAACGATCGAAACAGCTGTTTTTTCATTAAGTTTGTAAGTTTTGCCAGTTTTGCGATCGCTAAATTCAATGGTACGATTAACAGCATCGCGCAAATTGATTTGACCCGACACCATATTGTCCCAAGTGGGACTGTTAGCATCCTCAAAATCAGCCATAAACGCATTAGCCCCAGAGTTTAGAGCATTGATAATCATTTTGCGATCGCAAGGTCCGGTAATTTCCACGCGACGATCTTGCAAATCTTGAGGGATTGGAGCAATTTGCCAGTCATCATTGCGTATTGCTTCTGTCTCAGATGGAAAATCGGGTAGCCATCCTGCATCGAGTTGTTGTTGGATCTTTTCTCGCAGTTCGAGCAAGCGCGAGAGGTTCGCTCTCTTCGAGGAAAACCGCGAGCGCTCGGCACCAAAACGACGCTGTAGCATGGCAATAAAATCTAGCGCATCTGCAGTCAAAATTTCAGCGTATTGCTCGGATACATGACCGCGAATATCTATTCCATTAGCTGAAGATTTATTTCTTTGTACAGTGAAGGTAGAGGTCATATTACTTCTCATTGTTTGAGTACTACGTATCCTCTTACTCATCTCTACTGCTCGAACAGTTTTGCTCAACTTTTAGTAATAACAATGGCTTGGGATAAGTAGAGAGGCTAAATTACAAGATTTATGGAAAAAATAGTGAAAAATTGGAGTTTTAAATCACTCAATTTTTGATTTTCAAGGATATTTGAACAATAGCAAAATACCATGCCAAATAAACAATAATTTAAGATGCATCTTAAATTATTGTTTTCAGCTTAAGGTTCTGAGTATTCAGACTCACCTTGGCATTTCGCATCTTTATTCTTGCTCGGAATACCAGAAGTTTGTTCACCACTTCCGAAACTCAAGAGTCATGATTATAAATTCTTAGTTTGGAAAGTGAGGTAGAAGACATTTTTTTCCATAAATATATTCTATTAAATAAATAAACCCATTAAAACAATATCTACAAAAAGATACATGTATTACAGTGCCTGACAGCACGAGATAGTTTTTTATACTTAAATTTTGGCAGTGTAAGACAGTGTACGACAAAGCTACAATTTTATCTTAGAAGAGGGAGTTAAATTAAGAATAAAAAAATAAATATTCAATAATATTTTTTAGTTATTTAATAGTAAATAATTATTAAAATTATTTACTTGTTATTGCTGTTTATAACTAAAAAAAGCAAAATAAAATTTTTTTTATTACTTAATATATAATTAATCATTGAAAATATCTGGTAGTTAATCATTTCCAAAAGAAATAAAAGTACTATTTTATTAAAGTTGCAATTACATTTTTTAAATCAGTTTCTATTTGCTTGAATCAGTATTATCAAATGTAAATTAAGTTATTTTTTTTTGATTTTATCTTGCCAAAAAAAAAGACAGGATGCGTTATAAAAAAAGGTCATAACTCATCCTGCAACATAATATTCGAATTAAGAAAGTATTTAACTCGCTAACTCAAAACTCTTAAAGGCTCAATGCATTCATTCGCGCTCCTGACAAGCTTTGTACGGATATAGCCTGCTATATCCCTACTGTGAACTTGGAACGGAAACCTGTACTCTACTCACAACCAAGAATGAAGGTCAAACTTTTGACTTTTGACTTTCAAGACAGGTCTATTGTTATTACTCTTAATTTAAAGTGGCTATTGTTTCGCGCTGAACCATGCATCAGTAAACTGCTTCATATAAGAAAAATAATCGAACCACCAATATATGTACTCTCGGACAGGAGATTTTATGTATTGAGGATAGTGTTGAATTTCTTGAATGACTGCTACTGCTGTGTCGTCAAATTCTTCATCTTGTGCTTTCTTAATTTCCAGCTCCCCAGGCTGTTCATCGTCCAGAGTATCTGCAAAACTAGACTCGTGTTCCTCTAAAAATTGCTCGATAGCATGCAAAATCAATTGAGAGCGATTAGGATGTTTTCCAACCCGACGAGACGGGTATAATTTCTGTGCCAGTCGATCGATACGCTTCAGTGTCTCGGGTGGGATGCGGATAGACACCGAGGGAGAATTTGCCATTTGTACTAACTATTACCTCTTCTTGACAATAATGATTCGTGTTGTAGTGTACTAATTTTTATTGTCTTACAAATAGACTACCATTTGCCAAAGGATTAATCTATTGCAGTTATTTACTATCGCTCATAAGTATAATTACTCACTAAAACTTCTGTAAAGCAAGGGAAATAGTTCTCAAGAGATCGAGATATACTATTGATGTAAGTATATATTCATAAGGAAGTGGTAAACACCGCCCCGCTTCCTCTCTGCCCAATAGGTTGAGATCTTTAGCGGTTCTACGTCAAATGTTTACGACTTATTTTGACGAATACCAAAAGCAGTTCAGCGAGTGGCAAAAACAAGTTAACGATTGGCAGAAGAAGTTTTTTGACACATGGTTCGATAACTTGCCAAATACTAAAGGTATTGCCAATTAAAAAGTTGTAGAAGTCATTCAAGCTAAAATACTCTCTCAAGAAAGTAGAAGGTTTTCCTGGCTATCTTTCTCCTGCCACTTTGGGATATCTCAAAAGCGATCGAGTGATTTGATGCTTCACTGTCTCCTCGGCTTTCTAAAAATTTTCCTTACAGACTGTGGCTTCTATGCCCTGTCAATCAAGCAAGGAATAGTAACCCACACGATAGCTCAACAAATTTTCATATAAAAAAGCTTGGTGCTGTTGTATGTTTTTGATAGCAGTAATGTGCAAACTAAAAAGCAAGTTGGTATAGTCGCTACTACAAGAGCAAAAACTCGAGCGACGTAGCCTAAACTACAGCAGAACTTGTAGGAAAGCAAGAATTGATTACTTCAAACCACTGTCGGACAGCCAGTGAATGCTTGTGAAGGGCAAGGTCACAACCTGGAAGTTGTAAAACTCAGGCTCCCTATAATACAAGAATTCCACTGTCTTTAGACGTGGGAGTGTCAACTACGACTGACAAAAGAAAGCTATGGAGCATAACTAATTTCTAGTTTTCGCTAACTTCAAAATATAGACGAAGTCGAAGCAGGCTTCGCTGCTGACCTTGTCAGAACTGTAGAATGCAGCTTCGGGTCGCTTATAGCCGGAGGAAATCTAAGGGTCCGTCTGCGGAGGAGACCTCTGCAAGTTATGAATCCCGTGCGGTTTCGATCCTCACCGTCCGAGTGCTGGAACTCGGGAGGGATTGTGACGCGAAAAAGCCTCACGTCCTTGAACGCCTCGTGCGAGCATACGCCAGTGTTAGAGAACGTGCCGGAGATTTCCTCCGGCGACGCGCTCTTAAAAGTGTCTGTGAAGTAAGAGTACCTTCGACTTAGTAATTAGCGATATTCCGTTGCAGCCAGCAGAAGTTGTAGTGATAGAGGCTGAGCCATACAGTGCTAAGGTGATGCGCATTTAAACTGCATAATCTTTATTAATTAGGAAACAAGAGGTATGACCAGCGATTTTCATGATTTTTTAAAACGGAAATTTGTTCATGTTGCGATCGGCGAATTCAAATCCGGTAAATTCTCCGAAGCTCAACATCTTTACGAACAAGCGGTTGCCACCTACCATGATGGCTTTGAAGGAGCTTATCTCCTGCAAGAACCAAGAACCGATCGCGGTATTTCGATCATCTTCTGGGAAAGCGTAGATGATATGGATGCAAATCAAACGCAGGAGAAGCATAGGGCAATTTTGAGAAAGATGACACCTCTGTTTATTGATGTTCCCAAAGTTGCCATTTATGAGGTAGTTTGTGAAATCCAGCCTGCTGAAAGTGAGAAAAATGGACTGACTCAAACAGCCCTATAAACTTTTTGCTGTTATTCGGGAAAAAGAAAAAAAAGAGATCTAGGACTTACGCAGTTTGCCATGAACTAAAGTTCCGGCTCAAAGCTCAAACCCATGGGTTAGCTTAACCAATTTTGAGTCCAAGGTACTCCGCCGTGAGACGGCGGAGCCGGGATCACAAGGTTTGGACTTCGTCAGTTTTAACTGACTTTAGCTTTGAGGTGAGAAAATTGATTTTATGGTGGCTGTGCGTAAGTTCTAAGGTCTTGTGAAAATTAAAAAACAGAGTTCAGGCTGATTAAATTTGTTTTCTTGCTCACAAGTTCCTCAAATTATGATCCTATAACCAAACTATGGGAACTTAGAAAACTATTTCAATCGCAGCATCATTGTCATAGTTTCCCAACAGCTTTACTCAGTAAGCCTAAAGGCTAGAGGAAAAAACTTCATGGTACAAGCAAAAGTGAATAACCAAGCCCGTTTGTCTGGCAACGAACAACCATTCATATTGCCATTTCAAAATGTTGGGATTGCTGATATCCCTCTAGTGGGCGGTAAGAATGCTTCTTTGGGAGAAATGTTACGGCAATTAACTCCCAAAGGAATTAATGTTCCTGACGGATTTGCCACAACTTCCTATGCTTATCGTTTTTTTATTGAAAAAGCAGGTTTAGAAAAAAAGCTACGTCAGCTTTTTGCTCAATTAGATGTGGAAGATGTCATCAAGCTGCGTCAAGTAGGTAAACAAGCTCGCGCTTTGATTTTACATTCACCTTTTCCATCAGGGTTACAAGAGGCGATCGCCCAAGCTTATCAAAAACTCTGTGACGAATATGGCACCGATACTGATGTAGCCGTTCGTTCTAGCGCAACAGCCGAAGACCTACCGGATGCCAGCTTTGCAGGACAACAGGAAACCTATCTAAACGTTCACGGATTGAAGCAAGTTTTGGAAGCTTGTCATAAATGTTTTGCTTCCATCTTTACCGATCGCGCTATTTCATACCGTCAAATCAAGGGCTTCGACCACTTCGATGTTGCTCTTTCCGTTGGCGTGCAAAAGATGGTACGCTCCGATCTAGCTGCCTCGGGTGTCATGTTTTCCATTGACACTGAAACGGGTTTCGAAAATGCCGTGTTAATCACGGCTGCCTATGGTTTAGGGGAAAACATAGTGCAGGGAGCGGTCAACCCCGACGAATATCTGGTGTTCAAACCAACCTTGAAGCAGGGATTCCGTCCGATCTTGAAAAAACGTTTAGGAACCAAAGAGATCGAGATGATTTATGATGTTGGCGGTACCAAGTTCACTAAGAATGTTCAAGTATCCCCGGCGCGACGCAAGGAATTTGCTTTAAACGATGAGGAAATTCTAACCCTGGCGAAGTGGACGTGTGCAATTGAGGAACACTATTCTCAAGTGCGTGGGATTTACACCCCGATGGATATTGAATGGGCAAAAGATGGTATTACCAATGAACTATTTATTGTCCAAGCTCGCCCAGAAACCGTCCAATCGCAAAAGACAAAAAATGTTCTTCGTAGCTACCAACTTAAAGAAAGAAGTCAAATATTGACAAAAGGTACTGCCGTTGGTGAAGCGATCGGACGGGGTAAAGTCAACGTTATTCTAGATGCACGCAAGATAGAACAATTCCAAGCTGGTGAAGTATTGGTGACAAACCGTACCGACCCCGATTGGGAACCGATCATGAAAAAAGCTAGTGCGATCGTCACAAATCAGGGTGGACGAACTTGCCACGCTGCAATTATTGCCAGAGAAATGGGCATTCCGGCGATCGTTGGCTGCACTAATGGAACGAAAGTTCTCAAAACAGGGCAAGAAGTTACTGTCTCTTGTGCAGAAGGGGAAGAAGGAAGAGTATATGAGGGATTGCTTTCTTTCAATGTTAAAGAAATTCCTCTGGATACTTTGCCACGTACCCGCACCCAGATTTTGATGAATGTCGCTAATCCAGAAGAAGCGTTTAGGGTATCTGCTCTTCCCAATGATGGTGTCGGTTTAGCTCGGATGGAGTTTATCATTGCCAACCATATTCAAGCACACCCATTGGCACTCATTCACTTCGATCGCTTAGAAGATGAGTTGGCTCGGTACAAGATTGCTGAATTAACTGCCCAGTACGAAGACAAAGCCGAGTTTTTTATAGACAAACTTGCCAAAGGAATTGGTACGATCGCCGCTGCCTTTTATCCCAAACCTGTAATCGTACGCCTGTCCGACTTTAAGAGTAACGAATACGCTAACCTATTGGGTGGCAGACAGTTTGAACCTCAAGAAGAAAACCCGATGATTGGCTGGCGGGGTGCATCTCGTTATTACGACGAACGTTATCGAGATGGTTTTGCCCTAGAGTGTAAGGCAATGAAGAGCGTCCGAGATGAAATGGGCTTGACTAACACGATCTTGATGGTTCCCTTTTGCCGTACGCCAGAGGAAGGACAGAGGGTACTGGCTGAAATGGCAAAATATGGTTTGGTCAGAGGTGAGAATGGTTTGCAAGTTTACGTCATGTGCGAATTGCCCAGTAACGTCATTCAGGCAGATCGATTCAGTGAGGTATTCGATGGCTTTTCCATTGGTTCCAACGATTTAACTCAGCTAACTCTCGGACTCGATCGCGATTCATCATTGGTTGCTCATCTGTTTGACGAGCGCGATCGAGCAGTCAAGCGCACGATCGAGAAGGCGATCGCTACTGCCAAAAAGTATGGACGCAAAATCGGTATTTGCGGTCAAGCTCCCAGCGATTACCCAGAGTTTGCCCGATTTTTAGTAGAACAGGGAATTGATTCGATTAGCCTCAATCCAGATTCGGTGCTCAAAACCTTATTGGAAGTTGCTGATGCGGAAAGAGCTACTACTCGATAGTCTTTATTGCTGAAGTTGAAATTAGGTAAAGCGATAAACTAAGAAAACGCCCAAAGCTACCATTGCTCCTGCCAATCCTACCGACCAGTTCTAAAAGTCGCCTAAAAGAACTGAGTCAGTTAGCGGTGAGATAAAGGGAAAAGCCGAAATGGTACTATTACTGTAGCGGCAAATAAACTCAGCTCTGATGACGAAGGCGATCGCCTTCACCGCTATACCCATGTAAACAATACCCCACCATCACTTGGAAAATGGAGGGAAAACAAGAGGAGATTCGAAAAACAACGCGGCTAGCCAAAGGATAGGAACGCTCAAACCCATTTGCCAAAGAGTTGCCTGGAAGGTTGGCTCATGCCACTACCCAAATTAATCTTTGTTTTCTAAGACTTATGCTCAAAAGATTAGCAGCTAGCTAACTCTCCAATAGATCCCAAATGGGTTCTATTTCACTGCTCTTAAGGTTTGGGAGTAATCCTTCAATTGAGGTGGTATCTCGGATTGAACCACATCCCAAACAATATTGAGGTTTACATCATCATATTCATGAACTAACCGATTTCGCATTCCGTTGATTTCCTGCCATGAGATGTTTGGTAATGCCTGTCGAGTTGATTCGGAAACCTTTCTTGCGGCTTCGGCAATCACCAACAGCCGTCTGAATCACTGAATCTTGAAGCTGCACATTTTCAATGAATTCATCTTTTGAGCATTGAGCCGTGTAGGTCACGATCAGTTCTGCGGATTGCAGTATATCAAGCAGGAATTGAAGATCCCGCTGCATAAATCACCTTGGCGGAGGAAAGAATTTCGTGACGGCGTAGGTAGTTACGACTGATTTCGATGCCCTGACGGGTAACCAGGTCAATATCTCGATGGAAAATGGTTTTTAACTCTGCTTCCATCCGATCCAGGGTACTAAACGTAGGGTGAGCGTCTGAGTGAAATTGCACCATCACATCAATATCGCTATCGGGGCGAAAGTCATCGCGCAGGACAGAACCAAAAAGAGCAAATTCTGTCACCTCCCACTTATGGCAAAACGCAGCAATTTTTTCCATCGGTAGTTCGATCGCAGTAATCGTCATGTCAGTTTTACCCCCAAGGCTTTTAGCTGCTGGTTTATCCAAGTCGTCGCTCCCGCTTCATCGGTTTCAATTGCCCGTTCTACTCCTGTTTTAGCAATTTCCAGCAGTTGTTTGGGCTGCTCCCGCTTTTGGTGAACTGATAGATAAGCCTCAAATACCCTCCCTACCGAAGACTTGCGGCTAACTATTTATTATGCAAAAACTTTCTGGATATCCACCCTGTATGGTATAAATCAAAGAGTTTTTCAGTATATCCACTCCCTATAGAATGTTATCAATAAACTTTCGGTACCGGCAAAAAATTACTAATTGACTAGTTTATCTTTAACAAAATGAAGATTAGACTGAGACTTTCAGCTTATTTCTCCCAAGTGCGCTCGCTTTTTCGCTCTTGGCTATTTAGTGCGATCGTAACTTGGCTCGATCTAGCAAAATAAGCTATGGAGGCTGTTTTTGTCTTAATCTACAAAATAAAATGCAGAAAATTCTTTTTAGCGATCGCGATATTGTTCCAGTCCGTGCCTTGCTGCTCGGACAAAGTCTCGATCTAAAACCATTAGAACAAACAGACTTTTTGGCTAAAGATCCCCTCGTGGTAACGGCTGGCGAATCTGGTTATGCGTCTCTTTTTCGGTACGGTGCAGTTGTTTTATTCGGTCTTTCTCCTATAGAAGAAGTAACCTTTATTACTAACCTTAAAGATCTGACTATCGTTCCTTTTGACTCTCCAGAAGTAGAAAGTGTCGAACTTCATCGCGATGCGAATAGTACGGGAACAGTAGAAGGGGAGATTATCTTTTTGCCAGAATTCGATCTCAAAAGTCTGCAAATCGTAGCCAATATTCTCGCCAAGAGCGTCATTCTCGCTTACTACGAGATAAAAATTGCTAGTGCTTTCGAGCGTATCGAACCTTTTGCCAACAGCTTGCAGCACGCTGAATGGGGCAAACAGCAAGTTGAGGAATTACTGAAACAGTTAGGTAATGCTCTAGCAGTAGAACACAAAATGGTCGGTCGAGTCGAGGTAATCGATAAGCCAGAACTTCTTTGGGAATATTCCGAGTTGGATCGCTTTTACTTACGACTGGAAAAAGAGTTTGAAATCCAGGAACGACATTTAGTCTTGGAACGCAAACTAGCACTCGTCTACCGTACTATTGAAACTTCACTGGGTCTGCTCCAGCATAATACTAATTTGCGAGTGGAATGGTATATCGTTATTTTAATTGTGGTAGAAATATGTTTGTCTTTGTACGAGATGATTTTTAATTCTTAGAATGCCAAACTTTGTCGTCAGAGGAATAGAGTCTCGATCTCAAGGATTTAAAAAAGTTCTGTAAAGACTTCTTCTACTCGCTCGGATAAATCTGATGGCTGAAAGTTGACTCGTCCAACTCTTCCTTTTAATCTTTGGTTTAGAGTTTGTGTCGTGGGGCGATTTGAAGATTGATTGGGTAAAATAGTCAATCTGACTCGCTGACCTGCTAATTCAGCACTATATTAGAGAATTTCTTCTCAAATTCCCTCTAAAGTCTATAGTATTCTTAACTTGTCTTGTCTTAGTGTACCAAGGGGAATGGTGCGCTACACTAAACCTAGTCGCTGGTCTGCAGATCGTTAACGAACCCTACAAGAACGGCGATCGAATTGCTTTCAAAGGTTTGGGCTTAAATACGTTTCTGCGTAGCAGATTCTTTAGGGGAATCGCCTTCTCGGAAGCACTGGCAGTAGATCTGATGCATCAGAGTTTGGTGAAGCAGGAAGACAGTTAAATGATATTCATTTGAAGAATCAGGATAAGTTTTATAAAGCTATTTCAGAGCGATCGCCCTACCATAATACCAAAAACCTTTTCCATTGAGAGATAACGGTAAAGGTCAGCGGCTGCAAACAACCTCTGCCACAACGCCGACGCTCGAACCAGCAGTCCGCTGCACTGAGTTGTTATGATTCGCCGCTTACTTGATAGACATCCATCTTAACCCCGTGGAATACAGTTTTCCTCTTGTATTTCATCCCCAATTTTTCAAGAACTCTCACTGATGCCATATTTTCCCGTTCAACAATACCAAGGATGTGTGGAAATCTGAGTTGCTCAAATCCGTACTGAATAACTATTGATGCCGCTTCAGTTGCCAATCCCCTACCCCAAAAAGCTGGATCTAACCGATATCCAAGCTCTCGCTCATCCACGTTGTCAATTTGCTCTACTGCGATGCCACAATAGCCAATTAATCTATTGCTCTCTTTGAATATGACTGCCCATTTTCCGAAGCCATTTTTCTTGTATGAAGCTATAAAGCCGTTTATCTTCGTTCGTGTTTGTTGAAATGAGAGAATACCTGTTGGAGAAAACTTCATTACTTGTGGATTTGCAAGTATTGGTGCGAGTTGACATAAATCCTCCTGCTGAAATTCCCGTAATATAAGGCGTTGCGTCTCTAACCACATTTATCTCACTCCAGATTTAACATTTCTACTCGCTTGGCAAGAATACAAAGAAGCCCTGATTTCTCGTTAAAACTAGGAAATACTTCTATAGAAGTAAATCCATTTATTCTCAAGGCTTCTTGAACTTGCTCTGGTGTATAAAGTAAAAAATTATGCTGATCAAAGCCAGATTTTTTCAGGTTGTCTGCGTGTGAAAAACCAACTGCTAAAGTACCGCCTGGAGACAGTACTCTAGCAATCTCCCTAAAATTACTGCTAAGATTTGACCAAAAGTAAATTGTATTAACTGTGTATACCTTCGTGAAGAAGTTGTCATCAAAGGGAAGTGAGTCAACACAACCAACGTGAAGACAGCAGATACTTTGGCTAACGGCAGACCTAAATCTAAACCTTGCTGCACTAACCATTTCATTTCTGGGGATAAATCTATTCCAGTAACGCAGCCGTTTCTCACACGTTTGATGAGTTTTGCAAGTAGATAGCCGCCACCAAAACCGATTTCAAGAACTTTATCAGCAGGATTTGGATCTAAGCTTTGTAGAACAAGTTCATTAATCCTAGTGTTACCACGATTAACGGTACTCAAACAAAAATCAAGCCCAAACATAGCCTAAACTGGCTTTATAAGCAGTAAACACGTCATGATTATGATTGAGCCATTTAACAAAACGATAAGAAATAGCTGTACGAAATGCTTCTAAAG
>JADEWQ010000013.1 GCA_015207585.1 Pleurocapsales cyanobacterium LEGE 06147 | reverse complement strand
GACTGTACCTGAAAATCGCGATTTGGGGATAGTTAAATCCCCTCGCCCGAAACGAGCCAAACTACCTCTCGATTTATCTCCTTTTCCCTCTTGACAACTAGCTTTCACGCTTAACTTGTCACTAATACTAATTGCCCCATTGGCTTGGATATCTTCGGTACCCGCGAAGTACTCCCCAACAAACCCAAAAAATTCAGCATTTGTTTGACGATAAGCTGCCCAAGGAGAGATCGCGTAGGAACGGATCCGAATTAGGGCGCTCAGTGCTGTGAGACTGAATAAGGTGAGTGCCAAACCTGCTCGCCAATCCGTAAAAAAGAGAATAACTAAGATTGTAAGTAGTAAAATAACATTCCCAACCACGTTAATCGTAAATTGGGAAAAGAATCGCGACAGGGCATTGACATCTCCGTCTACCCGTTCGATTAATTCCCCAGGAGTGCGAGATTTATGAAAGGAGAGGTCTAAGTTTAAGCAGTGGTTGACTAGATCTGCACGCAAGGAGTTTGTCGCTGTCCAGGCTACATTTTCCCCAAGATATGTTGATACAACTGATAGTAACTGAGTCACTAGGGCGGTACCCATAAACGCAACAGCCATGAGGAGTAAGAGTTGCTCGGAACCCCCGGCAATGGCTGTATCGATGAAGTAACGCAGAATTAGCGGATTAATGGCTTGTAGGATAATGCTGCATCCTAAGGCGATCACTAGCCAGCCTACTTGCTGTTTTTGAGGTTCGAGGTAGTTGGCGAGTAAATTCCAGTATTGCCGCAGCGGAATGTTCATGATAAGAAAATAGGGATGTCAGGGTCAGTTATCAGTCATCAGTCACCAGTAGGGGCGATTAGTCAATCGCCCGTACAGGAGTAGAGACGCGATATATCGCGTCTGTACAAAAGTGTGTTTAGATAGTCCATAGGGTTAAGGTTTCACGAGAATGCTTCATGCGGCGGGATTCGATTTTTTATAAACTATTTCAACAATCTCCCACTTTACTCTTTGAACTATTGACCAATCCTCCAGAGAATGCAAATGAATACAAATTTGATTCGGTAGCTGTCAAAGAACCTAAGTTTGAAATTGATGGGGTATTTTTACCACCAGAAAACGCAAGTCTGGGTGTGGTTTATTTCTGTGAGGTACAATTCCAAAAAGACGAAAAGCTGTATGAAAGAGTTTTTGCAGAATCTTCACTGTATTTCTACCGCAACCGCGACAGATTTAGTGATTGGCAAGCAGTCATCATTTACCCTTCTCGCAGTGTCGAACAAAGTAATATTTATCCCCATCGAGGCTTGCTCAACAGTAACCAAGTACATCGGGTGTATTTAGATGAGTTGGGAGATATTCGCTCCTTGCCTTTGTGGGTGGCGGTAATGGTGTTAACTACTGTAGAAGAATCACAAGCACCACAAGAAGCCAGGTATTTGTTGAGCCGAACTCGTACTGAATTAGCACCACCCGACAGCCGTGCGATAATTGAAATAATTACAACGATCGTGGCATATCGGTTTGAACAATTAAGCCGAAGGGAGATAGAGTCGATGTTAGACATAACGCTAAAGGAAACTAGGGTTTATCGAGAAATTAAGGAGGAAGGACGAGAAGAAGGACGAGAAGAAGGACGAGAGGAAGGACGAGAGGAAGGACGAAGAGAAGAAGCTATTAACTTCGTTACCCGACTGTTGACTAGGCGATTTGGAGAACTTCCCCAGGAGATAAGTGCTTTGGTTGCGGATTTGCCGTTGCCGATGTTAGAAGAATTGGGGGAAGCATTGCTAGATTTTACCAGTGTGGCTGATTTGCCGGCTTGGTTAGAGGCGCGAATCAAGTATTAATCCAGTAGCTTTCAGGGGATTTTCTGGTCGCTCTTTGGAGGAGCGGTGGCAGGATTTGCAGACGAATAAGGTGTGATTGGATATGGGTTCATGATAAGGAAATAGGAATGTCAGAGAAAGTGTGTTTAGATAATCCATAGGGTTAAGGTTTCACGAGAATGCTTCATGCGGCGGGATTCGATTTTTTATAAACTATTTCAACAATCTCCTACTTTACTCTTTGAACTATTGACCAATCCTCCAGCCAATGCGAGTGAATACAAATTTGATTCGGTAGCTGTCAAAGAACCTAAGTTTGAAATTGATGGAGTGTTTCTCCCACCAGAAAACGCAGATGCTGGAGTGGTGTATTTTTGTGAAGTACAATTCCAAAAAGACGAAAAGCTGTATGAAAGAGTTTTTGCAGAATCTTCACTGTATTTCTACCGCAACCGCGACAGATTTAGTGATTGGCAAGCAGTCATCATTTACCCTTCTCGCAGTGTCGAACAAAGTAATATTTATCCCCATCGAGGCTTGCTCAACAGTAACCAAGTACATCGGGTGTATTTAGATGAGTTGGGAGATATTCGCTCCTTGCCTTTGTGGGTGGCGGTAATGGTGTTAACTACTGTAGAAGAATCACAAGCACCACAAGAAGCCAGGTATTTGCTTGAGCGTTCTGCTGTCGAGCAACCGGAAACTACAAGTCGCGCCATAATTGAGTTAGTAATAACGATCATGGTGTACAAGTTTGAACAACTTAGCCGCACAGAGGTAGAAAAAATGTTAGGAATTACACTTCAAGAAACACGAGTTTACAGGGAAATTAAGCAAGAAGAAGCTCTCACCCTCATTCTCCGTCAACTAACTCGACGGGTAGGAGAATTACCTCAACAGGTGCGCGAGCAGATTGAAACTCTATCCTTGGAGCAATTAGAAGAATTGGGGGAAGCATTGCTGGATTTTACCAGTGTGGCTGATTTGCACTCGTGGTTAGAAACACTTGGTTAAGTCTTTGGCGATCGCGATCCTTCTGGTGGCGGAATTTGGGCGAAAATAGCAGACTGTAATAGTTCAGGAATCTGTTTCCAAACTACAGCCCCTTGAGAGCTTTTGATATATAGTTGCATAAATTCTAGTAAAGCTGTTGCGCTTTCTTCAGGTGTAAGATTGACAAACAAATAAGTGGGTTTATCGTGGCTAGATACCGCGACAACACAGCCTTGACTGCACGCCCACAAACAGCCTACTGGCTGAATTTCAACTTCGTCAGAGGAGAAGTTTTCATTGCACCAAGTCTTCAGTTGGTTAAGTAAAACAGTGCCGTCGAAAGGTTGATTTTCTGGTCGTTCTTGGCAAGAACGTTGACAGGATTTGCAAACGAATAAAGTGTGTTTGGACATGGGTTTAGCGGTAATGAAATAGGGATATTAGGGAAAATGTGCTTAGATATTCCATAGGTTAAGGTTTCACGAGAATGCTTCATGCGGCGGGATTCGATTTTTTATAAACTATTTCAACAATCTCCCACTTTACTCTTTGAACTATTGACCAATCCTCCAGCCAATGCGAGTGAATACAAATTTGATTCGGTAGCTGTTAAGGAACCTAAGTTTGAAATTGATGGAGTGTTTCTCCCACCAGAAAACGCAGATGCTGGAGTGGTGTATTTCTGTGAGGTACAATTCCAAAAAGACGAAAAGCTGTATGAAAGGGTATTTGCAGAATCTTCACTGTATTTCTACCGCAACCGCGACAGATTTAGCGATTGGCAAGCAGTCATCATTTACCCTTCTCGCAGTGTCGAACAAAGTAATATTTATCCCCATCGAGGCTTGCTCAACAGTAACCAAGTACATCGGGTGTATTTAGATGAGTTGGGAGATATTCGCTCCTTGCCTTTGTGGGTGGCGGTAATGGTGTTAACTACTGTAGAAGAATCACAAGCACCACAAGAAGCCAGGTATTTGTTGAGCCGAACTCGTGCTGAATTAGCACCACCCGATAGCCGTGCGATAATTGAAATAATTACAACGATCGTGGCATATCGGTTTGAACAATTAAGCCGAAGGGAGATAGAGTCGATGTTAGACATAACGCTAAAGGAAACGAGGGTTTATCGAGAAATTAAGGAGGAAGGACGAGAAGAAGGACGAGAAGAAGGACGGAGGGAAGAGGCTATTAACTTCGTTACCCGACTGTTGACTAGGCGATTTGGAGAACTTCCCCAGGAGGTGCGTGCTTTGGTTGCGGATTTGCCGTTGCCGATGTTAGAAGAATTGGGGGAAGCATTGCTAGATTTTACCAGTGTGGCTGATTTGCCGGCTTGGTTAGAGGCGCGAATCAAGTAATTTAGTAGGTTTCAGGGGATTTTCTGGTCACGCTTCGGAGGAGCGGTGGCAGGATTTGCAGACGAATAAGGTATGTTTGGGCATGATTTAGGGAATGTGGACAAGGTACTTAAATAAATCATCAATTACAGCATCAGCTGAGAGCAAATTGCCTATCACCCATGTTGCTGCATCCACATAATACACGCGGTTTTGTTGTACTACTCGAAGGTTTTTCCAAAGTGGTCTTTCTTGAATTCTTTTTAAAAATTCATTCTTATTCACATCTCCAGTAACTAAAAATAAGATGTCACCATCTATTTTCTCTAACTCTTCTTCAGAAATGTCGATTCTGGGAAGTTCTGCAATTATATTTTGAGCTTGAGGGCGCTTATAACCCCGCATCATTGAGGATGGTACCGTCGAATGAATTCTTTAAAAGAATACTTATTGTATCTGTGGTGATAAAGGTAACAGAAATTTCTTTGTTTTGATAGCGATCGCCTAAAGCAGTTTTCAGTTCTTCAATTCGCTGATAATAATGATTCCAAGCTCTTCGTGCAGCTTCTTCTTTGCCTAACACCTCAGCAACAAAATCGATGTGTTCTCGCCAAGATTGTTGACCTCCTCGCCAGTGACCTAATACAGTGGGTGCAATTTTTGAGAGAAAAGGATAAATGTGGCTAACGGGTTCCCAACCCACAATTAAATCGGGTTTAAGTAGCAAGATTTTCTCTAAGCTGGGTTGAAGTTGATCTCCTACTGGCTCTATTCCTTCTGTCATATTCTTGGCATACTTGGGAAATCCATCGTGATGAAATTCTCCTGCGTAAAAAGTAGTACTTCCAATCGGTTTAACGCCAAAAGTTAATGCGTTAGCCAAAGTCCATTCAGATATGGTTACCAGGCGATTGGGGTTGTTAGGAACGCAAGTCTTACCCATTGCGTGCTGCATCATCCGACAGTTTGTTAGTGATGGTTCACTTGTCAGCGTCGTCTTACCACTATCAACAAAAACTTTATTGCATCCGGAAACGACTACAAGTAAAAGAAACGACGGTAAAAACCATTGAAATGAGTTTTGCATTAGGTAAAAACATTTCTTCCTAGGTTGTCTACCCTTGAGCAAGAAAAGATTGCGGTAGGAGCGATCGCCAAAACCCACGAATTCTTGAAGTGATTGCATCCAATACTTCATCCATTTCTTCATGCATCTGCTCCTTCATAAATGGCATTGATATGAGGTCAAAACTGCCAGGAAATTGTTCCTTGAACTACAAATGGATCGCCAGGGTAAACATTATTTTGATTAAGTGCAGACTCAAAGTAGTCAACATCGAATAGGTTCTTGAAATTGACTGCGGCGCGGAACCGCTCGCGTTCATAGAAAATGGCTGCATCAGTCCGAAGATAGCTGGGTAATTCAAACGTATTGTCTAAATCGCCTTGCCTGTCGCCCACATAAAATATTCCCACGCCAAAACCCAATCCTTGCAGACTGCCCGATTGAATTTCGTAGGTTGTCCATAGGCTAGCAGAATGTTTTGGTACATTGGCAAATTGATTGCCAACTTCAAAGGTGTTGTCTTCAATAACCTCGGTATCGGTTAGCGCATAGCCCCCAATGATGTTCCATCCCGGTAAGATTTCACCAGATAAATCAAGCTCGATGCCTCGGCTACGCTGTTTGCCGACTTGAATTGAACGCAAAGGGTTGTTTGGATCGCTAGTGGAGACATTCGAGCGAGTTAGATCGTAAAATGCCAGCGTTGCAGCTAGTTGTTCGCTTAAATCTGTCTTAATTCCAACTTCGTACTGCGTCCCCCGTTCTGGCTGGGATATTTCCTCAAAAGTTACAAACTGCGGTGGCAAAAATGACTTACTATAGCTGGCATAAAGAGAAATTGCCCCGATGGGTTGATAGACAATTCCGACTCTTGGACTAAAAGATTCTTGTTGCTGAGATAGACTATCCCCGCTCAGAAAATCTTGACTCCTCCAATTTACAATATCGAAGCGCCCCCCCACAAGAAACTTGAGATTTTCTACGAGGGTGATTTGATCCTGAAGGTAAATTCCGTAGGAGTTGCTAACAAAATTACTGTCTTCATCTGGTTCCGATGCACCAAGCGGTTGATTAAAAATGGGATTGAAAATGTCAAGCGGCTGGGCTGGGGCAAAAATTGTCTCCGATGTGAATTCTCGCCTAGTGTAGTTGAACCCTGCTGTTAATTGATGTCGAATACTGACCGTGGCAAAGTTGCTAACTATAATAATTATCGAAGCTCAAGTTGTCTAATTCTTGAAAACCGTCAAAATAACCTCTTGTAAGGGTACGATTATCGGGTTCTAGACTAAATGGAAACACAACTTGGTTGTCCCGCTGAAAATTTGAGATTCTGAAAGCACTGCGTAGTTGCCAATTCTCATTCAAGCGATGCTCAAAGTCATAACTACCCCGAAAGACACGTGTATCATCTTTGGCAAATGGCTCATTAAGATTGCGACTGCGAGGGATTTCACCATTCGGATTTGCCAGTACGGTCCCCAGGGCGGGGAGACCCACTTGACCGTTGGCTTGTGGTCGATCCACATATTCGCCTGCTAATGTTAGCCTAGTGCGATCGCTGATGTTCCATGTCAGGCTTGGGGCAATGACATAGTCTTGTCTATCAAAGAAATCAATAAAACTCTCTGTCGTTTGAGCAGACCCAATCAGGCGATACAGGACAGTTCTACTGTCATTAAGAGGACCTGAAAGGTCAATCGCGCCACGGTAGAAATTAAAGCTGCCAGCAGAGGCTTCTATTGAGTAGTAAGGTTCTGCAAAAGGTTGCCTAGTGATAAGATTGACAACACCACCTAACGAACCTTGACCGTAGAGAACTGACGCAGGACCTTTAAGAACTTCAATGCGCTCGATAGTCGCAGAATTAAAACCAAGAGTTTGATTGGTGGTATCTCTCAACCCATTTGTGAGGATATTATCGTCTGCACGAAAGCCTCTGATTATAGGTATTGCAAAAAGTCCACGGGTTGATGAATTGCCTCCCTGAGATACACCAGGCACGTTTCTCAGTGCTTCGCCCAAGTTCGTTACCTGCTGATCCTCTAGTACTTGTTGCGGTACAACTTGAATGGACTGGGGAATATCCCGCAACGGGGTATCGGTTCGGGTTGCCGTTGAAGCGTCAGGAACATAGTAACTATCATCCTCTCCCTCACCAGTAGCAATCACTTCTATTTCTTCATCTGCCTCAGTTTCCGCCATAGTCCCTTTAGAAGTAACGCTCAAGATTAAATCTTGTCGTGAAGGAATTACCTCGGCAACAGGTGCTTGTTTTTCTCCCGTAATTGTAATCCGAATACTAGTAGCATCGAGAGGTTTAACTGTAACTTCTGTAATACCTGGTGCGGGATTGGTTTCTCTAAATTCATCCTCGGTTGGTAAAGCCAAAGTAGCATCGAGAATATCGATAACTAATTGCTTCTGTTCGGGCAAAATTAAAGGCACTAATTTTTGCCTTTCAGCCGTTTCGAGAATTAATTCCAATCCATCCTGAGTCTGATTAAGCTGCACTCCCGTAACTCTGGTAATTCCTTGAGCAATTTGCTCGAAAGTTCTGGCGGGTAGATCTAGTTCAGACAAAGGAGAGGTAGAGTTGTTTTCGTTCCTTAACTCCTCCACTGCTTCACTTCCCTCCTCTGCCCAGACGGGATACGCTATCAGGATTGCTCCTAGGTTGGCAATGCTTCCAGTGAGGGCGATCGCCAATTTAACCCAATTCATACCATACAACTGTTTCATACCTGTTCTTCACACGCTAAATCAATGCTAAGAGCGATCGCATAACCCTCCGCAGCATCGATTCAGTCATCTTTAATCAGAAATATTCTTAAGAAGAATAGGCTGAAGTTGAGTAATTTTACTAGCAATTTTGGTGCCATGGCGGACTTTTTAGAGACCTAGACGGACTTTTTATAAAAATCCAACCTTACTTTAGATGAATTTGGCAGAAAATCATAGAATGAATAGCAACCACCTTCATTTAAATCTTGTCAGACCCAATCGGCAGTGGGAGGTTAGGGATGAGCAGTATATCAAGCACGCAACTTCCAACGGATACCTGGATAACAACAACCTGGGATGACTACCTGCGGGTAATAGAAGACCCTGCCTATGAAAAGGCTAAAAGCTACTACTACAAAGGTCAGATGAGGATTGAAATGTCGCCCGTAGGAAATGACCACTCGCGAGATCATTCGATCGTTATTTATGCAATTCATTTATTCGCAGGAATTAAAGGCATCGATTTAAATGGTCATGATAATTGCACCTATCGGAAAACAGGAGTTAACGAGGCTCAACCTGATGTATCCTTTTACATTGGGGCAACGGCAGATGCAGTTCCCTGGGGAACGGGAATCGTTGACCTTGACCAATATCCTCCACCCACTCTGGTGATTGAAGTCGCTAACACTTCTTTGTTGGATGATAAGGGCAATAAACGTTTGCTGTATGAAGAGTTAGGGGTTAGCGAGTATTGGATTATTGATGTGCAGAAGGTTGAGGTTCTTGCGTTTGCGGTAGAAAATAACGGAAGTTGGAGGATTCGGCAATCCCAGGTGTTACCGGGGTTGGATATCTCTCTGCTGGAAGAGGCGTTTCAACGGACTCGGCAGATGAATCATGGTAAGGTTAGTGCTTGGTTGTTGACTCAGTTTCAGTGATGGTGTTTTCCGAAAGCTATGGATATCACGATCCTTCTGTTAGATACTTGAATAGATCGTTGTCTGCCCAGACAGGATAAGCTATCAGGATCGATCCTAGGTTGGCAATGCTTCCAGTGAGGGCGATCGCCAATTTAGCCCAATTCATACCATACAACTTTTTTTGTTGAAACCTAAGCCCTTCTTTCAAGGTAGGGAGTTAAAAATCTTGTGTTAAAAAGTAGAAGTAAGTACCGTCTACATAGATTCATAGTTCAAGTTAGTGAAAAACAACATGGACAATAACAAAATTGAGGTTACTGGAATAAGCGAATCTCTACTAAAGCTTATTGATGAGCAAGTTCGGCACAAAGGTGGCGACAGATCCGCATATATCCGTGATTTGATTGAAAGGGATATTTTCGGTACATCACACACACAGAAACAAACATTTTTAGAGCTTGTTACAAAGCGTTCTTTTGACCCTGAGCAATGGGAAGCAGATATGAAATTATTAGCTCAACGAGCGGAAAAAATACCGGTTCTACCACCAGAAGCGTTTACTCGTGAAAGCATCTATGGAAATCATGACTGATGTTTTTCATGGCAGATACAAACATTTTATTACGGTTTATCTCTCCTTCAGATCCAAATCATATTCTGGTTCGTGATGTTATATACTCTCTACTAAAAAAGGGAGAAGGAGTCTGTTACACGTCACAAATTCTGGGAGAATTTTGGAACGTATGTACTCGTCCCACAACGACACGGAGCGGTTTTGGCTTATCAATTGAGGAAACAGACCAGAGGGCGCAAGTGATAGAACGTTACTTCATTTTTTTGCCTGACAGTGCAGCAGTTCATACACAATGGCGGCGTTTAGTTGTGGATTATAGAGTGTCAGGGGTCAAGGTACTTGATACGCGCCTGGTTGCTGCCATGATAGTTCATGGACTAACTCACGTTCTTACATTCAATATCAGTGACTTTACCCGTTACTCTAAAATTACGGCTGTTCACCCCACAGCCATAACACTGTAAAACACTTAATCTTCTATTTAAAACTCAATCACAGAAACACAGATTACTCAAAACAAGCAGGAGTAAGCTACCAATTCAGGGTTTTATCCGCAACTCAATCAAATCTCCCTTTGACGATATTGCAATTGATAAGACTTCGGATTAATCCCAAATTGCTTCCGGAATGCCGCTGCAAACCGACTGCGATCTCTATAACCAACCGCTTTTGCTACCTGCTCGATTGAGATTTCTGAATCCATTAACAATTGCCGTGCCCATTCTAATCGATAGTGACGTAAGTAAGCAAATGGCGTGGTATTAAACACCTGATGAAACCCTTGTTTGAGTTTGCGATCGTTCAATCCCACCAGCCGTGCCAACTCAAGGAGTGAAGGAGGATTATCTAAATTCTGAGTTAAAATCTCTTTCGCATGATAAATACAGTCAAGATCGTGACCTCGGAGATTGCCATAGGAGCGAAGCACGTTTTCTCTATCGACCAACTGTATCAACTGCAACGCCAGCAATTCTAGTACTTTACTTTCGAGATACAGTCGTTTGAACATCCCCTGATAGGGACAATACCAAATTTGCTGTAAAGCGACTTGCATCGATGGGGTGACGATCCCTGCAAAGTTAATTAGCTCCTCGACCTCCTCAACCAACGGTTCCAAAGCTAGCGGTAACTGTTCTAATTGACCAATGACTAATTCTCCAAATAGTTGTGAATCGATGCGAATATAGACGCTCTTGAGATGCTCTCCCGTCAGATACTCATAGGTTTCTTTTGGTGCAGCGTAACTGCCAGTCAGGGTATTATGTCCCGGATCGACGTAGGTTCCACAATCACACCGGTAATTTCCTGAAATATGAAAAAAGGAGCCTACAGGCCACTGACACTCTGGTATCTTGAGGATTAGATCTTCCCGACTGAGGCGATCGGCGATCGAAAGCTCTAGACCAGGACGGAGTTGAAGGCTTTGGTAATAGCCTTGAGCGAGCTGTGGCGGATACTCGCAAACGGTTTCAAATTCATTCGACTGGCAGGTAATTTCGCCGTTTTGAATTGCTTCCTCAAATAACTCTGAGTAATCGCGATCGCAGAGAGTAATTGCCATGTTTATCTTAGATATAGTTGCATCGATTTGAGTTTCTTATTCCAAAATACAACAAGCTATTGACAAAATTTCTCAAAAATTAGTTATGAAATTGACATCTATACTGAAGACATTAATGGTCAAACCTTTATCAAAGCTATTTTAAAAGGTTTTTCTGCGGTCAAGACAGGATTGCAGGCAGGCGATCGCATCTTAAGCATAGATAGAAAACCTTTTTAACCACAAGATGCCTCTCCTCAAGCGATAAGCGATCGCAGAACACCTTAAATTCGCTGCTCGGGATAGTTCATTTAAAAAAATTTTACGACTGTAACTGTTCTAATAAAGTAGTTATCTGATTTACTTGTGTATTATCACCTTGGTTTTGATAGAGCGATCGCGATCTAGTTAGAGCTTCAATTGCTTCTCTACTTCTACCTCTTTCTTTGAGGGCTATGCCTAGATTGTAGTAAGCAGAAGCATCATCTGGAGACAGTTCTATCAAACGACGATAAACGACGATCGCTTGCAGATAGTCTTTCTGAGTCAGTAAAATCTGACCAATTTCTGTTTGAGCTTCAAGCGAGTCGGGTTGGAGTGCAACTACTTGGTGATAGGCTTCTAATGCCTCGGTTAATTTTCCTTGCAGTTGCCAAATTTTGCCAATTTTTAAGTGAATCAGAGGATTGTTTGGGTCTAGTTTTTCGGCTGTTTGTAGAGCTTTTAATCCTGCATCTAATTCTCCTTGACTGAGAAATGCTACCGCTAGTTGCAGTTGCAAATTACTTTGGTTGGGATATCTTTGGACTGCGGTTTGTAAAAATTCAATTGCCTCTAGATAGCGTTCCTGCTTGAGCAAAGCAGTACCCATTATTTCATAAGCCTCTCTATTCCCCGGTTCGAGAGTAAGAATCCGATAATAAGTGTCTATCACTCGATCGTATTTTTCTTGCCGCAGCAACACAACTCCCAAGCCAATATAATTTTGAAGATTATCGGGAGCTAGTTCGATCGCCTTTTCATAAGCTCGTGCTGCTCTAACATTATCGCCAGCTTGACCGAAACTATAACCTAAAGCGTAATAAAATTCTGCATTATTCGGTTCGAGAGCGATCGCCTGTTCGTAAGCTCGTGCTGCTTCAGTAAAATTTTTTTGCAGAGCGTAGAGATAACCAATTCCTGAAAAAATTTTGGGATCTTGGTTATCGATAGAAGCAGCTTGTTGATAGATCGCTATAGCATTAGCGTAATCTCCAGCATCCACATATTCTTTTCCCCGCCGCAATAGTTCGTTAAGCTGCCGAGTATTTTGCTGACTAATGAGGAGCGAAGGATTGGCTCTAGCAACTACGGCGGGGATAAAGGTCAAGCTAGCCAAGAAAAAACTGGTAATCAAATAGCGGTTTACGTGCAGGAGTATCATTGTTACAGGTAGTTGTAGGATCTACTCGCTCTGGGTTTACCCTAAAAAAGGTAAGCTGTCAAGCCATTTCCTACAATAGTCAGAAATGATAATTTAATTAAACCACTAAAAAACTCTTACCAATAACTCCTCATCTCTTTGCCTACAAATGATTTTTTGCTTCTCGAGCAATTTGTTCTACTTCATCTTCAGCTAGCTTTTCAAGAACTGAACGTGCCTCGGAACCGCCTAATCTTCCCAAAGCTTGTACCAGACGATAACGTATTTGCCAGTCCTCATGATTGGCAAAAGGAATGAGTAAGGGAACGGCACGGGAATCTCCCAATTCACCAAAAGCACTGATAGCAGCTGTTTGCACTAAATCGTTATCAGAATTTAAAGCTTCCCGGAGGAGGTCAAAACCGCGAGGTTCGCCCAATTCCCCCAGAGCAGCTATGATGCTAAACTGAATCAACCATTCCGTAGTTTGGTGGTATAAATTTTCCAAATCATCATAGGCTTCGGTAAGCCTAAGTCCCCCAATGGCATCGGCAGCAGCAGCTTGGACATCGGGTTCGGGATCGTTGAGCAGGCGATCGCGCAGCAATTGCAAAGAAAGAGCTAAATCTTGCTGACCAATGGTATCCAATTGACTGATCGCCACATAGCGCACGCGGGTATTTCGATCGGTCACCAGTGGTTGAATCAGCTCAAATGCCACTTCTGGTTCCATTTGTCTCAGTTGATTCAAACCTCTGATGCGATCGCCAAGATTTTCTGAATGGAGTAGCTGATTTACAGATTCCGGTGTAATGCTCATTTTTGATAAATGTTAGCTGTTAAATTGCGGATTATTAATTTAAGTAATTGATAATTGGGAATAAAAATCAGTTATCAGTTACCAGTTATTAGCAGGGGCGATCCCGTAGTGCCTCGCCTTTGGCGAGACCGCTAGACTTCGTCACCCTGCGGGATCGCTGCACCTTCGCTCTTTAGTGCGCCTACGGCGGACGGTGAGGGTCAATCGCCCGTACAGGAAGAAGTCAGGAGTATTTATTTTTTGTTGACTGCTTACTGTTCACTGGTAACTGTTTTCCCATCTTCCCATGTTTTGTTTCAACTACCTCAATCTTGTTAGCCACAACTTACAGCCATTTGCCATTCCAATAAGGCTGACAGTTATATAACAGTTTTGCTCGAAGCTTTTAACCTTCCTTGTATTTTGGGTAAAGGTTAAGGGGTAAAATTCAGTTAGTAATGAGCACTCATCAGTCACTATTGAAAAAAACTGATAACTGATAACTGAAGACTGTTTATAGCAGTTTTCATCTTCATAGACTCAGCATTAGACCTGTTCCCAAGGAGCTGTGGTGCGGGTAGAGATTTTCTTGTTTCCGCACGGAGGTCTGAAATTGAGGGGCTGTCGGGCGTTTCCGCAGGGTCCGTATCGAATTCGCCACGTGCTTCAATGGCGCGAAATAAATTCGCCCCCCAGGACTCCGCTTGTAAGGCTCCGTGCGCGCTCAGGTAAGCAACCGCTCCTGAGCGGAGCGAAGGAATCTCTGCCGCCATCTGTGGGCGGCATTATGAACCCTACGAGAACAGCGGTGCGTCGCGCATCCGCTGAAGGCGCACCTCCGCCGTTCTTCATTTTCTATTCCCTTATTTATTTTGGATTATACGCTTTCTATATCCTCTATTAATTTAGGGACGGCAGAGGTTAAAATCTCGTTTCCGCTTGCGGTTACTAGCACATCATCTTCGATTCGCACGCCAATACCGCGCCAATTTTTCGGTACTTCTGGCTGTCCTTCAGTGGGTTTAATATGGGGAGAAATATAGATTCCTGGTTCTACTGTTAAAACTTGACCCGGTTGCAGTGTTTGCCAAGTTTCTTCATTGTGCTTATATACACCGACATCGTGAACATCTAATCCTAACCAATGTCCGGTTCTGTGCATATAGAAAGGTTTATATTTTTCTTCTTTAATAATTTCTTCTAGGTCTCCTCTTAGCAGTCCTAAATCGAGCAACCCCTTGACAATAACGCAGACAGCCATGTCGTGAAACTCATTATAAGGTTTTCCCGGTTTCACTTCCTCGATGGCTTTTAATTGCGCTTCTAAGACAATTTCGTAGATTGCCTTTTGTTCGGGTGTAAATTTACCGCCAACGGGAAAAGTACGGGTGATATCACCGTTGTAGTAGCCGTAGGAACAACCAGCATCAATCAGCAATAGCTCATTATCCTGCATCTGGCAATTATTCTCTATGTAGTGGAGAATACAACCATTGGCACCAGAAGCAACAATAGAAGGGTAAGCTGGTCCAATACCCCCTTCCTGACGAAAGGTGTGTTCAATTTCTGCTTGGACTTCGTATTCGTAACGTCCTGGTCGAGCAAATTCCCGCGCTCGATTGTGAGCCTGAGCCGAAATGGCAGCAGCTTTGCGCATTAACTCCAGTTCGGCTTCACTTTTAACCAACCGCATTGGATGCAAGATGGGATGAGTATCTTCCAGAGCGATTGGTCCGGTACCCCGTTTTTGGTAGCCAGCCATCAATCTTTGCCAATGAGAGAGAATGACATTATTAAAAATGCGATCGCGTCCCAAATGATAATAAATACGGTCGGCTTTAATTAAATACTGAGGTAACTTTTCGTCTAGTTCATCTATCGAGTATGCTTCATCAGCACCGTAGACTGTTTTGGCTGCTTCGACACCGCAACGATATCCCGTCCAAGTTTCCTTTTCCAAGTCTTTTGGCTGAACGAATAAGACAAAACGGTGTTCTTCGTGGTGAGGAGCAAGTACTGCTACCGCTTCTGGTTCGTTAAATCCTGTTAGATAGAAGAAGTCGCTATCTTGACGGTAGACATATTCGACATCGTTGTGCATTACCGCAGTAGGCGCGCTGCGAAAGATCGCCGTTCCATTGCCAATCTTAGCCATTAACTGTTCTCGACGTTGGCGATATTCTCTCTGGTCAATCCCCATTGTTTTGTGTTTTTTTGAATTACTAATAATTATTAATACAATTTAATAGCTACGTTTAACTCTTCTCCGTCGCTGCCAAAGCAGAGGCAAAAGTGAACCCAACACCATACCAATTCCTGCAAAAAAGGCAAGGAGAACGCCAACGGGAATTTGGATCGATTGAAAACCAAGAAATCGCAGCGATACTGCTTGAATATTCTGAATAGAAAAGATGGCGATCGCTCCAACCCAACCAGCCATAATTAAGGAATTCAATAAATTAGCTATAGTTCTCATAATTTCCAGCTCAAAAAATTTGAAGAAGGAGACAGCAATTCACCGAGCCAGGAGTCAGGAGATAATTAGCGAGGGTAAAAGACCCACCACTAATTAAAAACTTTACTTTTGAATGGGCGAATTCTGACTCCTGATTTCCTCTTAGATAATTTTCTCCCTAGAAATATTTTAAGAGACACAAATGGCTAGGCGAGAACACCAGTTACCCTATTGTACGCCGATCGCTCTTCCGCCCGAACCGAAGATTATAGGTGTTTCAATCTTATGAGGTTCCCAGCCCACATTAAATCCTTTTGTCCAAGCTTGTTCTCTTGCTTCCCTAAAAGTAGCAAAACTGTTAGGTCTGACAATAAAGGCAAGATAATCCTTTGTGGGGTCTAATTTTGCGAGGATTTGGTTAAATTCTGAGTTTTCTATGGTTAATTCTTCTTTTGATTCTCCCACTTTACCGTCGATTGGTTCGTACAATAAGGAAAAAGTACTGGCATTGACCATAGAGACATTATAGTACTCGGTTCGGCTCTGAAAATTAACTAATCGGCTTGCTCTACTTCTGAGACAATCGCGATAATAGCTAAATTGCTCGGCATAATTTTGATAAAGAGAAGGGTTTGAATTTGTGGGAAGATTAGGTCGGTTACAAGCAGGAAGATTGACTGTCAGCTGCTCTATTTCTTTGCCGATTTTTTCATCATCGATATACGTAACATTATTATCTCGGATTTCAAAGAAACGAGGTGTTTTTTTGGTGTCTGAAACTAAAGGAGTACGGACAACAGCATTAGAATTGCTTTGACTGGCAATTAAACTAGTAAAGAGGCAGATAAACATTAATACTCCCAGTGTATTAGTGAGAGTATCTAGAAAAGAGTCATAATTTAGACTGGGACGAGCTATTCTGCGGCGCGTTCTTCTCCTCATTTGTCAAATTTCCTTCAATTGTTAGTTTCCAACCCGAATCAATTGGTTCGTAACCAATATCTATTTTTTCGCCTTCAACCAATTCACGAACTTGATTGAATAAGTCTATTCCATCTGGACGTACGGCAACGATCAGATACTCGCGATCGCGATTATTCTTGACTTGTGTTATCAACTTTTGTAATGGGGATTTAGGATCTTTTAATCTTGCTTCTGGTACAAATTCTTCACTGGGATAGAGAACTACACCATCAACACGACATTCGATGTAGCGAGGATTTTTAGCACGATTTTCTCCTTGTTCTGACTCAGCAACTATAGTTACTTCTTGTTGATTAAAAACTTGAGTAGCGGCAAACAAAGTAATAAAAATCAGAACTCCCATAGTATTCGCCAGGATATCTAAAAAGGAGTCCAAATTGATACTACTTTCTTCTAGTTTCCGACGTTGTCTTCTCCTCATTTCCTCTGGCAATCCTATAATTTTTATTTACTTTGAAATGTTAGAGAGGAATGTTTCCATTATCTTGTTCGATAAAAGTAATGCGACGAGGCTTATTCATTTGTTGTAATAGGGGTTGAAGTCGAGCCAAGTTATCTTTTACGCCTACTAACACTTCTTCTAAATGTCCTGCTTTTTCCAAAGACTGCAGGCTATTATTGAGATTATGTTGAAGTTGCTGGAGATCGGTAATTTTACTGGTAGCTTTTTCTAAAGCAGAGACTCGGTTTTCTAAGACACTTGTCAATTGTTCTAGCTGTTGTCTAATTTCCCGAGTTTGATCGCTTAAGCCATTGGCAACAGATTGATTTCTCGCTTTAATCTCTTCTACCGTATTTTTAATTTGCTCGATTAACTCTTGATTGGCTTGGTGCTGTTGTCCAAAAAAGGTCATAAATTCTTGACGATCTTTGGCTGCTATTTCTCTCACGTTAGCTACTTGTTCGATTACTTGAGAGCTAATATCTTGTATTTTAGCGATCTCGGTGAGAAAACCCGTAGCTAATTTTTGCGCTGCCTCTCGAGCATATTGATGAGCGGGTTCTACTAAAGTTTCTGGATTGGGGAAGTGCTCGTCAATTGCTCCTTTAACTGCGTTATTAATTGTCTCAGCGCTCAAATCTTTGTTTTTAGTTTGCAATCGAGGCAGTAATTTATCGTTAATGAAAACGTCAATACCTAGTAACAGATGGGATTCATAACGCTCTACTAAAACTAGGGGAATCATTACCAAGATACTCAGGCATAACGCTAGCAATGTGGTGTCAAAAGCTACTGCTAAACCCGTAGTAACCGAAGTAATTCCTTCTTTGATTTGATCTACATCTCCCGCTTGTTCGAGAACGCCAGTAAAACCGCCAACTGCCTGACTAATTCCAAAAACCGTTCCTAAAAATCCTAACAACGGAATTGCCCAAACGAGAATGCGGGGAAAGGAGTATGATGACTCAGAAGAACTAGTATAAAAAGAAGAATCATCTAGAGCAAATTCAGCAGCAGCAGTGCGATCGCCTGATTGGATATATGCTTGTAGAATCCGACTGCAACGAACTGCAACCAAACTACCTTCTTTAGCTAATCTTTGTTGTAAAAGGGCAATTTCTTGGGAATTTGGTTGGTTTAAAGGGATATGCTCGGCAATCCAGATTCTTCTTAAAGCACGATATTCTTGTCTTAGTTTTATATATTTCAGTATAGTTATAGTTGCCACTATACTTGCAAGAGCAATCGTTAGGGGTTGAGTAAAGCCGCGGTCGTACAGAAGAACACCGATAGGTGAAGTTCTAATAGGTAATAATAATATATATATAGCTACAGCAATACTAGCTCCAATCAGCAAAACTAGAGGCAAGTTAATCTCTAGTTCCTGTCGTCTAGAATGATGGGGGTGATGTTTGAGAAGAGATTTAAAACTAATGTCTTTCATTTCACTTAATTTTTTTAATCGCTATTATTCATTGCCAGGTTAGTTCTATTTACTTTCTTGATGGCAAATGCTTTAATTAATTTTTGTTATAATTAATCTTTACTGTTAAGTGTATTTTACATATTTCATAGTTTTATCAAGTTTTTATGAAGCATTAATTTTACTCGTAAATAGTCTTTGAAGAAGTATAGTACGAAGACTAATTTCTGTAAATTTATTTAGAATTTTGCTCGATTAACTGCACTAATTTCTAAATCTACACAGAACAGGCTGCGTTTGCACCTATATCATACAGAGCAAACAAAAAAAATATGCGAAATTGTTTAGAGAAACTGACAAGCGAATCTATTCAGACTCCCTCGCAGTTTGCAATTCAACCAATTACCCAATTACATTAATTTAAATCTAAATTTAAGTTGGGTCCTACCACACAAAGATAAGGTTTATCCAAATAGCGATCGACCACTGCTTGAATCGTTTCCGGGGTAACTTGGGTTACATCTTGCTGAAATTGGCTGTCAAATTCAATTCCTAATCCTAAACTTTCATACCAACCAAAAATTTGAGCTATTTCTCCATTAGTTTGCTTACCTAAAGCATATTGTCCTAAAAGTTTATTTTTAGCTCCTTGTATTTCCATGTCCGTTAATTTATTCGTGCTTAGGCGTTCTACTTCAGCACGCAATCCTTCTATAGCGATCGCGGTATTTTCTGGTGCCGTTCCCATATAGGCAACAAAAGGAGCAGCATCTAAACGAGTAGGATAGAAAGCAGATACATCATAGGCTAATCCTCGCTTTTCTCTCAGTTCGACGAAGAGGCGACTGGAGAGACCATTACCGAGATAGGTACTTATTAGCTTGAGGACGGGATAATCCTTACTGGTTACGGCAGCAACCAGATAACCCAACATAATAATAGACTGTTGCGTTTCTTGAAAAATTAATTGTTGAGAAGGATTGGAGTTTAATGAAATTAATGTTTTTTGTGGTAAGGGATGGTCGGGAACTTGCCAATCACCAAAGGCTGACTCGACTAAATTGATTGCTTGCTGTTGGTCGATTCGACCAGCAAGACTGATAACTAGGTTATCCGGACGAAAATAGGTTTGATGATACTCCAACAAATCGGCACGAGTTAATTCTGAAACAGTAGCTTCTGTACCAAGTACCGAGACCCCATAGGGATGTTCTGGATAAATTGCCTCTCTAAGATGATTAAAAGCGACATTAAAAGGTTGCTCTTGCTGGGAACGAATACTTTGAATAGTTAATTTTTTTTCTAATTTCACCTCTGCTTCTGGAAAGCTAGGAGAACGCAAAATTTCTCCTGCTAGCTGTAACATCGGCGCAAAATCAGCTGCAACAGTCTTGAGTCCCAGTAAAAAATAATCTGCAGACGTATCCGCACTTAAACTCGCTCCGACAGACTCAACTTGCTCGGCAATTTCAACCGAAGATAAGTTAGTCGTTCCTTTAGTAAGTACCGCTGCTACTAGATGTGATAATCCAGCTTTGGCTCGGCTTTCCCAGCCAGAGCCAGCATTTTTGAGAAAGATACGACCGGCAATCAAATCGGCAGCTTGATTTTCGATCGTAATTAAAACAATTCCATTAGGAAAAACGAAGCGATTGACAGTTTGGGGATATGCTGTTGAAGTCAGAGATTGCATTTAGATTGATTTTAGATTCGTTAATTGTTGACTGCTAACTGGTGTAAGGGCAAATAGCCGGAAAGTCCCTACTGTTCCTTTAACTGCTTTGATTCAAAGGGGTTTAAGTACTGTAACCGCATAACGTTCGGGAGATAGGTATTGATTGGCAAGACGCTGAAAGTCTTTTGGTTGCAAACGGTTAAGGGTCAGAGGATAAACGAGGGATTGTTCGGCAGTAGCGATCGTATTGTAGTAGCCATATATCCCGGCTAATTGTCCGGGAGTTTCTGTAGAAAAAATATAATTATTGCCGAGCAAGCGTTGTGCGCGAGCTAATTCTACTTCAGTGATGGGAGTAGTCTGAAGTTCGGCTAAGCGATCGCAAATAATTGTCTCTACCGTTTTTAAATACTGGGGTTCCAACCAAGCACTGATAGTAAACAAACTAGAATCTCGCTGAAGAGAAAAGTCGCTACAAATATCCAAAACTAATTGTTTTTCTTCCCGCAATTCCCTCACTAAACGGGAACAACGACCTCCAGCCAGAATAATTGATAGCACATCCAAACCAATTCCATCTTCTAACCGTTCTGCACCCGGTCCGATCCAACCCATCAACAAACGAGCTTGTTCTATTCTTGGCATTTGTAGTTCATGACGGCGAATACTTGTCAGTGGCAGTTCGGCTTCAATTTGATGAGGAGGACATTCCGAGCGGACACTAAATTCAGCAAAAGTTTGATTAACCAAAGACAAAGCAATTTCTTGCTCGATTCCCCCCACCAATACCACGGTCATATTTTCTGGTTGATAGTGAGTACGGTGGAAACAGCGCATTTGCTCGGGAGTATGTTGTAATAAAAATTCTTCCTCGCCTAAAATTGACCGTCTGTAGGGATGGCGCTGATAGAGAGATTGGCATAAAGCTTGAAAAGCAAGCCAGTCGGGATCGTCATAGCTAGAGCGAATTTCTTCTAAAACAACATCGCGCTCACAAAGAAATTCTTCCTGAGGAATACTGGCGTTTAAAACTATATCAGCTAAATAGGGTAAAGTATCGGTTAAATATGAGGCGGAGGTAGTTAGAAAAAAATGTGCATAATCATGGCTTGTTGCAGCGTTAGCCATGCCACCACTATTTTCAATCACCCAATCAAATTCTCCTGTAGCTACACGAGAAGAGCCTTTAAAAATCATGTGCTCTAAAAAATGAGCCATTCCCGACCACTCTTGGGGTTCTACACTCGCGCCAGCTTTAACCCACACATCGACCACAACTACTGGCGTTGCTGGTAAGTGTTGATGTATTACTGTTAGTCCGCTATCCAATCTAAAAGTATTGGCTAAAAATTGTATTTGTTTGAGCCGTTCTGATAGTTTTATTTGTTGCATCAAATAGCTAAAGTTTATGCATATATATCATCGTAGCGCCTCTCTAATTTTCTACTTGCTAATTTTTATACAGAAATCCTGACATTTTTCTGGTTATTAATCTAAAAACAGCAATAAAAAAATTTTAAACAAAAACCCCCCATCAGAAAGATTGAGGGATCGAATGATAATTAGTTCACCGCTGCGCCGTCTTACCTCAGTTTATGACCTGGTAAAACCAGGTGGGTACCTACGCTTTCTGCTTTCCATTTCCGAGTACTAGCTCGGTCTACTTCTGCAGAATTTGTTGGTTCCCTTATACGTTTAGCATAGATCAACAAACGTATTGGCAGTTACCAACGCAGCAGTAGAACTTCTTTCTATCTTAATAGTTTTTATTATTTTAGCAAGGGGGTTAATTTGGTGAAATAAATAATTACTGTGGAGAAGTACTACAAGCGATCGCCTCTTCTGGGAATCAAGACTGAACTTGATAGGATAAAAAAGTATTATCTAACGTGGGAGCAAACTGGGAGTGATAGCTAAACCAGATTGGCTAAGGGTAAAGGCACCTCAACGAGAGCGTGTCAGTAACGTTAAAACAATTCTCAGAGATTTAGAATTAAACACTGTTTGTGAAGAGGCATCTTGTCCCAATATCGGTGAATGTTTTAACGTTGGGACAGCTACCTTTTTAATTATGGGACCGGCTTGTACTCGTGCTTGTCCTTACTGCGATATCGATTTTGAAAAAAAACCTAAAGCTCTCGATCCCAGCGAACCTCTGCGTTTAGCCGAGGCAGTACGCCGTCTTCAACTCAATCATGTCGTGATCACTTCTGTGAATCGGGATGACTTACCGGATGGAGGTGCTTCTCAGTTTGTCCGTTGTATTGAAGAAATTCGCCATATTTCTCCTCAAACAACCATAGAAGTACTAATTCCCGATTTGTGCGGTAATTGGGAAGCATTAGCCAAAATCCTTAAAGCCGAACCAGAAGTGCTCAATCACAATACAGAAACTATACCTCGCTTATATCGAAAGATACGTCCTCAAGGAAACTACGAGCGATCTCTACAATTATTGCGATGCACTCGCGAATTAGCTCCTTGGATTTATACTAAATCCGGTATTATGGTCGGATTGGGGGAAACTGATGGCGAAGTCAAGGCAGTCATGCAAGATTTACGGGCAGTAGAATGCGATATTTTGACCATTGGACAATATCTTCAACCATCACCAAAACACTTAAAAGTTAAAGAATTTATTACTCCTGCTCAGTTCAATGCTTGGAGAGAATTAGGAGAATCTCTCGGATTTATTCAAGTTGTTTCAACCCCGCTTACGCGCAGCTCTTATCATGCAGAGGAAATTAAAAAAATAATGGAGCTTTATCCCCGAGATAAATCAGCTTCAATTTCTGTTTAAATTTTTCTATTAGCTATTACGTATATTCTACTGAAGAAAACTAATAATTAAAACCGAGGGCCTTATTTTTAATGCCCTCTTTATTTTTTTTCTCAATTATTGAGCAGTACCAATTATTAAAAAGATTAACGATTATCTTTTATGGGAACAATTCTGGCAGTAAATGTATCGTCTCTCCAGAAAGTCAGGTTGAAATTGCACTCATATATTAATGTAGCGTAATTAACAATTTATCGAAAAGTAAATCTTGAGGCAAAGTCGCTCCCGCTTTGCGGGTGCTGCCGCACCGCTAACCCTAGAAAAAAAAATTGTCAGTGATGTTCTTTTTTAGCTGCAACTTGGGAAACCTATTCAGTGAGGAGTGATTCACACCTGATTTTTACTGAAGTCGTCATTGAGAAATTGCTATGCTGGCTAGTTCTTTATACGTAGAGACAGAAGAGAACAACACTTCATCTGCTTTTGACCTGGAGCTCGAAGAGAACGACTATGGCTCTGTTAGGTTCACTGATGATGATTTAGTTGAACTTGATTTCGAAGGTCTTGATGGAGATAATACTTATCGGCGTGGTAATCGTACCACCACCGATTTAGTAAGATTGTACTTACAAGAAATTGGTCGAGTTCCCCTATTAGAAAGAGATGAAGAAGTTTCCGAAGCACAAAAAGTTCAACGTCATATCCATATTTTAGAATTACGGGCTAAAATTGCCAAGCAAGGCGATCCGATTCTCCAAGAGTTTGTCGAGTTGATCCACGTTCACGACTGTCTTGTCTCTCAACTCAGCCATCGTCCTTCGATAAGGAGATGGGCACAAACCGTCGGGATAGAAATTGCCGAATTGAAACAGGCGTTAGCAATAGGTAAACGTCGTTGGGCGGAGGTTGTAGGCTGTGAGGTTAAAGAGTTAGAAAAAATTCAAAGAGATGGCATTCGCGCTAAAGAACATATGATTAAGGCGAATTTACGCCTGGTAGTTTCGGTTGCTAAGAAGTATCAGAATCGAGGACTCGAATTGCTTGATTTGATTCAAGAAGGTACTCTTGGATTAGAAAGAGCGGTAGAAAAGTTCGATCCGACCAAAGGATATCGGTTCAGTACCTATGCCTATTGGTGGATTCGTCAAGGTATTACCCGAGCGATCGCTACTCAAAGTAGGACAATTCGTCTTCCCGTTCATATTACGGAAAAACTTAATAAAATCAAAAAAGCTCAACGTAAAATTTCTCAAGAAAAAGGACGTACTCCTCGTATTGAAGATCTTGCCCAAGAATTAGACATGACTGCCGTACAAATACGAGAAGTGTTATTGCGCGTACCTCGTTCTGTTTCTTTGGAAATTAAAGTAGGAAAGGAAAAAGATACTGAATTAGGAGATTTACTAGAAACAGAAAGTGCTTCTCCGGAAGAAACACTGATGCGGGAATCTTTACAAAAAGATTTGCAGGTTCTCTTAGCAGAATTAACCACTCGCGAACGAGAAGTAATCCAAATGCGTTTTGGCTTTGGTGGAGAGAAACCCTTTTCTTTAGCAGAAATTGGTCGTTGTCTGGATCTATCTCGGGAAAGAGTAAGACAAATTGAAGCCAAGGCTTTACAAAAGTTACGACAGCCAAGACGCAGAAATCTAATCAGAGATTATTTAGAATCTCTCAGTTAATTTTTCAAGAAGAAAGACGACTTTCTTTTTTCTTCCTCTTTGACAAATTTGCTTAGGAAACTGAGGGCAATACAATACACTGTTTTGGCTTTGATTGAGAGCAAGTTATCAAACTTACTTTTAGATTTAATAAGTCAATAGTGGATTTTGTCCTCTTTAATTTTTTTTATTAATAAATGCGGACGAGATCCTACCTTTATAGCAAGGGAACTATAGATTAGGACATCAATACTTTCTACAGAGAACGGCGGAGCTTTCAAGGTGAGGGGCGGTGCGGGAACCGCCAAGCCGCACTCTAGATCCCCGTGCAGAACTTGTTTCCGCACACAGCTTCTTGGAAACAGATAATAGAGCATTTTGAACTTTGTACGGACGTAGCATGCTACGTCCCTACGAGCGAACTATAGGAACGGGACAAACTTGCTATACTTCCTTCAGACTTAACTAATTTAATTTAATGAGGATGAGAGATGTAACGATTTCAACCCTTTCTTTCTTGCTACATCCTCAAGTGTTTGCAGGATGCTCTTTCCCAATCCACGCCTAACGATTTTGGGACTAACATAGACAGCTTCTACCTCTCCAGTTTCAGAATCAAGTTGACCAAAACCAACAATGGATTTGTCATCTTCTGCAACAAAAAACTCTTTAGTCTCAATAACTTCGCGGTAATTTTTCGGGTTGAGAAAACTTGTCCATGCTTGAATTTGCTGCTGGGTGTAGTGACTTTTGCACAATTCTCTGATGGCTTCGGTATGAACTTGCCAGATCGACTCTTTATCCTCTTGCTTGGCTCTGCGAATCATACCCATCAGATTACAACACCAATCTGCGATCGCCTCAACTCGCATCAGCTTAACCTCGATCGCCTACAGATAACTTTACGGCTACTTAACCTTGAATACTAACCAGTAACCTTACTGTACTTTTATCAACGAGAAATAAAACAGCCCAATTACTGTACAGACGTAGCATGCTAAGTCTTGGAAATTTGAACTGATATTTCTAGGATGAAAGGATTTTAAAAGATTGAATTTCCAATACCGGTCCAATCATCGCTAGAGTCATCACATCATCGCGAATTTGCCCTTCTATAGTGACTTGAGCGAGGGATTTACGTAATTCTTCAGGTGGATCTTTAAGTTCGTAAGTTGTTCCCTCGGAAGTAACTAATGCCCAAGTGCCAAAACCAAATCCTTTTTTTTCAATTTTTCCGGTTACGGTAATACTCATAACTGGTCACTGATAACTGTTAACTGGCAACTATCTAAACTCGTTGCTTTTCTCCTTTACTGGCTAAATATGCCAAGCCAACGCAGAGTAAAGCATTGACTATTAGAAAACTGCGGGCGATCGCGCCCATACCCAAAACCGATAGTGCCGGATCGACAGCAGCACTAACAATGAGACAGGAAGCTACTCCTAAAGTCGAACCAATAGCAAACCATTTCCAAGTTTTATGTCCTGCTAACAAAGCGATTAAAAGGAAAGGAATTAGAATGCTAGCGAAAATGGGATTGAGGGCAGTATTTCCTAGAGGAACGTTGCCCAATTCGGGAAAAGAGCTTCCCATCAAACGAAAAGGCCATTGAGGTAGATCGAAAATATAAAAACCTTGCAGAAAAAATAACCCAGAACTCCCCAAAATCAGTCCACTATTTAAACTCCAAGTAAAGGGCAAATAGTTACGCAAAAACCAAGCTAGCAGATAAGAACCAATTACCATCACGATCTTTGGTAACAAAGCAACCGCACCGCCATCAATCCAAAAACGAGGATTGAGATAGCCACTATCTCTTAACCAACGGAAAAAGTCGCGGAAAGTAATTTGTCCTTTGAGAGCTAATTTAACTGCTGCACCAGCATCTAAATGTCCTGCACCAAAATGGTTGAGAGGGTCTTCTTGTACTTTACGAACCGATTGTTTGAGAACTTTTACCACTTCTTCTGGTTCGGTAACGCCACTAGCTTCAATTAAAGCTGCTACGCCAGCAACGTGAGGGGAAGCCATACTCGTTCCTTGAAAACCGACAAATACCGATTGTCCGCTACTAGGATCGATAGTATTTTGTAAGATTTTTCCAGCTTCGCTACCTCCTGGGGCAGCAATATCTACTCCCGCACCATAGTTGGAATAGGGGGATTTTTCTCCTGCAGCATCGGTAGCAGTAACGCTAATAACGCGGGGATAGCGGGCGGGATAGGCTGCAGCATTTTGATTGGAGTTACCAGCAGCAGCAACAATTACTACACCTTTGTTATAGGCATGGTCGATCGCTTCTTTTAACAACCTACTTTCACCGCCTCCTCCCAAACTCATGTTAATTACGCCTGCACCGTTATCAGCAGCAAAGCGAATTGCTTCGGCAATATCGGCTACCGTCCCGCCACCGCTAGCAGAGAGGACTTTGAGAGGCATGATTTTGGCTTCGTAGGCGATACCAGCTACGCCATAGCCGTTATTAGTGGATTGAGCGATCGTTCCTGCTACGTGGGTACCGTGACCATTATCGTCAGAAGCATCAACCCGATCGTTAACAAAATCATAGCCAGGGACAAATTTAGTTAATTTGAGGTCGGGAACTTGGGTTACGCCCGTATCGATTACGGCAACGGTAACACCATCTCCTTTGGTGTCGTCCCAAGCTTGTTCGATATTAATACTGCGGAAGTTCCACTGTTTGCTGTATTCTGGGTCGTTGGGAACTAAAAAATGTTCGTAAATATAGTTGGGTTCGATATATTCAGTCTTGCGTCTCAGGGGCGATCGCTTGAGTGCTTTTAGTAATTTTTTGTTTCCTTCGACCACATAGACGTTGTCGTCAACCGAAAAGACACTGTTGAGAGTCGGCTGGCGAGCGTATTTTTGTTCAATTTTTTGTATTGCTTCACTAATCTTAGTAGTTGGGATGTCTTCCCGAAAGTCTAAAATAATCGAGTCAAATTCTCCCTGGTTTGCCAATCCTTTAAAGTTAAACAGAGCAAACCCCAATCCCAAAACTAATAAACATAGCAGCAAAAACTTTTTCATTACCGCCCCCTCTTAATTGCCCAATTTGCCTCTTACCATAGCTTATCTCTTCAGTTATCAGTATGGGCGATCTTACTGTGAAGTTATCTTTTTTGTAGCGATAACTCTTATTCTTTTGTAATCAGCCACCCAACTGCCATCTCGATAAAGAATCGATTTTAATTGTTTCTCGATTTCTGTCATTATATCTACTTTGGTTGAAGGAGAAACAATAGACAGCAAGCTGCTAGCAAACATTTCTAACCAATTACGCAATCCCATTTCTCCTCCATTCAGTTTTGTTGGGCGTGCCACCAAAGTAGCGTAAGTCACTTCAAATCCTTGCCGTTCTAAAAGAATTGTATATTCGCCAATGCTAGGGAAATACCAGGGGTTTAATTCTGACTGGAGTTGATAGCCACTTTTGTTTAGGGCGATATCAATAGCGGCTATAATTTGCTCTACATTCCCCTTACCGCCGAATTCTGCTATAAAACGACCTTCTGATTTTAGTGCTTGCCCAATACAGGCGATCGCTGCTTCTGGCGGCTTAATCCAATGTAAAGCGGCATTAGAAAAAATAGCATCGAACTTCTCGGGAAAAGAAAAGTGGGCACCATCAGCGACTATAAATTGGATTTTGGGATAGTTTTCCTTTGCCTTAGCAATCATTGCAGGAGAGCGATCGATCCCGACTATGTCTGCACCAGTAGCGGCAATTTTATCTGTTAGTTGACCCGTACCACAACCTAAATCGAGAATTTTCTCACCTTTTTGAGGAGAGAGTAAGTTTATTAGATCGGTTCCATACTGCCAGACAAAAGAATGTTTACTCTCATAAAGATTAGCGTTCCATCGAGCTTTGGAATTGTACTGAGTATTCATTAGAATTTCTTGGGTTGATACCTCGCCTCTGGTGCGCGACTTCTCATTTTTTATTTAATTTGACCGACCTAACTTAACAATCAAAGAATTAAACAGCAATTTTTAACTTAATGGCTGTTTCTTTTGTCCGTGCTTGGGAAGCTGCTATTAATTCTTTACCAAAAGTTTTAACCTGTTTGACTAAATCTTCTCCTGCCTGTCTGGGCGAACCCGCATTAAAAGGAGGCTGAGGGTCATACTGTAGTAGAAGTTGAATCATTTTGGCTGTTTCTTCCCCACAAAGCTGACTAACTACGACTAAACCAAAATCTAATCCAGCAGTTGCACCACCTCCCGTAATGCGGTTGCGATCGCTTACAACTCTTTCGCTACTAACTTCTACGCCTAACATGGCTAACTGTTCCAAAAATGCCCAATGACAACCAGCACGATAACCTTGAAGCAGTCCGGCAGCAGCTAAAATTAGAGAACCAGTACAAACAGAAGTGATATATTTGGCAGTTTTAGCTTGTTGTTGCAAAAATTCTAGCATCTGCTCGTCTCTCATCATATCGATCTGTCCTGGACCTCCCGGTACGCAAATTACATCTAGAGTAGGACAATCGACAAAAGTAGTATCTGGCATTATGGTTAAGCCATCGTTGCTTCTGACTGGTTCAATTTTTTTCCACAACCAATAAATCTGAGTGTTAGGCATAAAAGCAAAGACTTGATGGGGTCCTGTAATATCAATTTGGGTCATTTCTGGATAAATTACTAGCCCGACTTTGTATTCTGCTTGATTCATAATTTCCTAAAGCTTTTTCTCTCTTTGAGAAAGATATGATAAGAATAAATTTCTAGAAACGGGAGTACCCGAGTGGGTACTTTTAGGGCGTTGAATGGCGAATTCTCTACAAACTGTAATTGAAGCGATCGCCTTAGCAAAAAATGAAGCCGAATTGCGATCGCATTTTATGGAGACCGTAGGTAATTACTTAGCCGTGCAACGTTGGGGTATTTATTTGCTAGATCGGCAAAATCGTTTGATTAGTGTTGACGTTCATGGAGTTAGCGATCGCTTTTTTCCCGATAATTAAATTTATCAATAATAACCATAAAATATTTCACTAGTTCAATCTCTATAGATTCAATAACCCTACCACCTCGCCAAACTGTAAGATTTATTTAATACTTGCAGTTATGTGAACGAGGTATTTAATTCTATGACCGTTGCAACCAATGTTCCAGCTTTTTGTCAAGGAATTCAATATTTTAAAGATAATTTGCCTGGTTTTGAGGAATGTGGACAAAAACCAGCGATTGAAGCGGGCAAAACAGCAATTTCATCTCCCTCAGATAAAGCAGCGGTTTATCAAACCCTGTTAGCGGCTGATGCGCTACGTTATTTAACTCTGCAAGTTACGGCATCTAAAGCATCCGGACACCCAGGAGGATTTGCCAGCATTGCCGAAGCAATTGCAGCACTGGTTATGCTGGGTTATAAAAACATTATTACCGAAGTCGGACACCATGCTCCTGGATTTTATAGCAACATGTTTCTAGATCGTTCCCTAGAAGATATGGGCATTGAAACTGTAGAGCAATTGCGGGAACGCTTTCGAGAAATGCACGGACTACTGGGGCATCTTTCCGGTCAAATCCCCGGACTTCTCAATCCAGCCGGACCGCTAGGACAGGGACAGCACTTTGCCATGGCGGGAGCAAAATTACATCCCGACATATTATTTCCCGTAACTATTGGCGACGGTGGTTTGGGCGAACCTTACATCATGAGTAGTTTTAGTCACTTTCACACTGCCTATCCTAATGTCACCAATTTTCTCCCCATTTTAGTTTGGAACGGTTACAGCCAAGAACATCATAGTATGGTGTCTACCAAACCTAACGAAGAGATGATCGAATATTGGGAGGGCAACGGCTTCCAAGAAATTATTTTAGTTAATGCTAAAGACTTCGATGATGCCAACCAATCTGGCGATTATGTAGATAGCACCGAGTTTTCCTTTGAAAAACGGCTGGAATTTACTCAAGCAGTCTTAGAAGCGACAGACAAGGCTGCGAAATCGGCAATGAGTGGTAAGCTGACGGTACTGATTGTCAAACAACTTAAGGGTGCTGGAGTTCACAAACGGGGTGCTCAATCCCATAATCTTTATCCTGGAGACACCTTAGAAAAAGATTACATTGTCAGTGCGCTTAAAAAGCGTGCCTTGACTCCCGTGGCTTGGCAAGTAGTACGGACTAACTTTGAACGTGCGGGTGGTGGTCCCGCTTCTCATCATGTAGTCACGGAGAAAGAGTTGTCCCTGCCAGATTTAGGAGAATTACCTCTACAAGAATTTCCAGTTAAAGGCGATAAAAAGGTAGCAACTACGGCAATGGGAGAATTAATTGCCCATGTAGGTAAAAAAGACTCCAATTTTATTATTTCCAATGCTGACGGTAACGCCGCTTCTGGGATTAACAATGTTAACGTTGCCCTGAAGATTGTCCATCCCACCCCTGACGATACTTACTTTCAGGGACCTAAAGGTCAAGTATACGAACCCTTGAGTGAAGATGCTTGTGCGGGTTTAGCCGCCAGCTTAGCTTTATTTGGAGTGCGGACCCTGTGGTGTTCTTATGAATCCTTTGCCATCAATGGCTTGCCTATTTGGCAAACAGTAATCCAAGCGATGGCAGAATTGCGCCGTTCTACTCCTTCTACTATTACATTGTTTACTGCAGGAGCACTCGAACAAGGGCGCAATGGTTGGACTCACCAGCGTCCCGAAATTGAAAACTATTTTGCCTCAATGATGCGCAACGGTAATATTTTTCCCTTGTTCCCCTGCGATGCTAATAGTATTCAAGTCTGTTATGATTGGGCACTGACTACAAAAAATAAAGGAATAATAATTACCGCAAGTAAATCTCCTTTACCGATACGGACAACTTTTGAGCAAACTCGGCAAGCCTTGCAAGATGGCGGGGTAGTACTGCATGACACCGAAGGTAAAAAGAAAGTTGTATTTGCAGTAGTTGGGGATATGACTCTCATTCCAGTATTTGATGCAGCTTTGCATTTGGAAGATGAAGGGATTGGAGTGAGAATTGTTTCAATAATCAGTCCCCGTCGTTTATATCGTCCCGATGATGTCGCTTGGGAAACCTGTAAAGAGCCTGACAGTCATTTCTTAGATGATGAAGGATTTGAACGCTTATTTAGCGGCGATGCCGTAATTGGTGTTACCGGAGGCACGAGCGGTATGCTAGAACCTGTTATGTTGCGCAGTAATTGTCCGCGAGATACCTTTGCTTGGAAGCGGGGTGAAACTGCTGCCAGCGCGGGTCAAATTATGGCATATAATGGCTTGACTGCTGAGAATTTTGTCAAAAGAGCGATCGCATTAGTTGGTTAAAATCGGTTTCAATTAAATTATTTAACCCTATCTGAGTTAATCTCAGGTAGGGTTTTATATTAATATTTACTACAAATAAAATTAGGGAAAAGAGCGATATATAGCAATTTTCGGTTAAGTGGAGTACATCTTGTAGTGGTCAGAGAACAGGGAAAAATTAATCAACTATCAACAAAAAAAACAAGTGTTTTCTGTACCTCATTTAAATCAAAACGCTATAAAAATAGAAAATTGTTTTCTATCTCTATAGGCATTTTTTAAAATTAGTATCAAAGCAACACAAAATTTTAGGCTAGTTGACGTTGAAAAATCTTTTTATTTTCATAAACATCAATATTCTTTTGTCGTAAATTAATCCCACACGCTTTTATGTTAAATTAAAATAATAAATTTCGTTTAGCATAGCACATCTCACTTATTTAAAATATGCTATTTGCTTTCAGTTTTTAAGAGTCATAATTTTATTAATACAGATATCGATTGAAAGGAAAAGATTAATTTTTACTTTTAAGAACCCGAAACTAATTGAAATTAAAGATGTTTTCAAAATAAATAACTACGTATTTTCACATAATCCAAATATGCGATCGGTATAATTAAGGTTTGTTTACTTTATTTCATAGATAATTAATAGTAGAAATGCTGTTGTTTCCAAGGGGTAGCAAATAATAAGCTTGGTTTAGTTGTGGATTGAACCAACCTTTATTGTTAAAAAAATATTTATGGTTTAAAAAGCTAAATCGTTTTTTAGATAAAAAGCTTGCTCTAAAAAATATTATTTGCTCTCAAAACAGGGATTATTAAGATGTCAGCTTGTGTTAATAACAATATTAAAATTGATAGTTTACGTTTATTTCAAAATTATTACAAATCAAAAACTCCTTCTTTACGCAATCAAATCATGGAGTTGAACGTTGGACTAGTCAAGAAAGAAGCACATCATTGGGTACATCAATGTAACGAAAGCTATGAAGATTTATTGCAAGTTGGTTGTATCGGCTTAATTCGAGCCATCGAACGTTTTGATTTAGAAAAAGGTCATGCTTTTAGCTCTTTTGCTATTCCCTATATTCGTGGTGAAATCCAGCATTATTTAAGAGATAAAAGTTGTACTGTTCGCATCCCGCGACGTTGGTTAGAATTAAGACAACAATCTATTTCTTTTGCTCAGGATTTTCGCGAGCGTTTTCATCGTCAACCTACAGATTCAGAAATAGCTCAATTCTTAGAAATTTCTGTCAAAGAATGGCAAGATATTAAGTTAGCCTATCAGAATAGAAGACCTGTAAGTTTAGATGTTTCTGTGGGTAATGATAGCGATACTCAGACTAGCTTGGGCGAACTCGTTCCCGACCCTAAACATCGCAGTTTTCAACTAGCTCATGAGGATTGTCTTCGCTTACAATATGCTTTATCCGAGTTAGAAGATCGAACTAGAAATGTACTAGAGTTTGTTTTTTTGCACGATTTGACCCAAAAAGAGACGGCTAAGTTACTGGGTATTAGTGTGGTAACCGTATCGCGTCAGTTAAAAAAAGGACTTAATCTGCTCAAAAAATCAATGGGATAGGAAAACTGCGCCTAGCTATAGCATGCCACCAGCAATAAAAATTGTTTTCAACCAAGATTAGACTTGTTATGAAAATCGATTTTCATAACAGATCTATATATAGGTTTTGCATAATTTTGATGAAAGGGAAAAACAGCGATCGCTAGCAGATTAAGGATGAAAGTGTATGAATGCTTGTAGTCAGCCAACTCATACGAAGTTTTTGGTAGGGTTGTTGCAGGTTGGAATCCCTAAAACAAACCAAAAGTTAGAGACTTATCAATTGGGAAAGTAGCACCAATCCCAAGCCAAAGCGTAATTAGAGTGCCAATCAAAAAAACAATTGTGGCGAGCGGGCGACGAAAGGGATTTTGAAATTTATTGACACTCTCGATAAATGGAATACACATCAGCCCTAACGGAATAGAGACCATCATAGCTATGTCCAGTAGTTTGTTAGGAACAATGCGAAGAATCTGAAAGACAGGATAGAGGTACCACTCCGGCAGAATTTCCAGGGGCGTGGCGAAAGGATTGGCAGGCTCTCCAATCATCGCTGGGTCAAGAACTGCCAATCCCACACACAGGCCAATGGTACCTGAAATCACAATGGGGAACATGTAGAGGATGTCATTGGGCCAGCCAGGTTCACCGTAGTAGGCAAAATAATGAGGACTCATCTGAACCACAGTAGCCAATTCCCTCAGGCTTAAAGTCCGATCCAAACTATCATGGATGTAAGCGATCGCGGTTTTCAGTCTGTACTTTGGCAAGCCTCCTGTACTAACCCTCAGTACCGGCACTTGCTTAGCGTATCGTCGCAGGAGATGCACAATCAGTGCGGTTACCAGGGATTCAGCATAAAAACAGCTGTTTGCGTCATTGGCTTCCAGTTCTGTCTTTAGTGCCTGTCCAATTTGATAAATAAGTGGATCGCGAAACTTAAGATGCGGAACCAGTTCAACAGGCGGTAAGGCTTCGTCGATTAAACGGGTTAATAGCTCAGGCTCCAAACAGAGGTTGAGATACTCTACTTCTCCATGACACCACGTCCTCGGCGTGAGTCGATTAGCCGGAACGATACCAATATCCCCTCGGGTAAAACACTCGTTTTGAAAGTGACCTTCGACCGTCAGGCTAGTTTTAGAGTTCCCAATAAAAATACTCAGGAGGTGCTGGACAAGACTTGATTCTGGCATCTCATGATCGGGAAGCCGATAATGACTGAAATAAAACCCATTCCAGCCTGCCTTGTGGCTAGAGAGCAAGGGGGCGGCTTGTGGAAAGATCTGCGCTAGGGGGTTTGGTTGGGCAAAATCTAGGGTTTGCACTTTAGCTGTTGCCATAGCTCATCCATCTTCTACTTATAATTTCCAAGACTTTGATGAGTTATAGTTAACGCTAACATACTACTCAGCAAAAATTATGTCTCCAATAACCCATAACGGCAAGTGCTCGAGCAATACAGCAGCTGATGTCATTGTTCGTCTCCTATAAAGCTAAGGAATTTACTGTTTGAATTTGAGCATAACGTCATGGCAGCGGATGGGTGAAAGCCGCTGGTGGGAGTTACCGAGTTAACTGGCTCCGCTGCGTTAATAATGCGATCGCTTGATTCATGCAAGAGGTCTAATGAAGAGTTAATTGATTTCAATCAAGCTTGGTCATTGCTTCCTATACTAAGAGGATGCTGAATAATTTATATTCAGCATCCCCTTAATTTATTACTACAGTCTAGTTAGAGAATAAGTAGATCTTAATACTCCAACTGTATTTAGTTGTAGTAGCTCTTTTCTGCTTCCAGTTGACGAATCAAATTTTCATCTCCCTTTGCTCGGGCAACTTCTAGGCGATGCTCTAAAATTTTAAGAAGATTGACTCGATGGGTTTCAAAATAAGTTTCAAAACCTTTCTGGAAGCTTGGTTGTGTATTTTGTTTCATTTGGGTCATTTTCTTGCATTCCTATGCCAAATTACCGCTCGATTCCTATTTCCGATGCCGCTCGCTGCAACATGGATTGAATGCGATTTTGTTTCCTCTGACGACATTGACTCATTAATAAACGAGCTTGTGCAGATACTGACCGTAAATTGTTATCGGATTGAATGCGGTGATTGGTAGGTTTCATTTCGCCTCTTTCTTATCTGTGTGGTATCGAATGAGGCGCGTTCCTTCGGGAAAACCCTACTTCCGTCTCTCTACTAGAGAGATGAACGATTTATCCTTTATCTTATTATTTTATATCAAGTTTATTTTCAGTCTAGCTTCTATCATTAGGTAGAAAACCGTACTTTCGCTGTAAAATCTATCTCAATTGCACTTCGTAGGTTGTGCCTGTAACGGTAACGCGATCGCCAGACACTAGTTTACGTCCCCGTCGAGTTTCAATTGTGCCATTAACCGAAACTTCAGTTCCTTGAATCAGCAGTTTGGCTTCACCGCCAGTCCGTACAATGCCCTGCCATTTGAGAAACTGATCGAGTTTAATAAACGGTCGATTTTGGGAGTCAGTCTGTTTTTCATCTGCCTCCAGGTGGCAGACTATGTAAGGATTGAGTGGATTATTTTCATTTTGAGTCATGCTTCGAATTTCCAACAGAAAAGTTATATTGCGATTGCTCTAGACAAATTTCAACTTTTCCGATATTCTCCCAATAGAAACCAATAATTAGAAAAAAATTTATTTTTTCAGCTTATATTTTTAATACTTGTAAGCTGTTGAAAATAGACGAAATCTTTGTTAGAGCAGGGTATATTTGCCTTGTTTCATTAGTAGATAATGACACGATTTGTGTTGAGTTCTACTATCAAGTTCGTCTCACTATTAAGAGTAGTGAGAGTAGTCGACAATTTCTCGTTTTGAGGTGGAGCTATGACTGGCTTTCTCATTTCTGTTGTAGTAATTGCTATAAGTTTATTAATTATCTCAAGGCTTCCCTTAGGTGTTGATGTTGATAATCCCGTGGTTGCTCTTATAGCCGGAGCAATTATTGGTGCTTTTAATGGTATTTGGGGTTTGTTTCCGAATTGGTTTAGAACAACGAGTGCCATTATCAGCCTGGGATTAATCCCCCTGATTGGAAGTATTATTGTATTTGGTCTAGCAGCCTGGCTCGTTCAGGGATTTAGGTTGCGCTGGGGTATTTGGAGCGCTATTCTCGGAGCGATCGCTCTTAGTATTATAAACTCCATTCTTGTTTTTATCCTCCGTCAGACGGGTTTGGTTCCACTCTAGCAAAAGCCAAATTAGTTAACTTGGCGAACAAAAATTTTTTTATGAAAAGGAATTAACCTTCATGGAGAATAGGGGATTCGAACCCCTGACCTCTGCGGTGCGATCGCAGCGCTCTACCAACTGAGCTAATTCCCCCTTAGATCGGCGCTCGGTAAAATTACTGCTCGTTTTGGTATTTTAGCACTAGCAAAGGTTAAGTCTAGGTAACTGATTTTAGGTTTGTGATAAGACTTGTTCGACTCGGTCTAATTCTATTTCCGAGAAATAATCAACTATCCAATTAGCTTGTCGTTGGAGCATATGCAAGGGATAAGTGTGAGCTATGCCTACTACTTGCATTCCGGCTCTTTTGGCTGCCTTAATTCCGGCAGGAGTATCTTCTATAGCCAGACATTCTGAGGGTTTCAATCGTAAATCCAGATGTTGTTGATTCAAACGTTCTACTGCTAATAAATAACCGTCAGGTTCCGGCTTACTTAGAGAGACATCGTCTCCAGTTACGATGACAGAAAAATATTGAGTTAAGTCTGCACGCTGGAAAACTAATTCTACCTCGGAACGCAAAGCACCCGTCACTAAACCAATTAACAACCGTTTTTGTTGCAGTTGAGTGAGAAAATCTGGGACACCGTTATAAATAGGTAAGACTTCTATTTGGGCAAGTTTTTGCTGATAAGCTTCGGTTTTCGCCTTAACTAACCTAGTAAGATCTTCCTCAGATACAACTCTAGCGCGACGAGAGAGAATATCTCTCAGGCAAGCGCGATCGCTTCTACCCAGACAAAATTGCCGATATTCTGATTCGTCTGGATGTAAGTTTTCACTAATGATAATTTCAGCGATTAATTCTTGATGAATCGACTCATCGTTAATAATTACTCCATTAAAATCCAATAAAACTGCTTTTAAGATCATTAGTCAGAAGTAAATACCGATAACTGATAGCTGCTCGCTGTTTAACTTTTTGTGAGAGAAGTCCCCCGATTTATCGGAGGGACGGGGCATTCAAGGTGACGGGGCGGTGCGGGAACCGCCAAGCCGCACTGCAGAACCCCGTGCGCTGTACGACAACGCACTCAGCCCCTCATGAATCGAACTTTACGGTTTAGACATATAATCTTCATATATCGAAGGTTTTGGTGTTGTATCATTGTATTGGACGTAAGGCATGAGCCTGAATTGATCCAGAGTTGGGTGGCACCCATCCTAGATGAGAGTGAAAGGTAGTCCACAAAGACGGAACCTCCAGAGCTAGGGAAATACGAGCAAAAATCGAATAAACAAGACGATACGTGTGTAGCTCAGGGACTCTGAGTGGTACTGCCTGTGGAGGTATCGAAGGTAACACTGTTGGGAGATCATAAAATCATTTGTACCAGCAACTACTAGGGAAGACCAAGGAAGCAGGAATGCCCTATCGTGAGTTAGGGAAGCCCTCAGTTTACCGAGAGAGGATGTCACAAGGCTGGTGCAGCTATTTCCTGAGAATCTAGTTTATCCACTTCTACAGACCATTGGGGAGTAACTTTTTCTACGGGTATGGGTTTTAGTCCCCAACTGACTTGATTAGTTAACCAAACTGTTTCGGTACAGACGGACTCAAAACCGACCGCACCCAGCCAGGCATCGACGCTACTAGTTGCATAAGCTTTGATATAGGGTTCTTCAAATATATCCGTCAGCCAGGGAGTATGGCGCAGGGTTTGTTGATTACCATCCAGGATGACTACTTGTCCTCCCGGTACGAGAAGACGAAAACATTCTTGCAGTATTGCTCGAGCAATAGAAGGAGGAGTTTCGTGAAACAATAAGGAGGCGGTAATTAAATCGAATCGAGCATCTTTAAAACTAGTAGCCTCTGCTTTTCCATGCAGCCATTGAATGTCTAATCCTGCTTGTTTAGCTTTATATTCTGCCATTACCAGCATGTAAGGGGAAAGATCCAATCCAATTACTTCTGCATCGGGAAAAGCTTTTTTTAACATTAAAGTAGTCGAACCAGTACCGCAACCAAGATCGAGAATTGTGCGTGGTTGTCCCTTAATGGCATTAATTAATTCTTGTCGTACCCAAGTTTCATTGGGTGGCAAAACATATTGAGTAACTGCATCGTAACTAACCGGTGCACTAGGGTTAAGATAACCACCTTCGATCCCATGAAAATTTTGCGAGCTATAGTAGTGGGGATAAACTAGTTCGGAGGAACGAAAGCGATCGCTTTCTTTATGCCAATCAATACTTTCATATAACTGACGTAGAGGTTTTTCATCTACAAGCAATTGAAAAACCGGTTTAAAGAATTTTTCCCAGAGGGTATTCTGACGAACTGCCATATCGTCCAATTTAACTGAATATTTTAGTTATCTTTCAATTTTTAACCTTAGCCTAAAATTAGCAAGGAGGTATGATCGAAAAATGCCTAAGGAGATAAGTTTAATTGAAGGGGGAGCGATCGACCCTTCTAGTTGGCAACCAGATCGAGTTAAACAGGAAGTGGCGACAATTATTCAGGTTAGACCAGAGTTAATCGAAAGCATAGATTATTGGCTCAAACAAATTTCGGTAAAAATTGTCGGTCAAAGATGTAGATTTGTTAGCTATCGTAGTTTGTCATTGTGGTTGGAAGATGCTTTGGCTGTTATTAAAAACTGCCAAGATGTAGTGCAGTTTGAACGGCTAGGAGCAATGTTGCGTTACGAAATGAAATACCACGATAAGTATTATCCTCCCGCGAGTTTGTCTAAATTAGAACGTGCTTGGAAGAAAAAAATGCCTTTATTTAAGACACGACAGGCACGTTTACTACTCCAATTAGCTCGTCAACAAGAAGGATTTCAATGGCAACAACACTCTCTCGAATTGTTGTCTGGATGTCGGGATCTCGATGGATTAAATCGCAAATATCACCAGGTTAGCAAAGAAGGAGAAGAGTTTGCCGATTTACCAGAAGTTATCTATGAGGTAGATCGCTTTTTTCACCAACGATGGGTTGAATTGAGTCAAACTGACGATCCTCACTTTCGGCAAATGGGAAATGAGGAATAGTAAGCAGTGACTAAATTTTATCTCGTGACTCGTGAGGAGGAAGACTTTCACCTAGGAGTGATGAGAGATGTTCGCTCCTTCCTCGCGACGAGAGCGAATATTAATTATTTAAACGATTCCTAGTTTTGTACGTAAACCTTATAATTATTATCAAGATCGTGAGTGCGACAGTTGAGATCTAACACTGAAGATTTAGGATCTTTGCCAAAGCGACAAGTACAGCATTGATGCGCTACCACTTGAATAGGCACACTACCATAAGGATGAATCCCGCGAGACGGTCGATCTATTGCTTTTAACCCCTCCTGCATCGATATAGCAGGCAGATCGTGCGCTTCAAGGTTATTGGAAGTGTAATCTAGATATAGAAGAAATACCATCTCGATACTGGACTGTTTCAAAATCGCGTTCCCGCATTTGTAATAATACGTCACTATCAATCTTGGTATTGCCGCCAACCGAGTAACAGGTTTGAGGGTAAAACGGTTCTCTTGTATTGTCATACCACTGTTCGGGGACGTGATAATCTTCTTTCTTGAAAACTTCTACGTCGACTAATGTTGATTGGTCATTTGTCGGTAGTTTTGGGAACTAATTTTGTATAAATACGTTTCCCACCTAACTGTATGATTTCGTCAATGACAAGATTTAAAGCTTTTGTACCATAGCCTTTGCCTTGAAAATCCTTGTCGAGCATAAACCTAAAGAGCCAATATAGTTCTGGCTCTGGGGGATCGTCTTCCACACAAAAAGCCAAAAATCCAATCACTTTTTCTTTTTTATAAATGGCTCTTAATTGATAATGTGGTTCAAATTTAGATTCAGCAATCGATACTACGTTTGAAGCCAGGTTGCTCTCTTGTTCGGGGTATAAAGATAGATGAATACAGTCAATCCAATTATTCTTAGTTACCTCTTTAAGCTCAATGCACATGATAGCGATCGCAAATAATCATATTTGTTAACCATTAGATTAAGATAACGTTCGTCCGACTGTTGGAGCAAAATAGCTACTGCTTCTGTAACTAAAAAATCAAAAAATCAGACGCTCGCAGATTTACTCTATTTTTCAGAACTTTTTGCGACAAAACCTCGTCGATAAATATCGAGATGTTTTTTGCCGATAGAAGACCAAGTGAAGTCCTTGACAAAATTGCGACCAGATGCGCTCAGGCGATCGCGTCTTTCCTTGTTATGAATCAGTTTTAGTAAAGCCTCTGTCAGTGCTTTTGCGTCGCGAGTCGGTACGAGTTCGAGCAGATTTTCATCTAATAAATCTGGATCGGCAGGGGTGCGACGAGTGGCAATAACAGACAATCCATGAGCGAATAAGGCAAGTAAAGAACCGCTTTTTAGGGTTATACCATGATTAAACGGTAAAACGCCAAGATCGGCACCAGATAAATAGTGGGAAGCTTGTTGGGCATCTACATAACCCGTCATCGCGACTTGTTCGGTTATATTGAGTTCTGCAACCAGTCCTTGCAACTTATGCCAATATCGTTTCGCTTCCTCTGCCGACAACGCCAAACTTTCGACACCGCCGACTAATAACAGCCGTACCTGAAGGCATTCGGTAACAACTTTTTGAAATGCCGATAACAGGTATTCGATGCCTTTGACGGGATGCAAAAAGCCAAAAAAGACGACAACTAACGTATCCTGCAACCAACCAAACTGCTGCCTAAGTTGCTGTCGTGCTTGTTGGCGATCGATGGGGGCTACTTCAATATTGGGAGCGATCGCAATTCGGTGCAAACGGTCGGCATAATGCGGCAGGCGATTGAGAATAACGCTTTGGGCATCGGCATTGGTCGCGATAATGGCATCGCTTCCCGTCAGCAAAAAACCATCTTCGCGATCCCACCATCCCTGATTCTGTCCCCAGGTTTTCAGCCATTCTAGCAATTGGGGAGGAATTGCTTTTGGTTTCCACTCCCACCAACCATATTCGTGTACGGTAGTGACGATGAGTTTTTGATAGCCAAATACTCGTAATAGGGGTGGGAGGAGAAAAATAGGACGTTGAAATTGATAGGTTCCCGCCGCATGTTGAATGTGGAGAAGATCGGCAGGTGTAGAGACTACGGCACGAACTAAAGGAAGTAATTGCGCCAGTCCCCAGTCTTTAACAACTCCCCGCACGCTAGCTTCATTAGCAGCTTTTGCAGCAGTCTGAGTAGTGAAAACTAGAGAATTGACCCCGTATTTTGCCAGTTCTTTTCTCAAATAAGCAGTATAGTGGGCAACGCCACAGCGATCGGGTTGATAGTTACCAGCAATGATGGTGATGGTTTTAGTCATTAGTTAGTTATTAGTCATTGGTTTTCATCCCTCTGCCATCTGCCTTTTGCCTTAATAAGTTCTAATCCAGCAGCGACAACTTCTTCAAAAGGAATATCCAAGCACTCCAATTCATAGGGACAGGTGAAGGCGTAGCAAGGGCTACAGACAGTAGGACGGCGAAGGAGTTTAACGGGGGCGTAGCGAGGTCGCCATTGACATTCGAGTTCAGTGCCAGCGAAGAGAATGATACTAGGGGTATTGGTTGTGTCAGCAATGTGAATGGTTGAAGTGTTGTTGGTTAGGACAAGTTGGGCATTGGCAATTAGGGCGGCAAATTGGGCGAGACTGGTTGCACCGATGAGATCGATCGCGCATTCGCCTAAAATATCGAGCAGGGGACTGGCGCGATCGCGATCTTTATTAGTTCCCGTGACTGCAACGGGTAGCCCTGTCATTTGAGAGAGTTGACGGGCTGCGATCGCAAAGCGGCGATCGTCGTAGTTGCGAGACTGGCAAGTCGTCCAGGGATTGAGCAAAATGTAGGGATTTTGGATTAATGTTGAATTGGGAATTTGTAAACAAAGACGGCGATCGCGGACTCTAAACCCTACTGCTTCGATTAATCGTAAATTGCGATCGACTTGATGCATTTCATCAGGTGCAGGGTCAATGGGATGAGTTAAAATACCGAATCCTGACTCTTTCGACTCGCCCAAGCGTAGAGGAATTCCAGCTAAATAGCACGCCAAAGCAGCCGGATGAGGACTTTGGCTAAAACTGGTCAAAATAATCGCTGCGTCGAACTGGCGCTGGTTCAACGTTTCAATTAATTCCCACTCTCTTGCCGGATCGAAGTCTAACCGTCCCAAATCTTGCCAGAGAACTCGCCAGGGTAATACTTCATCTACCCAAGGAAGTAGGGGTTTTGTTAGCGCTCCCGCCGGACTTGCCATTAGGGTTAATTTGGTTTCGGGGAAGTTTTCTTTGATCGCACGGAGGGCAGGACTGGTCATGATGACATCGCCAATGTTATCTAGGCGTATAACCAGGATATTACGGGCATTTTGCCATTCATTTGCTTTCTCTCCTAAAATTAGATGCGGCGAGTCTTTTATTCCCCACGTCTGTCTCAACCCATTATTTTCTTCTTGGCAGAGAGATAAGGCCGCTGCTTCTAAAACTTGCTCGGCAGAAATTCCCTCCGTGCAAGAATTCCAATTAAAAGGACAAACACCGCTATACCAGCAGCGTTGTTCGGTGAAGTTGCTAATAACTCGTTCAAGGCAATCGGGATAACCTTGTAAGTTGATATTCGGGGCGCTTTGTCCGTATCGTCCGTGCCAAGAAGGACCAAATAAGGTAATCGTCGGAACGTTGAGGGCTGCTGCAATCCGAGCAGGACCGGTATCTACTGCGATCGCTAAGTCAGCATGGGCTAGCCCTGCGGCAAGTTCCCGTAGCGTTCCCCGCCGCCAGAGCCTTGCTGCCCCACCAATTGCTTGCGCCATCTGTCGAGCAAAATCTTCATCGTCACCGACGGGAACGACAATAGTAGCGTTGTATTGCTGCTGTAGGGCTTTCCCGACTGTAACAAAGTTCTCCTTCGACCAGCGTTTAATCGGCATTGCCGAATCGGGAATGAGGAAGACAAGGGGACGGTATGCGGCTTCAAATAACTGCTGAGCCTGAGCTTTTTCGGCTTCTAGTAGGTGCACGATCGGTTCGCCTTTGGAAATAGCATTTGGAGCGATTAACCCTTCTTCTAGAAGAATTTGGAGAAAGCGATCGCTCACTAATCGCTCTTCGGGAGGATTGCGCCACAAATTTGTTACTGTGCATTTGGCATTACTGTTAAGAATGAGTTCGTCAATCCCGTCATAATTAGTATCGGAAATGATGAGGTCAAAATCCCGTTGGGCGAGAATTTCTTCGATGGATTGACGGGTTTTTCCTCGTCGAGCATAAGTTACTTGATGAATTAGAGAGTCATTTTGTAGCAGTTCGCCGCCAGGAGGAAAGGTAAGTACTGTTATGCGAGAATGAGGATATGACAGTGCTAATGCTTTAATCGCCGGTAGCGCGATTAAGAGATCTCCAATTCCTCCTAATAGTTCGATAAACAGAATCTTTTTCACTGCTCGATAAGTTTATTTTTGTCTCGCGCAGAGGCGCAAAGACGCAAAGAGTGAGCTAAGTTGATAAATACTGCATTAGACTAACAGCGATCGACTGGTAAATTACTCTCTCTTGAGATTGAACTAGAGAGCATTGTAATGGCGCGATCGCATAAAGATACTTCAAAGAGTATCTAAATCGGTAATAATTGCGGTGCATCGATGCTGCGATCGCTAATAGTTGTCGGTAACTCCTGATGATAAACTCCAGAAGGCAGCAAACCACAACCGCCATAACGTGCCATAACTCGCAGTTGTGCTAAAACATCTTCTCCACAAGCATTGGGGGGAAGTTCTTGCCAAAAACTGTAACCGCCTACATCCAAAAGTTTTTGCCTGTTGTACATGACGCATCCGCTAACCCAAGCAACGCGATATTTACGAGGGCGATCGCAAGTAATATTAAAGCGTTGCTGAATATGATATAAATTGGCAGCATTGTGCAATCGCCAACGTTCCCAAGCAGGTGTACCCGATTTAACTATTTCTGGCATTATTGGTGTCTCCCAAAATTCAATATTTTGTTCGTGGGGACGGAGATCGTTTATAAAACTGAGTCCGATTACTGCATTGCCAACAAAGCCGCATCGTTCTTCCTGAATTGCTTCTAATAAATTCTTGACGACATAAGATTCTAAAATGACATCATCATCTAAATAAATAACATGGGGAGCAGTGGCTTTCTCTAATAAAAATTGGCGTTGTTGGGCAATGCCGCGACGAGGTAAATTTTTATAAGCAAAAACCAGATTTTCATGGGACTCAAGTACTCGAATTGCTGCTTGGATTTCCTGTGTTTTAATAACATCTTTGTCCTCAGTTTGATCTGAGATAATGACACGAAAATCTCGGAAAGTTTGAGAACAAAGACTAGTTAGAGTCACTGCTAAGGCTGCTGGACGGTTATAGGTTGGAATTAGAATATCGATCGTTTTATAATTAGTTTCTATCATCTGTTTCCTGTAATAATTCCAATGCTGCATTAACTACCCTGTCAGGTTCGACTAAGCGCAAACAGTGATAGTGCCCTTCAGGACAAATGCTTTTGTAACAAATCCGACAGGGAACGTCGTGATAAATGACGCGATTGGGAACTTCCCAAGGGGTGTGTTGAATATTGGTTAAAGCGTATAGATCGACAACTGGCGTACCGACTGCGGCAGCAATGTGAACCGGTGCGGTATTGTTGGAAATTAACAGGGGTGTTTCATCTAATAATGCAGCGAGTTCTCCTAAGTCCAGACGACTGACGAGAGAATAGGAAGGTGCTTGCATCTCGCAACGAATGAATTCAACGAGATCTTTTTCTGGTTCTGTTCCTGTAAAAATGACTTGTAAATTGTAATCTTTTACTAATTTTTGAGCCGCGATCGCAAATTTTTCGGGGGGATAGCGCCGAGAAACGGCTGTTGCACCTGGATGAATGACCACCCAAGGTTGTTTTATATTAATTCCTATTTCTTTAAGTAAACTTTTAACGCTTAAGTGTGCGGTTTCTGGTACCCGTATTTTTAATCTTTTATCTTTAATTTGACTGCCAACAGTAGCCACTAAATCGAGTTGGCGTTGCACTTCATGGCGGATGAATTGTTCGGGTTCGGGATCTTTAATCCAGTCGGTTAGTAATTGGTAAGGATTTTCATGACAATGGGCTAACTTTAAAGGAATGCCTGCCATATAACATAAAAAGGCAGTGGGTAGAGGACTTTGACTGTAAACTGTAAAAACAATCGCACCATCAAAATTTTTTTCTCTAAGTAAGTCGATAATGGCATATTCAGGAGCGCTATTTTTACGGGGGGAAGTCGCTTTTAACCAAGGAGAATCGTAGACAATTAGGTCGTCGATATCTGGTAAAAGTGGCGCAACGACTGCACCCGCAGAAGAGGTCATGAGGGTAATATGGCGATCGCATCCTGAGTTTTTTAAGGCACGAATGGCAGGCGTGGTCATAATGACATCGCCAATCGTGTCTAATCTCACGCAAAGTATTTTTTTGGCATTATTCCAGGTTGGTTGCATAAATGTTTTTTGTCTCGCGCAAAGACGAGGACTGGGGGGCAAACCATTTCGCCCCATTGAAGTCCGTAGCAAAGGCGCAAAGAAGATCGCAAAAAATATTAACTATTGTTTACTAACAAAGGTTTGATAAATGCGGTTTACAATTGCAGTTGTGGAAATATTGCTTACGTAAGGTAGGATTTTTACTACGCCGCCTAGTGATTCTACTAATGGGACTTCGGGAAGCATTTCTGGGGTGTAATCTCCTCCTTTTACGTAAATATCGGGACGCACGATTTTGATTAATTCCCTTGGCGTTGATTCAGAAAAAGGAATGACATAATCAACACTTTCTAATGCTGAGAGAATTGCTAGGCGATCGCTTAAACAATTGACAGGACGATTTGGTCCTTTCAACTGTCGGATACTTTCATCGCTATTGACACCGACAATGAGAATATCTCCCAAAGTTTTTGCTCGATTTAGATAGGTAACGTGTCCGCGATGCAATATATCAAAACAACCATTAGTAAAGATAATTTTTTGTCCAAAACGGCGATGTTCTTGGACTATAAATGCTAGTATTTTATGGCTAGAAACTATCTTTTTGTTTTCTGAAAAAAACTGACGTAACGCAGCTAAGTTACAGGTTGTCGTTCCCGGTTGAGTAACAACAATAGCTGCCGTTGCTGACGCGATCGCTGCTGCAAGTTTCACTTCTGCACCCGATGCTAAGGCGAGGGTTAAGCCGCTAACAAAGGTATCTCCAGCGCCCGTTGCTTGACTGTTACGGGTAGGATTGGAGGTAATAAGGTAAGGGGGATTATCTCGCTCAAAAACAATCGCTCCCTCGGCATCTAAGGTGACAGCAGCGAGTTGAGTATTTACTAAATCGAGTAATTTTTCTCCATAAGCAGTAATTTGGTCGATTCTTTCTTTCCCTTTCAACGTTGGAATTCCTAAAAGTTGAACGGCTTGTTGATAGTTTGGTTTAATTGCAGTCGCGCCAATAGATTTATAATTTGTCAATTTTTTAGAATCGACAACAACGATGCGCGAGTGGCTTGCTTGAAGCTTCGTTAAACTTTGGATTATCCTAGGCGTAAGAATTCCACCGCTATAATCAGAAATTACTATTCCATCGCAAGTAGGAAAAAGCTCGTTTAACCTATCGATTAATTGTTGTTCTGCTTCTGAATCGATAGTTTCTATACTTCCTTTGTCGCATCTTAATAGTATCTGAGAATCAGAAGAAATACGCTGTTTTAATAATGTTTTTCTTTGAGAAGAAGTGACTAAATACTGAGTAGAAATGCCCTGTTTTAGGAGAGCATTTTTTAGGCGATCGCCTTCTTCATCATCTCCCACAACTGAAAGAAAAATTGCACTTGCGCCCAAATTGTTAATGTTTGCCGCCGTATTCGCAGCCCCTCCAGGCACGTCTTCGCGATCGCTAAGATCGACAATGGGAACAGGTGCTTCTCGGCAAAGGCGATTAGTAGTTCCATGTACGTAACAATCTAACATCGCCTCACCAATAACTAGAACGCGCAAATTTGTCCACTTATCGAGATATTTTTCAGCAATCATAGCTAAATTTCCCGGTTTTACAATCTGGTTTTATTCGTCGCTTTTAATTTGACTTTTTCCTTTATTTATTTCATCCCATTTCTCAAAAAAATCTCTTTGTGTTGCGGACGCAAGTGATGATGGCGACACTCTTTTGCCATCCGCGTCCTCCTTCGTGCCTTTGTGGTTATTTTTTAAATTAACTAGATTAGTTTTAGGATTAAAGCAATCGATCGCGGCGATCGCTCTAGCTGCTTCCGTTAAATTTTTAACGATATGATTGGGCAACCTTTGCTTTGATAATTGCCATTCGGTTTCATTGCCATTGTCGATTAAAATTGTGCGACAACCTGCTAAGTTTCCGGCTTCAATATCATTAAGAATGTCACCAATTAACCAGGATTGACCTAACTCGATTTGGTTTTCTTTTGCTGCTACCTTCAGTAATCCAGGTCGGGGTTTACGGCAGTCACAAGCGATCGCAAATTCGGTTACAATTCCTTGCGGGTGATGGGGGCAGTAATAAAAACCTGCTAAGGAAACACCAATGTCAGCTAATAATTGACGTAAATGTCTTTCGACTGCAACGAGAGCAGTTTCTGGAAAATAGCCGCGTGCCACGCCCGATTGATTGGTAATAATAAAGATTTGGTAGCCAGCAGCAGCTAAAGATTGCACTCCTTCTAATGCACTTTTACACAGTCGAATTTTGTCTGGATCGACATTATAAGGTACGTCTTCAATTAAAGTGCCATCTTTATCTAAAAAAACCGCTTTCATTAATCTAATAATCCAAAATTTTATTAGGGCCAAGAACTTTCTTTCATCGGTAAAACCATCATTTCTGGAATGACTGTTTCTGTTGGTTGCATTAACAGATATAAAACGGTTTGAGCAACATTTTTGGGGTCTTGTAATGTTGTTAAATCGAGCTCGGGAAAACGTTCGAGTAAGAAGGGAGTTCGCATTCCGCCTGCCACTAAAGCAGTTACTTTAATATTGTGGGGTCTTCCTTCTACATGAAGGGCATGAGAAAAACCTAACAGTCCCCATTTACTCGCATGATAAGCAGACGCATTAGCCCAAGCACGTTTAGCCGCAGTGGAGGCAACATTAATGATATAACCGCCTCCCCGTTCCCTCATAGAGGAAAAGACGGCTTTGGACATCAAAAATGGCCCTGTAAGATTGACATTCAAAATGCGATGCCATTCTTGAGAGGGCATTTCTTCAATGGGAACGGTTAAATCTATACCTGCGTTGTTAACTAAAATGTCTACTTTGCCGTATTGGGAAACAATTTTGTCGATCGCGGTTTCAATTTGTTCTGGGTTGGCAACATCTAGCGCAATCGCACTTGCTTCTTTGCTACTTTCGCGCAAGTCTTGGGCAACTTTTTCAGCTAATTCAAGGCGAATATCGGCAATAATAGGGACGATGCCGACATCAGCAAAAGTATGACAGATAGCTTCTCCTAATCCCCGTCCGCCACCTGTAACAATTGCCACTTTTCCGATTAAACTTTGCATGATTTGTCCTTGGTTATTGGTCATTTGTCATTGGTTAGCGGTTCATATCCTTTCATGTAGATTTTCGCCAGAGGTCTTTTCTCTGGGAAGAAGATTGTATCCTCGCGCCTTTTTAGTGAAGAAGGAATTGAAGAAGTTAAACGATCGGAATTCTCAGATGCTAACAATTGCCCCTCTACCAGTTCGCATAACAGATGCAATACCATTAATTGCACTTCTTGAATGCGTTGGGGATCGCTATTAGGGATGCAGATCCCGATATCGCTAAGTTCTAAGAGTTCGCCGCCGCCTCCGCCGACGATCGCTATGCAAGTTAGGTTTTGCTGGCGTGCCGCCTCAAAAGCCCGGATTAAATTGCGCGATCGCCCGCTAGTGCTAATGCCAATCAACACATCTTCCGGTTTCGCCAAGGTTTTCACCTGCCGCGCGAAAATATCGTCATAGCCGACATCGTTCGACCAAGCGGTGAGAATCGCAGTGTCAGACGTCAGCGCGATCGCTGGCAGTCCCGCCCGACAATCGCAACGAAAACGACCGACGAATTCGGCAGCAAGATGTTGTGCTTCTGCGGCACTTCCGCCATTGCCGCAAATGAGAACTTTGCCTCCGCGATCGAAGCAGTCACTTAATTGTTTTGCCGCAGCGAGAATGTCCGAACTCAATGCGGCTTTAGACGCTTGAAAAGCCTGAATTGCTTCATTAAAGCTACTTTCAATGACTGCTAATTTACTGAAAGAAGTTTCGTAAGCAAGTTTGCTTCCTGCTAAGACAGATTCATATAATGCCGCGATCGCGCTAGTGACTTTTTGCCAGGTAAAGCACCGATTGACGTGGCGGAGTGCTTGTTTTCCCAATAGCTGCAACAGAGATGGGTTTCGGAAGAGGAAAGCAAGGCGATCGCCCAAGATTTCCGGTTCGTTCGGCGCGATTAAGTATCCCGTCTCTCTATCTTTCACTGTAAACTTAATTCCTCCCACATTCGACCCAATAACGGGCGTTCCGCACGCCATTGCTTCTAAGGGAGTGATGCCAAACGGTTCGTACCAGGGAGTCGTGACGAAGACATCCGCCGCGCTGTAAAAATATTTCAATACCTCGCGACCCCGACTACCGATAAACGTGATGCGATCGCTTATCCCCAAGGAAACAGCGATGTCACTCAAGCGAGCGATTTCTGGAGTGATTTTGGGATCGGGTACGTGAGACTCACCGCCCACAATTAACAACTGTGCCGAAATCTCATGGGTTTTTACTAAATGAGCAAATCCCCGAATCGCATTATCCACCCCCTTACGGAGAACTATGCGACCCAATTGCAAGACAATCCGCTCGTGTTGGGGCAAACCCAGAATTGCACGCGCTTGTAGGCGATCGATTTGCCAGAACTCGGTTTGGTCGAACCCGCAGGGAACTACCTCGATCTTTTTGGGATCGGCTTGGTAGAAGGAAAGTAAATCTTCCCGATCCTGGGGACACTCGGCGATAATGCGATTGGCTTCCCGCACGATGCGATCTTCAATGGCAAAGCGTTCGTCGGGAAACATATCTGCATTTCCTTGATAAAAGCGGCGCACGCGCCCCAAGGCATGAAAGGTGACGACAAAGGGAATTCCCCGTTTGCACTTAATATCTGCTGCCACCAAGGCTGACATCCAGAAATTGGCATGGATCAGGTCGTAACTTTGCCACTGACGATCTACAAAGGCGATGATATTAGCAGTAAATTCTCCCATGTACGGCAGTAATGTCTCCTTCGGCAACACCTTTGGCGCACCTGCGGTAATATGAACGATCCTGACTCCGTTATGCCACTCAACCACCTCCGGCAACTGCGGATTATCTCGCCGCACAAAAACATCGATACCATAGCCAATGGCTGCCAGATGTTTCGCCACCTGACCGACATATACATTCTGACCGCCACTATCGACTCCCCCAAAAATCCCCAGGGGTGTCGCATGTTCGCTAATTATGGCAATACGTTTAGTCATTAGTTAATTGTTATTGGTTATTAGTTATTGGTTATTGGTCATTTGTTTCTGGCGAAGTTAAAGTAATTGATAGTTAGGTTCAATCCATTTTCCTTCTGCCCTCTGCCTTAAATAAAAATGCTTCGTTCCAGTCGCGGGTAAACCGTTGAATATTAAAGCGTTTTTGTGCCTGTTTTCTTGCCCCTTCACTCAAACGATGAGCTAGATCGGGATTGGCAATCATTTCTTGCATTCGCTTAATTAAGCGATCGCGATCGGTATCTACATAACCGGAAATCCCGTTTTCTACTACTGTCACTAATTCCGTTGTTGCCAAGCCGATAATGGGCATTCCCAGCATCATAGCTTCGCACGCAGCTAACCCCAAACTGGTATAGCGAACTGGATGAAAGAAAAAGCGATATTTCGAGGCAAATTCAGGCAATCGCGCGTGTGGAACTTCTCCAAATCCGCCCAAAGATTGGGCATCCATCCCCACCAAATCTAAAGGTACAGACTGGCGGACTCGGGTAAAAATATCTGCCCCCAAACGCCGTCCCCGACTGCGCAAACCATTCGCTACCACCAATCCCTTTGCCAGTTCTCCCGTATAGCGCACGTTGGCAGGAATCGTTACTCCGTGATCGATTACGCGAGTCGGCGTTTCCCCGCTATCCCACATCAACTGATTGAAATGGGTGACATGAATCAACAGCACCTCTGGCTCGTCAACAATATGCTTGGTATTGGTCGGATGTTCTTGGGGAGGATCGTGTTCTAAGTAAAGGCGAGGTAACTGTCGCTGCGATTGGGACAAAATCTCGTATTGGTCATGTAAATAGTTCTGGCGCGACTGAAATAAAATACAATCGAACTCAAGATTTCGTACCTTCTCGGCAGGTACATCATAAACGTTATTCCCCCAAGGAAATCCCAGCAACCGCCCCCCATATCCTTCTGGTTTTCCCGGTAGAATGGGCAAATAAAACTCGTGGTCTGCCTGAGTGAGGTAGTAAAGATAGCTACCGTGTACGTGCCAGGTGAAAATTCGCAGTCTTCGCATAGATTAAGGATTGGTAATGAGAACTGGCCATTGTCGCGCAGTGGGAAATCCTGCCGAATCTAATAAGTAAAGATGGGGATTGCGATCGCTTAAGTCGTCTAAAGGAGGTTTAATCGCGTGGGAAAGAACGCCACCCCCAAATTCTCTAGATTGACCGACACGAATGGAAATTCCAGCTAAATAACACAGGTAAGCGAGGGGATAGGAAGACTCAGTTGTGCCAGTAAAAATAATCGCCGCATCAAACGCCAGTTGGCGCAATTTTTCGACTAATTCCTTTTCCCTGGCAGGATTTTGCCAGGAGGTTGCATAGGGAAAAACGCGATCCACCCAAGGAAGTAAAGAGCGAATCTCCTCGGCCATATAACTATTGCATAAGTCCCCTAAACCTTGGTTGGGTGAGGGGAAAAGGTTATTTTTACCTTCCCTTTCCCTTTCCCCTTTTCCCTTTCCCCTGACTAGGGTTGGGAGGATCTGAATTAGTAGATAAATTTCTGTATCCGCTAAGGTTTCTCGTATTCTTTGCAATGCAGGTTGTAGGAAAGTTACCTCTGTCTTTACATCCCCAACAAAAACGATGAGTAAACGCCTCACCTCCTGCCAATCAAACTGCATACGCCACCTCCTTCTGTAAGAGGTCTGTTGCGTGAGTTAAGATAGCTTCTAAGGCATTTTCATCACTGGCACGAACAATTCGATGGCGATTGCGATTTAAAGGTGCCCAGCGTTTCGGATCGGAATTGGAGAAAATGACAACACTCTTGACTTCTAGGGCAGCCGCTAAGTGAGAGACTCCGGTATCGTTGCAAACGACAAGGGCAGCACCTTTGAGTAAGGCAGCTAACGCCCCTAAACTGGTACATTCTGCCAAATTAATTGCTGGGGCACTCATTGCCTCAACCACTGTCTCAGTCAGTTCTGCTTCTGCTGCCGTACCAGTGAGAATAACCTGAAATCCCTGTTCTGCCATAGCATCGCCAACACGGGCAAATTGCAAAGGCGACCAACGGCGACCTCTTACACTTGCTCCTGGATGAAGGCAAACATATCTTCCTGAGTGCAAGGGAGGTATTTCCAAAATTTGCTGCAATTCTAACCAATCCGACTCAAAAAGAAGAAATTCCAATTGCTCGCCTTGTAGCGGAAGACCTAAGAACTCCATCAATCGCAGATGTCGTCTGACTTCTGGTTCTTTTTCTGGATAAGGGAAGAATCGTTCGCGATCGGGGCAATACTGTCCCGGCAAGAAAAAGCCTGCATTAAATTTCGCCCCAAGCAACACAGTGAAAAAATTACTGACGATGCCACTGCCGTGCATTTGAATTGCCAGATCGAATGCTTGCGCTTGCACCCGATTTATAAATGCTTTAGTATGATGGGGCGATCGCCATCCTTCGGGAATCCCTGGATAACCGGGAAACTCTAACCAATCATCTAAATAATGGTTAAACCGCGCAACAAAGTTTTGCGCCAAAGGTAAACCAATCAATGTAATGTGTGCCTCTGGTAATGCGGCACGCAAAGCTCTAAACGCAGGAACGGCACAAAGTAAATCGCCGAGTCCTGGCAGACAGCGCGCGATCGCCACTCGCGGCGATTTTCCAAGTTGTTGGCTGAAATTCATGGGCTTATTCCCATCTTTATGTCAAATCATCTTAGAAAATCGATATATTTTTTTCATTGGGCATTTGTCCAAATAATTACTGCTTTATCTGCTCAATAATTGTGCAATTGCACAATTTAAAAAAAGCTTTTTTATCCCCTGCCTACTCTAGCCGAATCAATATGATTCCTATGCAACGCGACTAGGAAATTCTTGCCTTTTCTTTAATCTTTAGGACGCGGAACAAAAAGTCTGGGAACTTGCGATCGCGCTACTATCTCATACCATAAACGCTCGTAGCGATTGCTCATCTGTTCCACCGTAAAAGAAGCTTTGGCAACCTCTCGACCTCGTTGACCAAAACGAATCCGCAATTTGGAATCATCCCTCAAGCGATGCAGTGCGTCTGCAAGTCCCTCCACGTCGTTCTTGTTGACTAAAAATCCTGTTTCGCCGTCGATGACCGCCTCGGCAACGCTACCGACGCGAGTAGACGCGAGTAGCGACGACGGGACGGGCAGCTAGCATTGCCTCGACGATGGCGAGTGGAAAACCTTCCGATCGCGACGGTTGGGCGATAATATCGAATTGCGGGAGATATTCGCGCGGATTGGCTACCCAACCCAGTAAATTGATGCGATCGCGGATGCCAAGCTCGACGGCTAACTTTTCGAGTGCAGCCCGTTCGTTTCCCTCGCCCAGGATTGTCAATTCTACCCCATCGACTTGCGCGATCGCGCGGAGCAACACGTCATGACCCTTCATCGCGTCCAGTCGTCCCACGCTACCAATTGCTACTTTTCCATTTGGTTTGGGGAATGGTGGTTGGGGTTCGGTGGCTAAATCGGAAACGCAGTTGGGAACAGAAAGCACCGTATTGCGACCGAGAGCATAGAAATCTTCCATCAGCCGCGCGCTTACCTCGCCAACGGCAACATGAGCGTCAACCCGCAACGAGAGTACCCGCGTCCGCCACCAAGTCATCAGATCCGTCGTGCGCAAGGGTAACTGATCGACTCGCACTACCCGCGCCTTGGGTAACATGAGGGCGGTAGCTAAACCCGTCGCACCTGCCCAGGGGGTACAGAGATTAATATGCACCACGTCGGGACGCAGTTGGAAGAGGGCGGCTAGATGGGCTGGTATGCCAGAAACTACCTTTTTTGCGGCTTGGGTTCTTCGTTGCGCGATCGCTTCAACGACAAGTTCGGACGTACCCATTACCGTCACCTCAATCTCGTTCGACACGTTAGCAACTAAATGACTCAAGCTAATTTCTGCGCCGCCAATGCCTGTCGAGTCCGTGTAGACTATTACTCGTAAAGAGCGAGATTGCCGTTTGCTCGTCAAATCCCTCCGGGACGCTTCGCGAGCGCGGCGGGAAAAGTCTTTCATAATCCAAAATAGTATTAGTTTAATTGAAGTTGGCGCAGCAGGAGTGCCAAGCGAATCTGCACTGCATCGTCAAAATGACGCGGATCGAGACCTGTAAGCGAAGCCAGTTTATCGAGGCGGTAGTTGAGGGTATTGCGGTGAATTGAGAGTTGCTTTGCAGTTGCTGAAGGGCTACAGTTATTCTCAAAAAACGTCTCTACGGTTTTCAACAGTTCTGGTTCGCAGTCAAGAGGGGATAGTAAATGCGTTGCTAGTTCAACTTTTGTTTGCTCATCAGCAACGCCAACAAATGCTGCCATTCCCAGAAGATCCAAACAGTAAACGCGATCGTGACCGTTAAAGCGATGACCGAGTGAAAGTGCCATGCGAGCGTCCTGGTAAGATCGCGCGAGACCGAGAAGTCCGGGGTGATAGCGACCGATCCCAATACTAATGGCTGCTCCTGTATCGCTTCGCAAACGCATCAGCAAGGCATTACCAGCCCGCTTAAGCGCCGTCAGATTTGCCCATAAAGCACTCAAAGAAACCGCATTTTTTTCATTCTCTGCCCAACTGCCCAAATTTTTCGTATCGCTGGCTTTTAAAACGGCTACTTCACCCCCACCCAAATCAGCACAGATAGTGTCATTTGGAAGATGAAAAAAGCTCACGATACTGCCAATGACAAGTTGCGTTCGTCGGTATCGCTCGATCTTAACCTTCTCCGAATTGTCACCTGAAGGTTTAATAACGTAATCGGCAGCATCAATTAAAATGACCGCACGGGGAGGGCTCAAATTTAGTCCCAACAGCTTCGCCTGACGAAGAATTTCTGTCTCATCGACAATTTGACCGTGAAGTAAGTCATAAATGAACTGATTCTTCAACGCTTGCTGATTAGGTCGATGGTTAAGTACCGTTGCTTGGTTAATAACCAACTCTACCAAGACTTTTGCCAAACGCGGCGAGATTGCTTCACAATTGAAAGGTTTTTCTACAATTACCTCGCCGACTTCAGTTTTGAGGTGTAAAGGGACTCGTAGATAGTTATTTTCTTGTCGCTCGATTCGGTTAAAAATTTTTCCAATTTGGTTAAATTCACTACTAGCAACGACAACGTTATCCCGATTCGTCACAAGCACTTGAGCGTACAAAAGTTCAGTTATTTTGCTGGTAACTACACGAGCAACCCGATTAAATTGTGCGGTATTGACAAAAGATCTACCTGTCAACTCCCTATGCATGTATTAAAAACCTAAAATCGCAAGTTCTTCCGGCACTTTCCAAATCGCCAATAAAAATAAAGCTTTTTTTCTCTAATCTATTTTATTGCTAAAGAATACTAACCAAGGTTTTGTTCTCACTTCTATCTAAAGGTAGACTTTTTGTGTCATTTGCTTGTAATCTAAGCCACCTTAGCGAGCACACGAATGAAACAACAACATCCTCATGAACTACTCGAGAAAAGATTTTTAGATCCTGTTTAGTAATGAGCGATCGCTTTCCACTTAAGAAGCGTTCCAGCCGCATTAGCCAGCCGTTTTCTCCCGGTGGCACCGCCATGATGTGCCGATCCTCGTGCAATTCGATTTCGTGTTCCAGTTGCCAAGAGGGAGCAGCTACAGGTTTGTTCGCTTGGAAAGGTTCTGCGACACGAACCGGAACAGCGTTTTCTTTTTTAACATATGCTGCCACCACTGCATTCTCCTGCTCCACCGCAACTTGCACTCCCTCAACTTCAGCGTCCTTAATGGGAGACAGGTTGGGGGGAACGCCAACTAAAATCCGGTCAGTGAAATAGGGATTGGTGATGCCAACTTCCTTTTGCCACGATGTGGATTGTGTTAATCCCGCGATCCCCGGATCGAGTTCATAATGTTTGAGTGCTTCCAGAATCTCATTTTCTGGTCCCCACACCCACTCGATTTTAGCATCTAGTTCCTTAGCCAACTGGCGCACGAGTTCAACCTCGACTCCTGTCGGTTCATCATTGATACGCCTTACCCACGGTCAGTTTTCAACCACGCCCACGCGCATCGTACCGCCCCTTACTTGCTTGAGCGTATCCTTCGGATCGTCGGGGATATTACGGCTTGTGCAAATACTTGCGATCGCTACAGCTAATATTAAGTGGCGCAGCATCATAAAATATCTCCTTCACTCACTTTGCTGTAGGTTCTTTACGAAGGAGCGAATTTTTAGGATCTTTTTTTCACCTGAAACATTCAATTTCGTATCGAATCTAAATGTTCTTAGCGTTAACCAGTAACATCATAATTTTGCCAATCATGATTGTTACTTTTTATACACCGCTGGAAGGATTTGTAAGTAACAAATAGTTGTTACGCAGATTACAGTGCCCTCCATTTTCTTTACGGTTCATCTAGGAACAAAGCTAGGTGGCGGATAACAGCGCGGTTTTCAAGTCCACCTGCCTGTGAGCGTACCGGATACTTGAACATCTTTTTGTCCTCTAACGCTAACGCAACGCTTTTCTTACAATTCAGAAGAATGAATTGGAGTACTCCTGCAATCTAGTAAATTGCAGATTTTCCCGAACCTGTGGGCATCACGGCTAAGATGTCGTGACCGTCGAGGAGGGATGCGATCGCATCTTCCTGTCCCTCTCGTAGAGACTCGTAGCCAAGCTTCGATTTTGCAATCTGGCGTACCTGTTCCCTAATAGAGCGCTGACGTTGCTTAGCCATACGGCTTAAAACAGTTCTCCGTCGTTAAAAATGGGTATGCCTAGAAGGGCAATTGCTCCGAGTGCTAAACCTGCAAGTGCGCTCCCCTTCACGGTTGGATGCATCTCCAACCAATCAGTGTAACTCACTGACTGCTCCTGAGAAGTAAACTCTCCTTTTACGCGATCGAAACCTGAGATAGGTTCATAAAGATTATCTGGCGCATCCTCAGACTTCGGTGCTGAAGTTTTCTGCGACTTAAAGCCATTGTTGACCAGATAAGTATCCATGAGTTCCGGCGAGAGCCGTTGAGCTAGTAACATCATCTTGGCAGCATCCCCGACAGCAATGTCGCGGGTGGGGTGTTCGGCAACGTAGAGGATGGCATCGGCAACGATGCTAGGGTCGTAGATTGGTGGTGCGCCCATTGGCAGCACGCCTAGCTTGGTACGCGCCTTGCTGAACAGGGGGGTGTTGAAGGAAGCAGGCATTACATTCGTGACGCTGATGGGAATCTTTTCATGCATCAGCTCGACACGCAAGGCTTCAAGGAAACCATCAATGCCGTGCTTCGAGGCAGCGTAGGCACTTTGAAGCGGAAACCCCCGTCTGGCTTCCACTGAGGAGACATGGATTAACGCCCCACGTCCCTCGCTTTTGAGATGAGGCAATGCCGCCATTGCACCATGCACCTGTCCCATTAGGTTGACATCAATGACGCGCTTAAATTCCTCTGGTTTTGTCTCTTCAAAGGTGGCGTAGAGAGAAACAGCAGCGCAGTGTACCCAGGTGTCGAGTCGTCCGTATTGTTCGATAGTATAGTTTGCGATCGCTTTTACCTGCTCAAAATCGGATACATCAGCAGCAATTGCCGTTGCCTCACCTCCAAAGCCTCGGATTTCATCCACTAAAGAATCTAGCCCCAGTTGGCTGCGAGCCGAAACTACTCTTTTGCACCCTTTTTGGCAAATTTGAGGGCTGTTTCACGTCCAATACCGCTAGAAGCACCTATGACAGTGACGACTTGTTGATCGATGGGCTTCAGTTGCATTTTAAATTACTCCTTCTTAAAAACTTCCAGGGCTAATTACACAGGTTTCCTTGCTAAAATTTAAAAACTTAGACTTTGAAGCGGGAAGCACAACTATAGGGGTTTGCAGTAGAGTATAATGCACCTGAATAAGTAGGAGAGTTTTGTTCTCAAAAGTAGCTGTATTGCATCCCCATGAAAACCCCTATAGATGAGTTGGAAGTTTGTTCTTTAGGATGATTGGTTCGTAGCTTAAGGTTAAATAGGATAACTTTCTCAAAGGGAGATTGTCCCAGTTTCTACTCGATATCACCAATTGCCTTGCTCACAGCCGCAGGAGTTTCAAATTCCTCATCGGGCAATTGCTCCAACGTCGAGCAAACATTCTCGTCCGCACCTTGCTGCTTGGCATGTTCGATCAAGTCTTGCTTGCTAGCGGGATAATCAACTCCTTTCAAGAATTTCTGTACTTGCACTGGGTTGACTACAGCCATTGTTTTCCTCCTAGAAGTCCGATCTTGTAATTCACTTCCTCAAAAGTATCATCCTCAGGCTGTTGCTTCGTCCTACGGGAGATATAACCTATTGCTACACTATTTTGTAACCAGCCATACAAAATTTTTTTTTAAACTGATTAATCAAAGGACGACGATATTTTCCCAAGTCGAATACGTCGAAGTAATTCGCCAATTATTGCAATAATCAAAACTCCAATAATCACGGTTAGGGCGTCGTGTACTGTTGGTTTGAAGCCACCAAGAGCAACTAGGAGGATTGCTACTCAAACCCCTTATCCCGCCGCTTCTTCGTTGCTATTAGCTTTTCTTGTGTCGATTTGAGAGTTTGATCTTCGATCTCATAGAAGTACGGCTCTTGAGAAAGGTCGTAGGTATCGGGGTTATAAACTTCATTTGCGATCGCTTTATCCACCATCGGACGCAAAACCGATCGCACTCGCTCTTCATAATCCGGGTCAATTGTCAAATTCTCATTGTATTCAGGCATATTTTCGACTTCCTCTTTGGTTAATCCCTGGACATAAACCTGTCGCTCCATATAGACAATGCGACCAAGAGCAATGGGCAGTAATACTTTTTTACCGAGAATCCAGAAACCCGTGTCAACAACTAGATATCGGAAATTACCGCTATCCTCATCAACCAAAATGGTTTCAACAGAACCGACCTTTTCATCGCCTTTGGCAATAACATCAAAATTGGTAATGTCATAGTCATGAGGCGCTTGTTCGCGGTAGTTGGGATAGTATTCATCAAGTTTGATTAAAGCCATGGTTTCCTGAACTATTTTCAACAAATTGCGAAATGTGAGCGGATGCTGAAGTTTCACTGTTGAAAATTAGGCGATCGCGTTTGGGCGACCAACCAAAGCAGATGGGAGTATCCTAGCACGATCGCCTAAAATCGAGATGAGTGCAAGACTAGGAGATATGTCCATCAAGTACGGGTCTTTTCACACCATTGTTCGTGCGGTTTTAACTGCTAGAACACTTTTTCATCATATTTCATCCTTAGGCTTTATCCCTGTTTCTCTCTGGCATAAAGAATTATTTTCGTTGGAAGCTGATGATAAATTAGCTTTAATAAAACTAGGGCAAAAAAAGTTTTGACATATTGCTTGGATGAGGAGTGTTTTGCTTTATAACAAGCCATCCTAACTGAAGTTAAGTAAAAGGATTAAGTATCGGTGACTGACATTGCTACTTCCCAGCAACACCAGCAGGATTCAGCTTTAGCGATCGCCTATGATGTAGAGTCTGCGGTATTGGAACGCTATCAAGACGGTGCCAGACAGCAACAGACTAGTTTGTGTTGTCCGACAGAGTATGAAGGGAATTATTTGGAGATCTTGCCGGAGGAAATTATTGCCAAAGACTATGGTTGTGGCGATCCGACTCGTTATGTCAATGCTGGCGAGACAGTAGTAGATTTGGGTTCTGGCGCGGGGAAAAATTGCTATATCCTGGCGCAAAAAGTCGGTGTGGCAGGAAAAGTCATCGGGGTAGATTTTAACGATGAGATGCTGTCACTGGCACGGAAATATCAAGAAGAAATAGCTTCTAAATTGGGATATCACAATACCCAATTTGTTAAGGGTAAAATTCAAGACCTGAAGCTAAATTTGGATGAGGTACAAGCTTGGCTGCAAGGAAATCCAATTACCTCAATCGAAGATATGGGGAGGTATGAAGCACAATGCGATCGCCTGCGTCGGGAAGAAACTCTCATTCCAGATAATAGCGTTGATGTAGTTATTTCTAACTGCGTTCTCAATCTAGTCCGTCCTCAAGATAAACAACAACTGTTCCAAGAAATTTTTCGCATTCTCAAACGCGGCGGACGGGTCGTTATTTCTGATATAGTTTGCGATGAAGACCCAACTCCAGAAATTCTCAACGATGCCGAACTCTGGAGTGGTTGTATTGCAGGGGCATTTCGGGAAGACTCTTTCTTAAAGATGTTTGAGTCGGCAGGATTTTATGGCATCGAAATCCTCAAACGAGAAGAACAACCCTGGCAAACAATTGACGGAATTGAATTTCGTTCCATGACTGTTCGTGCCTACAAAGGCAAAGAAGGATCTTGTTGGGAACGCAAACAAGCTGTTATCTATAAAGGTCCCTGGAAAAAGGTAGAGGATGATGACGGTCACATTTTCTGTCGGGGAGAAAGAATGGCTGTCTGCGACAAGACTTATCAGATTATGACCAATTCCCGCAGTCCTTACGCCAAAGATCTAATTTCCGTCCCACCTTACGAAAATATTCCCCTAGAAGAAGCCCAAGTATTTAGCTGCAAGAGTAAGGCAATTCGTCATCCGAGAGAAACAAAAGGGTCGGAATATAGCCTAACTAGCACCGATGATAGTGCCACTTGTTGCAGTCCAGAAGAATGCTGTTAAACAGTAAATAGTTACCATTTAATAGTCATAGCAGTTTTCATTTAGATGAGGTCTAATAGTTTAAAGTTCGTGGATTAAGAACTCTTCTTTTTTTTGAACTTTGAACCTTAGCATACTTTGCGACAAACTTCAATGGGGCGAACTATTTCGCCCCCAGTCCTTGCCTTTGCGAGAGACAAATATATTTCCCAATCTATCAGGAGTAACTAGTGACTCAAACAAAAATTAGTAGTCAAGTAGATAACTTGGCAGTAACTTCGTTTTCTAAAAAAATAAATTCTCCCTTAACTAAACAAAAAATTACAGTTTTACAAGTTAATTTGGGAAAAAAATGTAATCTCGCCTGCACTCATTGCCATGTAGAAGCTAGTCCCAAACGAACAGAAGAATTATCTACAGAAGTTTGTCAGAAAATTATCGAATTAATTAAACGTTTTCCCCAGATAAAAACAGTAGATTTGACTGGTGGTGCGCCAGAAATGAACTATGGTTTTAAACCTTTAGTTGAAGCAGCAAAAGCATGCCAAAAAGAAGTTATCGTTCGTTCTAACTTAACTATCTTTTTTGCACCAGGTTATGAAGATTTGCCAAAGTATTTTGCTAAAAATCAGTTAAGAGTAGTAGCCTCTCTTCCCTGTTATTTAAAATCAAATGTAGATAAACAAAGAGGTGTAGGAGTTTATAATGCATCCGTGCAAGCAATACAGAAATTAAATCAATTAGGTTACGGACAAAATCCTAATTTAATTCTCGATCTGGTTTACAATCCTGTTTTACCTACGAGCGATCGCTTTTCTTTAACTCCCGAGCAACAAAAGTTGGAAAAAGACTATAAAGTCTATCTGGAAGAATATTTTGGGATTAAATTCAACAATCTATTTACCATTACCAATCTTCCCATTGGCAGAACGAAACAATATTTACAGCGTCATAAATTATATACTACTTATCTAAAGTTTTTGGAAACTAACTTTAATGCTGTTACTCTGCCTCATTTAATGTGTCGTAATGAACTTTCTATCGACTACTTGGGTAATGTCTATGATTGCGATTTTAATCAGATGGAAAATCTAGCTGCTACTACTGCTAATGATGAAAAACTGACAGTAGCTAAACTGTTAGAATTCGATAACCTCGATGTCATTAAGGAAGTGAAAACAGCTAATTATTGCTACGGCTGTACGGCAGGAAGTGGTTCTAGTTGTGGAGGTGCTTTGGTGTAAAGCTTAATTACCCACAAAAGCACGTTGGCAGATATCCATTACTTAAATGTAATCGGAAAATTTTCGATTTGATATTATGGCAGTAGTCAAAAAGATCGGGATATATTGAATAGCCTAAATCATTGCAGTTTAAGAATCATATTTCTGTACGCGCTCCCGAAGGGTCCATAGCGACTACCGAAGGTCTTTCTGACTCGGTGTACGAACGTAGCATGCTACGTCCCTACTATTGACTTCTGCTATAAATGTAATTTTTGTTGCTGTTTTTTTTGCAGATTTGTTTAAAACTAGATTTGTCATTTAACGATGACATTAAAATGAGAATGTAAATTTTTCTAAACAATTCTTTCTACTTGCTGAGACAATAAAGTATTTGGATAAACAATAACTAGAATATAGTCAGTTGAAATCAACTAATTTCTAGCAAAATGTAAAAAATAATCAGATTAATTTGTTTTTTAAAATTATCCATATCTTAGTTTTGATCCAAGTAAATCGAAGCATTACCTGCCCCATGCGCTTATTTTGATTTTGCTAAAGTCAAATCTTCCTAAAAAACTAAAAATCATTAAAAAGACTTGCTAACAAACGAAAGAGTAATCTCCATGAAATTGTGATTCAGTCAAGTAAATAAAATTAATTTATTCTTGAGCAAATTAATTATTAAAACTAGAGCGGATCCGAACTACAAACACTCTCCTAAAGAGAAAATGTTATGATGAGAATTCTAAAAACTCAGACTTTACGCGGTCCAAATTATTGGAGTACTCTCTATCATAAGCTGATAGTTATTCGTCTCGATTTAGCTGAGCTGAGGGACAAACGCTCTGATGAAGTTCCCAATTTGTATGAAGGGTTAATAGAAGCATTACCTAGCTTAAATTCGGAGCAGGGTGAAGATTTCTTGAAGCGAGTACAAGATGGCATTTTCTTAGAGCAGATAGTCGAACGGGTAGCTCTAGAACTCCAAACTGTAGCAGGAATGCCAGTCGAGTTTAGTCGCAGTCGCTCTACTTCAACTTCTGGAATTTATCAAGTAGTATTCGAGTATCGAGATGAGAAAGCCGGTCGCTATGCTGCCAGAGCCGCAGTACGGCTGGTTCAAAGCCTAGCAGAGCGAGGTTACTATTCTTCCTCCGAATTAAAGCAAGATTTGCGGGATTTGAGAGACTTTTGGGAAGATGCGGCTCTCGGTCCGAGTACTGAAGCAATTGTAAAAGAAGCAGAGGCGCGAGGAATACCCTGGATGCAGTTGAGTGCCCGCGCCATGACGCAATTAGGTTACGGGGCTAACCAGAAGCGCATTCAAGCTACCCAAAGCGATCGCACTAGCATCTTAGGAGTAGAACTAGCTTGCGATAAAGAAGCAACCAAAGAGATTCTTTACCATCACGGCATTCCAGTGCCACGGGGTACAACTATCAAATACTTTGACGAACTCGAGGAAGCTATTAAAGATGTAGGTGATTTTCCTGTAGTAATTAAGCCTTCAGATAGTAATCACGGACGAGGAGTTACCATTGACATTAATGGCTGGCGAGAAGCAGAAAAAGCTTTCGATAAAGCCATGGCAAACTCCAAACTTGGAGAGGTTATCGTCGAGCGTTATTATCCCGGTCGAGATCACCGCGTCTTAGTCGTTGATGGTAAAGTTGTAGCAGTTGCCGAGCGAGTTCCCGCTCACGTTATCGGAGATGGTCGCTCTACAGTAGAAGAGCTTATTGAGGAAACCAATCGAGATTCCCGCCGGGGTGAGGGACACAATAACGTTATGACGCGCATCGAACTAGATCCCAGTAGTTACGAGTTGCTGCGCCAACAAAGATGTTCTCTCGATACCGTTCTGCGGGAAGGAGAAATCTGCTACTTGCGAGCTACAGCCAACTTAAGCACTGGTGGAATGGCGATCGATCGCACCGACCAAATTCATCCAGAAAATATCTGGTTAGCCAAACGGGTAGCCCAACTTATTGGTCTTGATATCGCTGGAATCGATATGGTTACCTCCGATATTTCCCGACCTTTAAGAGAAACCGACGGCGTTGTCATTGAAGTAAATGCAGCACCTGGATTTCGCATGCATTTTTCCCCCAGCCAGGGTCAGCCGCGTAATGTAGCCGCTTCCGTACTGGATATGCTCTTTCCTGCTGGCACGTCTGCTCGAATACCGATTATTGCTATTACCGGAACCAACGGCAAGACGACAACTACTCGTGCGATCGCCCACATCTTCAAGCAGACTAAGCGTACCATTGGCTATACCACCACCGACGGTACTTATGTCGGTGATTATCTCGTCGAATCGGGAGATAATACGGGTCCCCAAAGTGCCCAATTAATTTTGCAAGAGCCGGCTGTAGAAGTTGCTGTCTTGGAAACCGCAAGGGGAGGGATTTTACGTTCTGGCTTGGGTTTTGAGGCTTGCGATGTTGGTGTAGTACTCAACGTCAAAGAAGATCATTTAGGCATTGACGACATCGACACCCTTGAAGATCTGGCATCGGTTAAGAGTGTGGTCGCCGAAGCCGTTTTGCCTGAAGGCTATGCGGTACTCAATGCCGACGATCTCCTAGTAGCCTCCATGGCAGAAAAAACCAAAGGCAAGGTCGCTTATTTCTCTATCAACCCAAAGAACGAATTAGTGCAGTCTCATCTTAGTCAGGGAGGTTTGGCAGCAGTCTGTGACCATGGTTACCTACTAATTTGGCAGGGAAATACCAAATATCAGATCGAGGAGGCGAGTAATATTCCCCTTACCTTCGGAGGAAAGGCATCTTTTATGATTGCCAATACTTTGGCAGCCAGTCTGGCAGCATTTGTCCGAGGGGTTGCCCTTGAGGATATTCGTCAGGGTCTCAAGACCTTCTCTGCTTCGGTCGATCAGACCCCAGGACGCATGAATCTGTTTAATCTTGGTAGTTACCACGCTCTAGTAGACTATGCTCACAATCCTGCTAGCTACGAGGCTCTAGGGGATTTTGTGCGGAAGTGGTCGGGAGAGCGCATTGGCGTAATCGGCGCGCCAGGCGATCGCCGTGACGAAGATTTTATTACTCTAGGCAAACTTTCGGCTCAGATCTTCGATCGCATTATCGTTAAAGAAGACGACGATACCCGTGGTCGTCGTCGAGGAGAGGTTGCCGAGTTAATTTGTGATGGTATTAAGAGCCAACAAAGCAATTGTCGTTATGAATCGATCCTCGATGAAGTTGAAGCAATTGAGGCGGCGCTGGATCGTTCACCGGAGGGAAGTCTAGTCGTGATTTTGCCAGAAAAGGTCAGTCGTACAATCGACTTGATTAAAGCTCGCCATCCCAAGAACGAACTGGATTTACCGAATTTGACTCCAACTAGTCCTTAACCTACATACTTCCGTAAATGCGATCGCGTTTGCATGCTTTAAATTAGCTTTTAAAAGAGCAAAAAGATGAAAGCGATCGCCCTTAGCGATCGCCCTTGGCAAAGTTCTAATACCAAATTGCTAAATTTCTGCTACAAATTAATCTCTGTAAGGGCGCATAACCATGCACCCCTACAAAATATTATGTTGCAACTAAAAAACAAATTGATATAACTTCGTGCTGCACCGAGATCGCAGCAAAACTGACAAAATAAGCAACAAAAAATAGTCCCGACATCACAAGCTAGAATGTCGGGACAAAAATAGAAAAATTGTATCCAACTAACAAGGGGACAAAATAGACTGCCCCTCTCAACTGCAACACTTTATACGGCAGCAAAGTAAACCTTAGATTTGACTGGATCGGGAACCATTGTCTTGTCTCCTTCTTGCCAGCCTGCAGGACAAACCTCATCGGGGTGAGTTTGCACGTATTGAATGGCTTTGAGAGTACGCAAGGTTTCGTCTACACTGCGACCGAAAGAAAGGTTGTTAATGGTGGAATGTTGAATAATACCTTCTTTGTCGATAATAAACAGTCCGCGTAGAGCAACACCTGCATCGGGATCGAGAACATTGTAAGCAGTACTGATTTCTTTCTTGATATCAGAGACAAGAGGATAAACTATGTCGCCGATGCCGCCTTCTTTGCGATCGGTTTGAATCCAAGCAAGGTGAGAGAATTCACTATCGACAGACACACCTAAAACTTCTGTGTTTAACTTGCTAAAGTCTTCGTAGCGATCGCTAAAAGCGATGATTTCGGTAGGACAAACGAAGGTGAAATCTAAGGGATAGAAGAATAAGATAACGTACTTGCCGCGGTAGTCAGATAATTTAATGGTTTTAAATTCCTGATCGACAACCGCCGTGGCTGTAAAGTCAGGAGCTTCTTGACCGACTCGTAAACATCCTTCTGCTGAATTAATCATATGCTTAGTCTCCTCGAGTACCAATCTTCGATCTGTTCGCAAATAACAAAGAAAGGTAAAAATTAATATTTACGAACCTTTACAAATATATCATAGTCATAACGATTTTGAGTAGGTCGCTAGTAGGAAATACTTAAATTATTATGCATTGCAATTACATGGTAGAGAAGAACACGGAGACTTCCACTGTGTTTCCCATTCTCCCCATCTCTGCTTCTAAAGACTCTACGGAAACAGAAGCCTCGTCAGTCCTACAAGTATAAGCAAATTTTTTCCTACAAAAGACTTTGACATTAATTTAGGGATTTACTAGTTGAGTAGACCAAGTTTTCTCCCCTTTTAGAAGATAGAGAGTGCGGTTTTGCGGCTCGCCTCTTAGTTCCAACCAATCGACTTTTTTGGTGTTTAACAGGAGCAAACAAAAGTTATCTAGTGGTTCGCTCTCCGATGGCTGAGTCGGAGTGAACGCTTCTTTTTCCTTTTCTCGTGGTTTCCCTGGAGAAGGCCAAGCAAACTGCAAACGAGCAGAGTCAGACAGTTTTTCCCAAGCAGCTTGACGAGCTAATTGTAGAGGTTTATCTTCACAAGCTGCAGTAATTAAAATCAATTCCCCTGCCAAACGAAACTGTTCCCGTGTTTTAGTAAAGTACCAACAAGCTTCTGCCAAAGGTTGATGTTGAATGTGAATGATTTTTTCACTACGAGAGTCGGTTACAAATTGTAACCAATCGGTATCGCTCCAAAATCCCCGAAAGACTACAGTTCGGTTAGCAGGTAATCCCTCATGAGTGATGGTAGCTAATTGTAAATAGTGCGAATGAGGTTGAGAACGATTGCGATGAAGAGCACGAGCTAAAGGCAATCGCCAGGGTGTAAGGGACATAGAAAAATTAAAAAGCCACAATAAATAATAGTTTTAGCTCTTGAAAGATAATACTTTATCTCTTCTATGTGCGGTAGTCTCCTGCATGATTAAACGAGAGCCTTAATAGCGACCGTTTAATTGCCAATTTATCTGCTATAGGTCGAGTTGGATAAGCACAAATTTCTGAGATAAGTAAATTTTCTTGCTCTAACTGATACCAAAACTATAACTTTAAAACCTCGTACAATCAAATCAATCCTAAGTAAGAAGTAAATAATTATCTAAACAGTTTTTTAGATAGACTAAGGCGTATAAATATAATGCTTAATTAACTTCTCAGCCTCTAAAAATGGTAGATTCAGAAACTAATTTAAAACAAAAATTATTAGGAGCAGGGCGATCGGGACAGGTTTTTAAAATTTCTACCCACTCAGGCTTAAAAACTATGTAAACACTCATCACGCTGATTTAGAGCGTGAAGTTGGTAATAAAAAATATCAGAAAATTTTAGAATATATTAAACAGCTAGAAAAACATCAAAAAAATTGGAAATCATTAACCAGACTCGAACGAGGAATTTATTCTAAGCTAAACCAAAGAAAAGTTAGTCGAGCCCAAGCCAAGCAATATCTTAATAATCCATTACTGTGGTAAATTTATTGTTTATGATACTTTTACTAAAATAGGAGAAAAAATTCCAATTTGGGGAGGAGAAGATACTTTAACAGAACATTTTTTTAATCATTGGGCTGAAAGAGTTGTCAATTGGATTGGTTTTTTGAAAGGACGAAGCTAACTTTTGAAATTTTTGCAAAAATTAATGCTTACACAATGCTTACACTCAGGTTCGCTATAAAATGAGAATAGAATAAAATATAAGAGTAAAAATAATTTTAAATTTAATAATTGGTAGTCCCATTAGCACAAACAAAGTTTGGAGCAAAGTCTTAGTAAAACTGAGATGCTACCTGCTCCCTAACCTAATAGGAATCTCAGAATTGCCTGCCGAAATCACTCTCAAGGTATAGATAAAACTTAAATAAAATTGTTCTAATAAAAAATAACAAGTTTAATGTGGCGACTATTCGATTATTTTACAATAATATATGACAACAACGACTGAAAAGGAAGATGCCGATCCGAAACTTAACTGGGCAAATTCTCTTCCATATATCAATTTAACTTTATTTATTCCTTTGTCTGAGCAACAGCCCGCTCGAAAGATAAAAGCAGTGATTGAGGAGAATGTCGTTTCTGAAGATATAGCAACAAAAATAGAGCAAATGTCTATAGCCTCTCAGGTGTATGCTTTTCATTTGATGCCTCGGGAAACAGCTATAAATGTCTACAATCAACTAAGTATTGAAGCTCGGCAAAAATTACTAAGAGCTTTTAAAGAGCAATCAGTTGTCGGCATTCTAACTCAGTTATCACCGCAAGAGAGAGGCACTTTATTTGAAAAAGAGCAAGCTTCTGAACCAGAAACAGAGGATTACTTTGCCAAAAGTCTCTTCGAACAAGTCAAGCAACGAGTTTTTTGGTTATTTGCTTTACTCATTGCCAACTTGGGAACGACGATCGCCATTCAAAGCCAAGAAGATGTAATCCAACGCATGGCAATTTTGGCTGCATTTATTCCTCTGCTAATCGGTAGTGGTGGCAATGTAACAACGCAATCAGCCACAGTCATGATTAGAGAACTGAGTCAAAGCGAATTTAATTACTGTCAATTCCTCCGCAAAATTTTCAGGGAGGCGATCGCGGGCATCTGGATTGGTTTACTGTTGGGAGTTTTGATGGTAGGCATTGCCCTTTTACTGAAAGGTAGTTTGAATGTTGCTATTATCGTGGGCATAAGCCTCATGGCGATTACATTTCTATCTACTATTTTTGGTGCAGTTTTGCCGCTGCTATTTAAAGCACTGGGGTTCGATCCGGCGATGATGTCAGCTCCCTTAAGTGCCACTATCGTCGATGTGATAGGGGTACTGATCTATCTCGGGATTGCTCGAGTAATGTTGTGAGTATCGTTATTTATTTAATTGTATTCATCTAAATACTTTTAAGGAGTTGCTCCTGCGATCGCATTTGTTTTTGGCTTAAGCAAATTAGATGGACAGACCTAGCTTTAAACCCAATTAGGATGACCCCAATGTACGATCGGTTTTGGAATACCGAAAGCGCGAAACCAAGCCGCGATCGGTTCTAACATGTCACTCAAATTAGTCATTATTAAACTTCATAATTTTCACTAAACTCCTTTGTTAAGGCTGACAAAAAGATAGCCCGCTGATACGGGCTTATACATCATACAGAAAATTTTAAAACTAGACTTCGTTAACAGCGTGCCTGTAAAGGAAATCCCAAATTTTCCCTCTGTTGCAAGTAGAGATGAGCTACCTGTCTGGCTAAATTACGAATTCTGCCAATATAAAGAGTTCTCTCTGTAACGGCAATAACCCCTCTAGCATCTAGTAAATTAAAGGTGTGAGAACACTTAAGAACATAGTCTAGACTGGGCATGACCAAACCACGCTCGAGCGACTGCTTTGCTTCTTTTTCATATAGATTAAACAGACTAAACAATAAATCTGGATCGGAAGCTTCAAAGTTATAAGTACATTGCTCTATTTCCCCTTGGAGAAAAATATCGCCATAGCTAATCTTGTCGTTCCATTGAATTTTATTAATCGCATCTACATTTTGTAGATACATAGCCAATCGCTCCAACCCATAAGTAATTTCAATGGAAACAGGACGGCAGTCAATACCTCCACACTGCTGGAAGTAAGTAAACTGCGTTACCTCCATGCCGTCAAGCCACACTTCCCAACCGACACCCCACGCTCCAACAGCCGCGTCCTCCCAGTTATCTTCCACAAATCGAATATCGTGATCTTCAGGCTGAATCCCTAAGGCTCTTAAGGAATCTAAATAAATCTCTTGAATATTCGTGGGTGAAGGTTTAATCAGCACCTGATACTGATAATAGTGCTGCACCCGATTAGGATTTTCTCCATAGCGACCATCCGCAGGGCGACGGCACGGCTCCACATATGCCACTGACCAAGGCTCTGGTCCGATCGCCCTCAAAAACGTATGTGGACTTTTGGTACCAGCTCCCTTCTCGGTGTCATAGGGTTGAACAATAAGACAACCGCGATCGCTCCAAAATTGATTTAAGGTAGTAACAATTTCCTGAAACTTTAAAGACACTTCACCCTCATTCTAAAATAGAAGCTTTTTCATCTAGTTTCTCGGCAGGAGACTCCCGCTATACCCGTCGAGGGTTAGCGGCGAGAGGAATGCCGAGTCCTCCATAATAATGTTTACAGATTTCGTGATAAAATGTAAGGCATGACTGAACGGGCCTACAAGTTTCGTTTTTACCCGACTAGCGAGCAAGAGAATCTTTGGCGACGGACAA
>JADEWQ010000195.1 GCA_015207585.1 Pleurocapsales cyanobacterium LEGE 06147 | reverse complement strand
CCTTCCAAGACGTTTAAGATAATCTCTAATCTCCTTTTTTCTAACTCCTCTGCTTTCCACGGTGATTCGGTCAAAAAGTGTAGTAATCCCTGTTCCGAGTCTAATCCTACTGCTTTGGCTATGGCCGGTAAACTCTTCCTTTTAAGAGCACTTATTAGTCCGACAGGAAGATATTTGAAAGCTTCGTAGGCTCTCACTTCTCTAAATAAGTCTCTGTAGAATTCACAGTAGGTATCTACACATTTAACAGTCGGTTGGGGGGAGCGAGGCTTAACCATACTCTCTGTCTGCTTTTCAGGCTTTTTTGGTCATTTTATCTCTCCCAGACTGATGAAAAAGGGTTAATTTCTTTTCAACTCCGCCTAGGCAGACTACGGAAAATTTTTGGTTTTGAAACCTGCGTAGACCTGCTTTGGTTGTATAGTTCTGACCTGTAGTCTGTGAGCCTGTCAGGTGAAAGATTTGAGTCATACCGATCTACCAGTTTGACACCCTCACAGAAGGCACTCTTTTTGAGAAAATTCTTCACCGATTCAGTCGCGCCAACTACATAGATTTCAACATTACTACTCAGCTTTTGCTTGGTGAAAATGAGGACTCTCAGACCAGCACTGGATATAGATTTAAGCTTTGGCAACAGCAAAACAAGGCGTTTGATGGGCCGGGCTATTACTTTTTCCAATTCTTCCTGAAGACTTCTTACAGCACTGGCATCCAGTACTCCTGTTAAGGAAACTTTGGCAGTACCTTCAGCTACCTCTAATAGAGTTGCGTCGAAAGACACATGAGTAGGAAGAAGCCGAACCTTAACTTTTAGTTCGTCTTCAGTGGATGGCAGTTTGACTGTCAGGCTTTCAGCATCAAAATCGAAATACTGTTGCTCGTTAATCCAGACTTCGCCAATACGGACGCTGCCAGGTGGAAGAATATCTGGCGCAACCCGCAGGATGTTGTCGGGAAACCCTTCTGGCTTGGGTTTAAAGTACAAATCCATTGGTTGTTTAGTAATTAGTAGGTTTGTGTAGACACAAGCCAAGTAGGCTAGCTCAAATGAATGGTAACCGCTCATTGAATGGGAACCTTTACCCCGTTCATTCCCTCCCGTCAGATAGGGCAATCCATTGGCGAGCACATTGAAATAGACCCCTCCGTCGGAAGTGTCTAGAAACCAGGCGTTATAAAAAGCAGCTGATTCTCGTGCTAACCTTCGATATTCAGGATTACCTAGTGAGCCAGCTAAGATGAGGTAGGCTAAAATTGCCTGTTCTTGCTGCCACCAAGCTTTTCGGTCGTGCCAGACAAAGCGATGTATCTCTTCCCCTGGTTTAACTTTGCGTTCTACTACGTCGTACCATCCCCCCCGCTGGCGATCGCTGCCCACTGCTGGCATGATTCCTGCAATCTTTTCGGCTAGAGCAGCATACTTTTCTTTAGGCTTCAGTTGGTGCATCCGCATCAGATTCCAGGCAATTTTAAGGTTGTGACCCACTACTGCTCGGTTTTGCTGCCAACCCCATGTCGTATCATGACTCCAATCTTCATAAAAACGCTCTTGAACAAACGGACTGAGTTCGTAATCCGGGAAATACTTTTCAATTAAGTCAAAAAGATACTCGAGCAAATCAGCATATTTGTCAGAGCCAGTCGCCAGCCAGAGATTGATCAAATAGGCTGGGGCGTGATCGCCAATTGAGTTCCAATTTTTTTTTGCTCGGTTTTGACCCAAAGTAGGACAGTCGGGATTCAGGGTAATTGGGTCAATGTGGGAGAAATATCCTCCTTTATCTGTTTTGTCCAAGAAATAACGATTAAACAGATTAAGAGTCAACTCAATATCATTGTAAATTTGTGAATCTCCCGTCACGCGGTAGGTTTGGGTAGGACCTACCAGGGCATAAATCTGTTCATAGGCTGGGATAGCATCATAATCATCTCCAAATTCTGAGGCGAATATTTTCTGTTCGCTACCATCTGGCTTCACATCAATTGCGTGATACCAATAGCAAATCTCTTCACCTTCATCGAGAAAGCGCATATGTTCGCGTAAATATTCGGTTCCTTTTTCAGCAGCCTCCAGATAACTGTCTTCTCCTGTCAACATATAAGCTGTAGCAAAACCGTAAACCAAACGAGAAATAGTGTCGGTTTCTTGACGAGTTGACCCAGCCTTAGCACCTACCAAGCTTAAATCGGTGCGATATTTGCGATAATCAATTTCGTCATCGGTGAATTGAGATTTTAGGTAGAAATCGGCTAATTCTTTCACCTGCTTGACCCACCAGCCAGGCCTTTCAAAAAAATACTCAAATTCTGTCCTACCCAGAAAGATGATGTGTTTGGCTTCAAACTTATACTGACCTGCTGAAGGGAAGAAAATGCCATACGCGTAAAGATATCGATTAGGAACAAGCATTGATTTCATCTGAACGGTACAGTCGTAGTAAGGCTCTCCCAGATTGCGTACCAGCTCAGCATAGGTATTTGAAGTTAGTAAGACCTCAAATTCTCTTCCGTCTGACGTTTTGAGTCCGAAACTACCAAAAGTTTCTTTATTTGAATCACAATCGGTAATATACCCAGCAATCAAATCCGAAAAAGAAAAGTCTATTTTGTTCATAAGGCTTGCTGAAAAAGGGCAATTGATTATGTAAAATTACTCGGAGATTAAAACGACGACACTACGGTTTTTAACAAGATAGCTATTGCCTGAAATTATGACCTCTTGACACGGGTCTAAAATGTCTAGTGGTGAAGTCTCAGCAGTATCTACGACTTTGTACCAATTTCTACCTTCAACCTGAGGCATTTCAAATTCGAGACTTTCCCAATACATATTAAGCATGACGTGAATATCTGGCGCTCCGTCAAAGCCACCCAGAGTATACGCAAGGATTCGAGCATTAGGATCGTCCCAACCAGGTTTGAACAACTGAGTACCATGCCAAGAAATATCCGCTAGACCACGCTCATTAATTTCGCCATTGAAGAAGCCACGACGGCATAAGCTACCGTAACGTTTACGAAAATCAATCATTAGTTTGAAAAACCGAAAAATTTCAGCATTTTTCTCAAGCAAATCCCAGTCAAACCAATTGATCTCGTTATCCTGGCAGTAAGCGTTGTTGTTACCTTTTTGGGTGCGCCTAACTTCATCACCGGCCAAAATCATGGGTATACCCTGGGAAAGCATGAGAATAGCGGTAAAGTTCTTAATTTGTCGCTTCCTCAAAGCATCGATTTCTGGGTTGTCAGTTTCTCCTTCAATGCCACAATTCCAACTCCAATTCTCATCGATGCCATCTCGATTATCCTCACCATTAGCTTCATTATGCTTGTAGTTGTATGAGACCAAATCATTAAGGTTAAACCCATCGTGGCAGGTGATAAAATTAATACTGTGAGTGGGAAAACGTCCTCTCTGTTGGTAGAGATCAGCACTGCCAGCCAGGCGTAAGGCAACTGCTCCAACTAGTCCTGGGTCTCCTTTGACAAAGCGTCGAATGTCGTCTCGGAAGCTTCCATTCCATGAAGCACAGCGATATCCAGGGAACGTGCCAACTTGAGTAAGTCCAGCAGCATCCCAAGCTTCAGCAATGAGTTTGGTTTCCGCTAAAACTTCGGAGGTTTCAATATGCCAGATTACCGGAGGATCGATCATGGGGGCTCCATCTCGACCACGAGCGAGAATCGATCCTTCATCAAATCGAAATCCATCCACGTGCATTTCTCTGACCCAAAATTCCAGACATTCCACAATCAACTTATCCACCAGTGGGTGGTTGCAGTTAAAGGTATTGCCACACCCAGAATAGTCCATGTAGTATTGCTTATCAAAAGGCACCAGGTGATAGTAGATACTATTGTCAATACCTTTAAAGTTAATAGTTGGACCCTGATGATTACCTTCGTTGGTATGATTAAAAACCACATCCAGGATTACTTCGATCCCCGCTTGGTGCAAAGCCTTGACCATATCCCGAAACTCCTTAATGGGGCTTTGCTTCTCGGGATCAAAACAATAAGAAACTTCCGGAGCAAAAAAGCTGTGCGGATCGTATCCCCAGTAGTTTTTCAGTTGTTTGCCATTAACTTCTCGAATAATTTCTTTTTCATCAAAGTCAAATACTGGCAGGAGTTCAACTGCGTTTATACCCAACTCTTTCAGGTAAGGTATCTTCTCGATAATTCCCGCGTAAGTACCAGGATGTTTGCAACCTGAGGAAGATGACTTAGTAAACCCCCTAACATGCATTTCATAGATGATGGTTTCACTCATTGAGCGCTCAAGTGGTTGGTCACCTTCCCAATCATAATCCTCTAGATCGACGACGACACTGCGCATAGAGGTGGTAAGGTTGTCTTTCGTTCCCAAAGCATCCAGGCGGTTCCACAGAACATCGCTATTGCTTTTAGCATAGGGATCGATCAGTACTTTGTTTCTGTTAAAGCGGTGTCCTGAAGCGTGTAAATCCTGAGGTCCATCAAGCCGATAGACATAGGCAGCACCATGCTTCAAGCCTTTCACATAAACATGCCAGATGTAGAAAGTTTTGTTGCTATTGGGATTTAATTTAATAATTTGTATCGGTTCTGGGTCATCATGTTTTTCAAATAACAAGAGTTCGACAGATGTAGCATGTTCGGAACAGATTGCAAAGTTTACTCCGTTTTTGTTTGGCGTAGCACCCAAAGGATGTGTACGACCCGGCGCAAGTTGGAAAGTATTTGTAACTAATTCAGCTTGATTTGTAGATGTTATTGTAGTCATTGACTTTTAGTATGCTACTTATAGATAAATTTAAGAAATACAATCTAGTATTTACAATGGTCAATCTTTTTGAGCAAGTTTGTGTTTTTTGGCTCAGGGGGTAATCAACACAAAAAAACCTTTGTAAGATAAGGTTTAAGAGGAGTTTGTTTACTTTCTCAATCAAATTTTTAGCAGAGAATGATAATAATTACATAGAGGGGAGGGATGATACCACTGCTACCACCCTCTTAAATAGTTGATTTTGATTTCAACTTGGTTAAACAGATGCTGATTTTATAATAAGAAATATCGGTCTAAAAGCACGAAAAATAGACCGATAATGATTCATTTATTACTATTATTATACAAATCTTCCATTAGACCTGTTATGAAAATCGATTTTCATCCTCGGTTGTGAGCGGTACGCTCATGGTCGTCTCTTGCGAAATTATCATGAAGTTTCTAATTTAAATCATACTTATAAAGTCCAGCAATCAAATTTACTCTTAGCTCGACTTTATCCAATTTGAAGAGGAGAAAAAGTAGCACGATCGAGAAAGCGTTATTTGGTTTTTCCTGATGAACTTGCTACCCAAAGAATTTCTGCGCTTGCTTCTAACGCTTGCGCATTATTTTTTCAACCTGTATGGGAATCGGCACTCGTCCTGCTAGTGGAGACCATTGTGGTAACTGGAAAACGGACAGTCAGTGCAATTTTACAGGTGATGGAATTACACCATGAACTTCAGTTTCAGCGGTTCTGGCAAGCGCGGCTTTTTCAGCTTTCTAGCTCAGACACTGATGTGGTGAAAATGCTAAAAGCCTTACTGGATTGCTGGTCTGACTTGTTATGCTACGCTGCTTGATTTGGATAAAGTCGAGCTAAGATTTTTTCCCTTCAATTGATTTAAACTTTTTCTAGACATTTGACTGATAATTCTGCGCTCGTAAATAAACAATCCACTTTTGATTTATGCTAGTACCGCTCGAACTATAAAAATTGAATTTACTTTACGGAGGAGCGCACTCAATATTCTTGCTCTAAAACCTTCAGCAATTTTTCTTCCAGTTGCGTTAGATAAGGACTAGTCAGTTTGCTCAGTCCATTGAGAACCCACATAGCAGCTGTATCCAATGCACCAGTCTCATGGAGTTTGGTCATGCGCACGCCAAGCTCTTCCATCTGTTGACATTCATGCTCGGCATAATTAAGCGATTTGAGATGTTCCGGTCGCAAAATATACTCCGAATCCCAAGTATTTACCTTGCAACTAAACTCGCCAACCTGGTCAACTATGCACCAGCATCCTCCTTTTCCTTTTAGTTCGGGATTGTCTTTAGCTATAATCTGACATACTTCTCCAACTTGAAAAGGCAATGGATTAATCTTCTTTTCTTGAAATCGTCGCACTTCTTCCTTGACAATCCGACTGCTCGGTACAACTCCACCGGCAACATCCACTGCTTTTGTCCAGATTTGGCATTGATAAATAGATTCAAGACCATTGAGCGACCTAACCTGTCGTTCAGAAGTAGGTAAGATTTGACAACCATTGGTTGTCAAATTTTCATAAATAGATGCTCCAGCAATTAAGTAATTAGCAGCCTGACGAGTAAAACCAAATCGCTCCCTACAGTAGAACTCAAAGGTATCGTGGCTAGAGCGATACAGGCGGCGAGCGCGTATTTGTTTAAGAGCAGAACCTGCTTCATAAAAAGCTTTTTCAACCTTTTTTTCTAAATGAAGGCGATCGCGTTCTTCCTCGTAGCTTAATTGGTTACCAGCTAAAACTTTGACGGGTACTGTAGAAATTAGAGCTGACTCTTTCTTCTCATCGGTGGAGTTTGGGAAGAATTCATCGGAGTTAAATTGCTCCGATGATTTTTTTCTTCTTGGCATACTTTTTCCTCTACTAACATTCGAGAGTGGAAGGTTTCAGCAACATCAAGTCATTGCGTTTAACTTGGAAACTAGAGTCGAGATTGCCCACTATCTGTACGTAAGCGAGTTCGGGAATGCTGTGAGGTGGAATTGTATCGACTACTAGGCGAAAATATAGGGTTCGTGTCATATGGTGCAGCTTGTAGCTGAAACCGTTATTAGGTATAGCTTACGCGCCTAAACTACCTCTTGATTGTTCTTGCTACTTTTTAGGCTTATAGATAAGTTTTTT
>JADEWQ010000194.1 GCA_015207585.1 Pleurocapsales cyanobacterium LEGE 06147 | reverse complement strand
ATTGGCTAAAACTCGTATTTCTTCTTTTGCTAAGTTAGCTTCTGATTAGCTCAAACTAAATCCCATCTATTTCGCGAATCAAAACCGCGAATATTTCCCTTTTATTAAGTTCGTCAACAGTATCAGTTATTGCTCCTAATCATATACTTAGTGCTGCTCATGTTGGCTTTAATAAAAAATTACCTATAAGTGACAGAGAAGCTATTAAGTCGAGAGCTACTACTAGCGGTTTTCAGAATAATTTAACTAGCCGCTTCATCGGAACCCCAGGCGATCCATCGGATAATATTACAGATAGATATTATTTAGCCAATTACAATCAATCGTCCCAACGAAGAGATGATATTGCTCTTTTTAAAACCAGTAATACTTTACTCCCCGAAACTGATGTAGTTGGCTTAATTGTTTTTCTCGATCGCAAAAGTGCCATAGGGCGAACAATCAAGACAGCAGGATACCCATCAGACAATGTTTCTAGTAATATCCCCAATAATAGTGGGCGAACAAGCCGAGATTTAGCTCTTGCACCAGGCAACACCTTTAATCAAGAATTTTTAAAAATTTAAGTAGATAATTTACTCATTCTACCTATTTATTATTAAGTATCTGTGACTAAAAATTAGATTTAAAACATAATTTTAAGCAAAAATATTTAGGTAAAAACTTAGAGCAAATAATTATTTGATTGGGTTAATAAATACCAGGATAATTTACTTTACTTAAAATTCATAATTACTATTGACATTCCACCCCACTTTAATGTTATCAATGTTACAAAGTCTGAATTAGTACATTTTTGTCTGTGATTTAAATCAAGGAAATAAGAAAATATTGTATTTTATAGCGGTTTGCAAAAAGATGGAATACAAATCAAAAACAAGGGAACGGGGAACAGGGAACAGATCTAATTCTGTACTCTATGAAAATGAAAACTGCTATAAATCACTCAAATTATTAGTTTTGAGAATATTCCATCGATTAATGATTCTGGTTGAATAGCTATTGTTAGTAAATTGAGTTCTAGAAATTACTTTTAATAAAAATAACTTACTTAATTGTCTTAATTTTATAGAGTGTATTGCAAACGAAAGTTAGTATGCCTATTTCTCAGATCACCTGTATTACACCCGAACCCGAAGATAATTATGATTCTTTTGGTTGTTCAATTGCTATCAATAATAAATACCTAGCGATCGGCGATTATTTAGCAAATCGCGTCGTTATCTATACTCGCGATAATTATGGTCAATGGAGTAGAAGCAAAATAGTTGTACCACCCAAAGATGCTCTTCCCGAGCGAGTAGGTTATGGATTTGGCTATGGCGATCGACTTCAACTAGATGGAGATTTTTTAATCATTAGTGCTTCAGTGGCAGAAGATATTAGAAATGTAACTAACCTAGAAGGGTTTCAAAGGATAACTAATTCTGGTTGTTATTTCGATGAAAGGTATCTGATTAATTTAGACTCAGAAACAGAAGTCAAGCCTATCGGTTTACCAATTGAAAAAAACGCGGGATTGGTTACGTTTAATTTGTTTTCTGAAGGCAAGATTAGAAAAGTTATTCTACCAGATAGGGGAGAAAGAGGTTTTGGATCTAGTTTTGCACATCACAAGAATTTACTTCTAGTAGGTTCTCCACATTACAGAGAAGAGATAGGAGCATGGTTGTATGACCTCGACAGATTGGATCGCGAACCAGAAAAATTAGCTCCTTTTAATGTCTATCATGGAATGACTGTTGCTCTAAACGAAGACTTTGCTGTGGTTGGAGATATCGGTGATTCAGGAGGTGCGTATCGAACTTTTCCTGACGATATTCAAAATCGACCAAAATGGACTTTAATTAAAGCCATAAAGAGCGGTTTTACTACTACTATCCCAAAAATCGGAAAACTTTCTCTCAGTGGTAATATTTTGGCGATAATGAATCCCTCTTTTATTGATTTTGGATCGGGCGGTTTTTTACACGTATATCGTCTTAATAAAAATCAAGAATCCGATCTCATTTTGGTGCGAGGATATGTAGCTAATTCCTTTGTGCAAAATGGCTTTTTGGTAACTTTATCAGACAATTATGAATCAAAAAACCGTGAAATACATATCCAAGAAATAGTTTGAAACAAATTAATTACTTAACAATCAAAACAAGGAGAATTGAAAAATGGGTATAGTTGGTGGTACTGATAATCGTCGAGTTATTCAACCTGGCGAACAAGATTTTACTAGATTTCCATTACCTGCGGTTACAGCAGTAGATACGATTACCGACATTCCTAATAACGATGGTATTCTTGCTATAACTGGACTATTACTGACCCGACAAATCCTGCATTTGAATTTGACCATGTAAATGGAAGTCAAAGCGACGGTAAAGACACAACTAAAGACATCGAATTTGGAGTCTTTGAGTTTGCCGATACCGATGGCGATAACAATGATGATGACGGCAATCTCTTCTACGTCCCATTACAAGTAGAGCCAAATGACAATACCAAACTAAAAGATGGACCTATCATCGCTCCTAAACAAGATGTTTTAGATAGCGAAGGAGAAAAGATTGCTACCATGACCGTCGAATCTCCAGCTTGAATGTTTGATGGTGATGTAGATTATAATCTGACAATTGGTTTAGATACAACAGAGTTATACAATTTAGCTTTTATTATTGATACTTCTGGTAGTATTGCTGGAACACCGCTAGCACAAACAAAAAGTGCCTTTACTCAACTAATTGATTCTTTTGTAGAGAGTGGTATAGACTCCAATATTGATTTTGGGATTGTAGACTTTGATGATACTGCTCGTCTAAAAACCACAAGCGATTCATCTGAAGCTAAGAACATTATTAACGGATTAATTGCAGGTGGTGGAACTAATTTTACTGATGCATTAGCTAAAGGAATAAGTTTTTTCACTTCACCCTTTCGGAATTTTAATGCTTTAGATCTTGCTTATTTTATCTCTGATGGTCAACCTAACGAACCTGGTAGTGAGATTAATAGTTTTTCAAGTAATGCAAATGTTCTGAAAATATATACCGATGAGGTTCGCGCTTTTGGCATTGGAGCCGCTAATTTATCTAAGTTGAATCTGATTGATTCCGATGGAAATGCGGTTTTGCTCAGTAATGCTGGAAATTTATTTGATGCCTTCGACACTTCTATCGATAAAAATACTATCGATCACCTAGAGGTAAAAAAAGCTGGTCAATTAATTGATACTATCACTCCAGATGAATTTGTAGAAAATGGATTTAATTTAACGTATTCAGGTACTATTGAGGATCTTGAAGTATCACGGGAGGCAGAAAATGAGATTACTTTTGAACTCGCGTTTAACGATGGCACTCCCACTGTTGCTCTAGATTATAAAATCACTACTGGTCAAAAAGAAGTCAAACAGCAAACTAATAATGGCAAGAAAGAAGTTATCAATTTTAGCGTCAATCAAGACGATTTCTTCGACCCTCAAGGAACTTCAAATAGCTCTAATTTTTTGGCTTTCGCTAATGCTACCAGCAACACTGTAGTTGAAAGAGACATTGTTGCTAACGATCTTGATAACACCATTCAGATTGAACAAGAAATTGAAAATACTATTTTTGCTAATGGAGGAGATGACCGCATTATTCTTCTTGGTGGAGTTAACTTAGTAGACGGTGGAGAAGGTATTGATACAGTAGAGATCGATAAAACTCAAGCCGAAGCTGGCGGCGTTTTTAAGGATGAAGGAAGTATTATTAACATTGGAACTAATAATGCGATACAAAATGTCGAGTTTATTGAATTTAGCGATGTACGATTAGCCGTTGATACGCTGGCGATTACTCCAATAATATCTTTTACAGATAGAGCTATTTCTATTCCAGAAGGTGATACTGGTTCGACTTTTGCCAATTTTAAGATCAATCTCTCTTCAGTGACTACAGAAGATGTAGTAATTAATGTTTCGGCTCGTTCTGATTTTGCAGATGCAGGAATTGATTTCGTAGAACCTACAGGACAATTGACTATTGCTGCGGGAGAAAGTTCGGGCAACCTTACTTTAGAAATATTGGGCGATACTGATATTGAAGGAGATGAAAAAATCTATCTCGATTTAACAGCAACTTCTGGTGGCACATTTGCCAATGGAATCGTGTCGGAAACTATTGGCGTTAATGTTCTCGATAACGAAACTAATTTTATTACTGATGAAGATACACCTATAGTTATACCAGCAACTAAATTACTCAGTGATTATTTCGATCTAGACGATCCTGAGAATAATGTTAGTCTTATTGGAGTAAATAGCCCAGTTAATGGAACAGCAATCTTAAATCAGGATGGGAATATTGTATTTACTCCTGCTGCTAACTTTAACGGTACTGCTAGTTTTGAGTACACGCTCTCTGATGGCACAGAAAATTATACTGAATTAGCAGAAGTTATTGTTATTTCTGTTAATGATGCTCCTATTGCCAACAAAGATACTATTACTACTAATGAAGATACATTTGCGACAATATCACCTGCTGAATTACTCAGTAATGATAGCGATGTTGACACAGAAGATAGCTTAAGTTTTATTGGAATAAATAATTCAGTAAACGGAACAGCAATCTTAAATGAAGAGGGGAAGATTGAATTTACTCCTGCTGCTAATTTTTACGGTACAGCTAGTTTTAATTACACTGTTACCGATGGTATAGAGAATGCTACGGGATTGGTAGAAGTTCTTGTCAATCCTGTCAATGATGCTCCTATTGCCAATAACGATACTATTACTACTAATGAAGATACATCTATAATTATATTAGCTACTGAATTACTCGCTAATGATATCAATGTTGACCCAGAAGATAGCTTAAGTATTAGTGGAATAACTAACTCAGTTAACGGAACAGCAATCTTAAATAATGATGGGAATATTGAATTTACTCCTACTGCTAACTTTAACGGTACAGCCAGCTTTGACTACACTGCCACCGATGGCAAAGAAAATGATACCGCATCAGTAGAAGTTGTTGTTAATCCTATTAATGACGTTCCCTTTTTAACTAAACCAATTCCCGATCTTACAGTTACTAAAAATGCTCCTAATAGTGTAATTGAGCTTACCGATTATTTTGAAGACGTTGAAGATGGAGATAACTTAGCTTATTATGCTCAATATACTGCTTCTTTTCAAGGTGGTACGAGTGGCAAATTTTTCGATCTATTTTCAATCGACCCCACGACTAAAGCATTAACTCTAGATTATGCAGAGGATGTGGTCGGAACTTCTACAATTACAGTAAAAGCTACCGATAGAGAAAATGAATTTATTGAGGATACTTTTACCGTTTCTGTTGTTGCAACACTTAATAACGATACTATTACTACTAATGAAGATACATCTATAATTATATTAGCTACTGAATTACTCAGTAATGATACGGGAAATAATTGGAGTATTATCGGAGTAAATAACTCAGTTAACGGAACAGCAATCTTAAATAATGATGGGAATATTGAATTTACTCCTACTGCTAACTTTAACGGTACAGCCAGCTTTGACTACACTGCCACCGATGGCACAAAAAATGATACCGCATCAGTAGAAGTGATTGTCAATCCTGTTAATGATGCTCCCATTTTAACTAAACCAATTCCCGATCTTACCGTTACTAAAAATGCTCCTAATAGTATTATTCAGCTTGCCGATTATTTTGAAGATGTAGAACAAGGAGATAACTTAGCTTATTCTGTTCGATATACTGCTTCTTTTCAAGGTGGTACGAGTGGCAAATTTTTCGATCTTTTTTCAATCAATTCTACAACTAAAGCATTAACTTTAGATTATGCAGAGGATGTTGTTGGAACTTCTACAATTACAGTAAAAGTCACCGATAGCGGAAATGAATTTATTGAGGATACTTTTACTGTTTCTGTAATTAATTCGAGTGCAAATGGAGATACGTTAGTAGGTGGAGACGGAAATGATTATCTTGACGGCAAAGAAGGTGACGATACATTAATCGGTGGCAATGGTAATGATACCTTAATTGGCTCTGAAGGCAATGATACTCTTTCGGGTGGTGCTGGCAATGATTCTCTCGATGGTGGTAGCGGTAGCGATCACTTTATCTACAATACAAATGCAGCCTTTACTACCAGTGCGGTTGGCATAGATCTGTTTTCTGACTTTACCAGTGGTACTGACAAGATCTTGCTGGATAAAACCACCTTTACCGCGCTGACTAGTATCGCGGGTAATGGATTTAGTGTTGCCAGTGAGTTTGCTGTTGTTGGTAGCGATGCGATGGCGGCTACTGCGGGAGCATTAATTGTCTATAGCAGTGCTACTGGTAATTTGTTCTACAACCAAAACGGAGTTACAACTGGTTTGGGTACGGGTGGTCAATTCGCTACCTTAAGTGGTATTCCTGCTTTGAGTGCTAATGATTTTGTCCTTCAAGCTTAGTTGTAGCGACTTGAAAACAAAACGATTTTCATCCCATGTTAAATGATATTATAAAAGCTCTCAAATCCAGATTATGGGTCTTGCACACGGAGGGGTGAAACCGAGCAAGAGCGATCGCTCTTGCTAAACAGGACATAAAAATCGTTTCTTTAGTTCTGAGTTTATACGTGTATCGTCAGTTGATTTTCTGTTTCTTTCAGACATAACGAATCTAATTCGTTGGACGCTCACGTAAGTCAAAAGTCAAAAATTGATAATTGGTAATTAGTAACTCTGGTTTTCTACGCGGAGCGTCTCTCCGTTTGCGAACATCGACTATCGAAGATCGCTCCAAACTTCTACTAGGTTTCTTATTACTTTTTCCAATCGGTATTACTTATGCCTTGCTGTACTAATACCAGTTATCAAAAGTCACTGGAGACTTAGTTTAGATGTAAAATAACAAAAAAAAGCTAATGTCTGGAGTAACCAAAGTTGAGATTGCCGAATCAGTAGAGACACTAAAATCTCTGATGAAG
>JADEWQ010000193.1 GCA_015207585.1 Pleurocapsales cyanobacterium LEGE 06147 | reverse complement strand
ACACCATTGTTCGGTCGGTCTTGACTGCTAGAACATTTTTGATTTTAGGCGTAGCTTTCTCTACTTAACTGATATTTTCTGTTTCTTTTAGACTTAACGAATACCTAGTTCGTTGGACGCTCACGTTATTTTAAGTGAGAGAACATTTACTTGTGAGGTATGTTCTTTTACTTGCGATCTCGCTCCTAGCGAGGCGCTGCGCGATCGCGATTTAAACGCTAGTTATAACCTAGCGAACTTGGCGGTGAGTTCCACCGTGTCACGGGGCTTTCAAGGGGAGGGGGCGTGCGTCCCGCACTCTAGACCCCCGTGCGGAAATGGTTCCGCACACAGCCCCTCAGCTTGTGGACTGGTAGAGTCCGACTTCTCCAGAATGAAGCAAGAAGTAAGCACTAAAACTATTTAGATAGATTTAGATAAGTTTTATAGAACGGATGTTAGCGAACTTAACATTGAGCATGGATCAATTTTGTGCTAAGTATGGTAGCAGAATTACATGATTGTACTAGAGTATAAAATTAAGGCAAAACAGTATCAATCTCAGGGGATTGACGAAGCTTCCGCACGGGTCAATTTGTGACGCTCTGGGTGGGCTAAAGCCACAGCAGCTTCTTAGGACAACCCTACTACTGTAGAGCTTAAGTCCCAAAGGCTGCGTCCCAGCCTAAGCAGGTTTAAACTAGCATTGTCCTACGCGGCAACCTGAGAATCCGCAGGAACAATTAATCCATCTATCTTTGAGAGAAAGATGCTCGAAAATATAACCACAAGCATTGCACTTTTTGGAAGTGAAAGCTGGGTTGACGAGAGTGACCACCCGACCAGCTTCTTCCGCTTTGTCGAGCAATCTTTGTATCAGGTATCCCCAACCCGCATCCAAAATACTTTTACCCAGTTTGTGGTTTCTTACCATATTGGTAATTCGCAAGTCTTCCAGCGCAATACGGTCGTAGCTAGTTATCAGCTTGTAGACCAGTTTATCAAGGAAGTCTTTTCGAGAATTAGATCTATGTTGATGTTGTCGTTGTAGTGCCAGTACTGCTTTGCGACGGTTATAAGAACCAAGTTTTTTTCTAGCGACTCGACGCTGGAGAATTCTAAGTTTGCGCTGTTGGTTTCGATCCCATCTAGGATTTTCTACTTGGTCGCCATCGCTAGTAGTAATCAGGCTATTAATACCAACATCAATAGCGACATCTTTCCCAGTGGAAGGAAGCGGCTTAGGTTCGACCTCACAAGCAAAGCACCCATACCACTTGCCAGCCTTCTTGATAATACGGACGGTTTTAATTTTGCCTTCAATTGGTCGATGCCAGCGTACAGGTACACGACCAATACTCAACAACTTCAGTCTGCGTCCATCAATTTTCAAGCCGTTGCCCTACTCTTTAAATCCAAAACTTTTCCATAGTTAGTGATAAAGGTCGCAACTAATGTACAAAGCATACAAATACAGAATCTATCCAACACAAGAACAAAAAGAACTTCTTGCCCAACACATGGGTAATGTTAGATGGTTTTGGAATTTTGCTTTGAACCTTAGCGAGACGACCTATAGAGAAACAGGTAAAGGACTCACTAGAAATGCTATTCAAAAGCTTCTACCGGAACTTAAGAAAGAGCAGGAATGGTTAGGTCTTTGCTATTCTCAATGTCTGCAAGTAGTAGCCCTAAATCTTAGCACTGCTTACAAAATCTGGTCAGTACTATGCTTCTATTCTGGTAGACGATGGTCAAGAATTACCTCAACCATCCCAAGAAGGTAAAGCAATCGGTATTGACGTAGCAATAACAGACATAGCAGTTACGAGCGATGGGCAGAAGTTTAGTAATCCTAAATGGATGGCTAAACACGAACAGAACCGAGTCCGAAAGGAACGTAAGTTAGCGCGTAAACAGAAAGGTTCTCATCGTAGAAATAAAGCCAAGAGACTTGTAGCTAAAGTACATACTCGTATCACTAACGCCCGTTCGGATTTCTTACACAAACTATCCCGTAGAATAGTCGACGAAAACTAAGTCATCTGTGTTGAAAATCTGAACGTCAAAGCCATGACTAAAAACAGAAAACTAAGTAAAGCCATCTCTCAAGTAGGTTGGGGTCTGCTTGGCACGATGTTGAAATATAAGGCAGAATGGGCGGGCAAAGTCTACTTGGAAATAGATAGATGGTTTCCTTCCTCAAAAACTTGTAGTCATTGCTATCACCAAGTAGAAGAATTACCTCTGAATGATCGAAGCTGGGTATGCTCTAATTGTAATACTTATCATGATAGAGACATCAACGCAGCTATCAATATCAGGGAGGAAGGACTGCGGATCTTGGCGGTGGGACGCACCGATAGAGGAGTTACGCGCCGTCGTACGGCGCATAGTAACCTCCGTACTGCTCAGGGACGCACTGTAAGACTTACTTCGGTAAGCAGGAGCGAGTGAACTGAGAATCCCTCGCCTCCGGCGATGGGAGCGTCAAAAGCACAATGTCCGGTCAAGGTAATGCTTTATCCTAAGTTTCACAAGAATAGTGAAAGTATATAAAAATGAAGCAAATTGCCAGAAACATTCTCTTGGGAGTTTTAGTCTTGCTAACACTGCTAGTCAGCCAGTGCAAAGGAGAAAACTCTCGTGACATAACAGCAGAAACTGACTCGTTAATTTTTGAGCATGCCATAATCGATCCATCTCCTCCTTCCGGTGTTGGCTGCTGCTTGGACGTACTAGCTATCGGCGATCTTGACGCAGATGGCAAGGTAGACGTTATGGTAGGGTCAGAAAATGCCATTGGAGCAGTATGGTATCACTATCCTGACTGGACTCGTTACGCGATCGCCAGAGGGGATTTTACTACCGACGGTGAAATTACCGATATAGATAGAGATGGAGACGGAGATGTCATAATCAGCTCGATCTCGGCAGATGCAATTGAATGGTGGGAAAACAGAGGCAATCCCTTTGTCGAATCAGGCTGGGTTCGTCACGAAATCGGTTCTAGATTTGCTCACGATCTTGCCGTGGGTGATATTAATGGCGATGGCAATTTAGATATAGCTATGTTTAAAAAAGGTCAAGCCAGTCAGTTAACTTGGTTTGAGGCCCCTGAAGATCCTCTGGAAAGGTGGAATCGCTACGAGATAGATACACCGCCTGGAGAAGGACTCGATCTGGGAGATATTGATGGAGACGGTGACTTAGACATTGCTGGGGGTCGCAACTGGTACGAAAATAAAGATGGTCGGGGACTCAGTTGGACTAAACATTTAATCACTGCTAACTGGGGTGAAGATAGTCGGGATATCATTGCCGACATGAATCGGGATGGGAAAAAAGATATCATCCTCAGCCACGCTGAAAGAGAGGGAAGAGTTTCCTGGTTTGAAAATCCTACTTGGAGAGAACATATAATTGAGCCTGAAGTTCTCAAAGGTTGTCACAGTCTAGAGGTAGGAGATTTCGATCGCGACGGCGACCCCGATGTCTTTGCTGGAGAAATGAACACCGGTGGCGGCAAGGTCATGGTCTACGAGAACTTGGGAGATGCCACGACTTGGAAGCGAACAATACTAGCTACTACAGGTACTCACAATGCCCGAATTGAGGATATTGGTGCCGATGGAAATCTTGACATTGTGGGCAAAAATTATACGGGCAAAAAAGTGGTAGAACTTTGGCGAAATCTTACTGCAAATCAAAATTGACTTTAAATGACAATGTTATAGTAATTCTCGAAAAGCGTAAGGTTCACCTTGTAAAGGCAGAGAACAGAAAGGGATACTAGGCGACTGGGTGACTGGGGAAGAGGGGACTTGGGGAAACTCCTCGTCTCTCCGTCTCCTACGCTTCCCGTCTCCTCGTCTTTTTGAACTTTGAATTTTGAACTTTGAACTTTTTTGGTTATCCATTGGTAAACACACAATGAGAACTTCTATCTTAATTACGTCAAAATAACCTACTAAAACTGAAGTGGCTGTTACCGAATTAGTCAATATTTCAATTATTCTCCTACTCGTCGCTACTGGTGTAGCCCTGCTATCCCGTCGATTCCGATTTTCTTATGTCACGGGTTTAGTATTGGCAGGATTGCCGATTACGGAGTTATTGTCTCGTCCGATTGGTTTAGAACCTTCCTTAGTTTTGAATCTTTTCCTACCAATTCTCATATTTGAAGCTGGCATCAATACAGATCTTAGCCGCCTACGCAGCACGTTTAAACCAATTGCGCTGCTGGCAGGTCCTGGGGCTGTGCTGTCCATTGCTATTATTGCCGTTGTGTTGAAATTTTGTCTGGGGTTGACCTGGATACCTGCTCTATTTTTAGGAGTAATTCTGGCAAACACTGATACGGTTTCAATGATTGCCGTATTTAAAGAGATACCAGTCCCTTCCCGGCTCTCCACTATTGTTGAAGGAGAAACTCTATTTAATGATGCCGCTGCCCTAGTTTCCTTCAACCTAATTTTGCAAGTATATTCGACAGGTTCGCTGACATTATTAGAGGGAATCCAACAACTGTTATTTATCGCTCTAGGAGGCTGCCTCGTGGGGTTAGTCTTAGGCTACTTGAGCATACCTATATTTACCCGTTTAGACGATCCCCTTAGCAGTCTGTTACTGACTGTTGCAGTTGCATTAGGAACTTTTCAAGCGGGGCAATTTCTCGGTGTATCTGGTGCGGTGGCTGTAGTTGTAGCTGGATTAATTTTTGGGCAATTTGGGCTTTCTGGCAATACTTCTGCTTCTAGTCGGATCACCTTGTTGAGTTTTTGGGAATATGCCAGTTTTAGCGCCAACACCTTTATTTTTCTGCTGATTGGTGTAGAAATCAACCTGATAACCCTCTGGAGGACTTTACCTGCAATTCTACTTGCAGTTTTGGCGTATCAAGTCGGGCGAGCTTTGACAATCTATCCGCTGCTAGCAGGAGTTCGTTGGTTTGACCGCCCCATTCCGCTGCGCTGGAAACATTTACTCTTTTTAGGCAACATTAAAGGTTCACTTTCAATGGCTCTGGCTTTGAGCTTACCCATTACATTGCCAGGGCGAGAAGTCCTTATCGCTATAGTCTTCGGCAGTGTGCTAGTGTCATTAGTTGGACAAGGTTTAAGCTTACCCTGGCTAGTAAAACGCTTAAAATTATCTAAATTTTCCGAGGCACAGCAGCAAATTGAAGAATTGCAAGCCCAATTAATCACAGGTAAAGCAGCACAAGATGAATTAGATAGTTTGTTGAAGTCAGGGGTATTACCAAAATCTGTCTATGAGGAAATGCGTTCGGCTTATCAGGTAAGAGTGGTAGGGGCAGAAAAGGCACTGCGGGAATTTTATAATCGCCGCCCTGACAAGTTTGACGCTAAAAGTGGAGAGCTGAGTAAACTTGATGCTATTCGTCGTCGTTTGTTGTTAGCAGAAAAAGGAGTGCTCAACGAAGCAATGCGTAAGCAAATTCTCTCAGAAAAAATTGTGCGAAGGCGAATAAAAATTATTGATGAACAATTGCTTCAACTTGATGATGATTAATAACTTTCTAGAACTTTGGCAGGGACGATGGATGCCTCTAATTATTTTGAGTTTTTATCACCTTCCCAGGACTAATAAAAGAAATTCCTTGACCCAATTCTGTACCAACCATAACGGCTTCGACTATCGGCTCAGAAACTTCTCGTTCGGCTATCCACTCCACAATAAAATTTGCTCCTATTCCACCACTGGTATCAGTTCTAGCCACAAAAAACTCTCCCGATACTAATGCATCGAGTTGAATAGGTTGCTCCAAATACTGTTTGACTAACTTACCACCCGAATCATAGTAGCGAACAGAAGTAATGATAATTGGCTCGGTCAAATCTGTATTCCGAATACTAAGTGTTGCTGCTAAGTTCAGAATTCTTCGTCCACCGTCATAATAGATATGGGAATAGATGGGGACATAGATAGTTTGATTCACTGCTATGTCGATCTTTTCCAAATCTTCAGTCACTACCTTAAGTTGGGACTGAGTTACCTGCTGATTGCCTGCTTGCGGCTCAACTGCGCTTTCCCATAGCGTGCAAGATGTAAAGCAAAGGGCAGCCATTGCTAAATAAAGAAATGGAAGTAGCTTCATTAAAATTTATAAAAATTCAAAGATTCAGGTTGTTGACAACCATCGATAAAATCTATTATTTGATGAATTTGTCCTGGTTTAGTAACTATCAGCACAGTTGAACCAGGCTCCAATACTGTACTACCGTTAGGAATGATTAAATTTGTATGGGGATGAGATTGATAACCAATAATTAAAGAGCCAGGAGGAAACATAGGATTTCGAGCGACTTCGGCAAGAGTACGACCAACAACATAGCAATTATTTGGGATGGCAAGTTTTAAAACCTCAATCTGTCCCTGCTCAAAATGCATCATCGATTCCACTTGAGGATACTCAATGGCATTGACCATGGTTGAAACTGCCAGTTCAACTGTACTAACAATGTGGTTGGCTCCTGCCAAACGTAGAGGTTCGGCAAAATCGGAATGCCGCATCCGAGTCAGAATATGAGGAACACCGTAGTGCTTGCCAAGAGTTACCAGTGCTAAATTTAGAGCATCGCTACGAAGAACGGCTGCTAAAGAGTCAGCCTTACGAATCCCAGCTTCTAACAACACTTCTGTACTAACAGCACTACCCTCAAAAGCCATCGCTCCTACTTGTTCGCGGACATAGCGGCAAGCGATGGGGTCAATGTCAACTACAGCAATAGTATGTCCCAGTTCTACTAGTTTTTGCGCCAAACTTAACCCGACTAAGCCTGCTCCACCAATTAGCACGTACATAAGTTGTTTTTGGATACTCTTTGATTTCCTACTTTAACTTACAGGCTAATCAGGGAATAAAAATCGCTCGAAGTTCATATCATCTTATATTTGCTAGCTGGATACTCTCACCTCTAGTGAGAGGAAAGCTAGCCCTCCATTTTAAATTTGTTAGGGTTTTTAATTCAACAGGGTTTGCATTTTGTGTTAATCGTTTACCATCTACC
>JADEWQ010000012.1 GCA_015207585.1 Pleurocapsales cyanobacterium LEGE 06147 | reverse complement strand
TCGCTTAGCTAACGCTTAAGCGTGGGCTTCCTGCTTCGCACAGGGTAGCCTAGAAGTGGCTTTTTTACGTCCACTCTTCGGGCTTACTTCCCCTCCACAGGCAGTATCCCTGCTTCCCAAGGATAATAGTCGCAGACCTTCGTCTCTTATGTTTATTGAGGCATTGATGTCTCTAACGTGATGAGTATTGCATCGCTCACAAGTCCAAGCTCTAATATCTAGAGACAGACTTCCTACTACATTCGGAACTTTGGGCTATCAGATTTGGCAGCGATCGCCCAAATTAGCCCTAATTATTTTGCAATTCAGTTCAAACGTGCCACTGGTATGGCACCTCACCAATATCTAATTCGTCAGCGCATTGAGCGATCGAAAGAATTATTGGTACGCGAGAATCTGCCAATTGCAGAAGTGGCTTATCAGGTTGGTTTTGCTCACCAAAGTCATTTTACCCGGCACTTTAAGCGACTGGTAGGAGTAACTCCTAAGCAGTTTCTCATGCAGCAGTAAGAACGTGCTAAAAACTGGAAGAACTTGCAAGACAATTGGGTAGGCTAATTGATTGAATAGGGCTAGTTGATTGCTGTAGACCATACTGCGCTATTAAAAGAACATGACATCAAAATTCAGCATTACCCAGCAAAATCCACATTCGATTCCAGCTCAAACGATGATTGCTGCCTTGTGGAAGGAAATTCAGCAGCGTTATGGCTTTACTGGCGAGTGCGACATAAATCCTAGCGACTTTACAGTAGTAAAGGCATTATTTCTCGTGGCTTTCGTCGGTGATTTACCAGTTGGAAGCATTGGGTTGAAGCCATTGTCTGAAGAAATAGCGGAACTCGATACCCTCTATGTTTCACCAGAGTTTCGCAAGCAAGGTGTTGCACGAGCGCTGCTTCAAAAATTGGAAGCTCATGCTCGTCTTCATCGCTTTCGTGCCATTCGTCTTCGTGCTGGCGGTGAGCAACCTGAAGCTTTGCGCTTCTACAAAAAGATGGGATTTGTATCTATCCCCTGTTTCGGTAATTATGCGTCAAGCGAAGCAAATCTTTGCTTTGAAAAGCGACTTTGATGTTATTCGCACCTGGCTAGTTTTGCTCTAGGGAGAAAATATACCGATGATGACCAGTCAATTACCGCTTGTCTTGCAGATTCTGATTGCTGCTGTTCATCCAGTTATGATGCTGATTGCATTCTTGCTAACATTTTTTGCCTTGCATTGGGGAATTCAAGTACGTCGGACTCGTAATGCTAGTGGCGAAGAAAAGAAAAAGCTGATTAAGGGCAAATATAATCAGCAGCATTTTCAATTGGGATCGATTTTGTTGGCAGTCTGGATTATTGGTAGCTTGATTGGGATGGTAGCAACGTATCTTCTATACAGCCAAATCTTTCTCAGCCCACACTTGTTTGGTGGATTATTTGTGATGATGCTTGGCTCTATTGCAGCCGCTGCTGCTCCTTTCATGCAGCAAGGTAAAACTTGGGCAAGGACTGTACACTTATGCACTATAATTCCAGTGTTGTTACTGGTATTTACTCAAAGTGTAACAGGCGTGGAGCTCGTTATTGTAATGATTAAAGAGTTTTTGGGAGTTGGTTGAGCTACAGCAAATCTCGCGCGGCGACATAACAAATCGCTGCACCGGAACCTAAAAAGGCTATCTGTTGCTATCTGTTGGTCGTTTGAGGTTATCTACGTCTGATTAGCTCGGTCGTTAATTGTTAATGAATCAAACATCAGAATATATCTACTTACATGGCTTTGCTTCTAGTCCTCAGTCCCACAAAGCTCAATATCTGCGCGATCGCTTTTCTCAATGGGGACTAAACCTGAATATCCTCGATCTAAATGGAGGGGACTTTTCTCACCTCACCCTTACCAGACAAATTAAACAAACTCAAGCAGCCTTTCCTCCGGCTCATATTCCCGTTACTCTGGTCGGTTCTAGCTTTGGCGGTTTAACTGCTGCCTGGCTAGCAGAAAAATGTCCTCAAGTACAGCGTCTGATTTTGCTTGCTCCTGCTTTTGGCTTTTTAAAACACTGGTTGCCTAGATTAGGACGAGCACAGGTAAAACAATGGCAATCGGGATACTTATCGGTTTATCATTACGCTTATCAGCGACAGGTACCCCTTCACTATAATTTTGTCACCGATCTGAGTCAGTATCGAGATGAACAGTTGAGGCGATCGCTACCGACTCTTATTCTCCATGGTAAAAATGATGAGGTTATTCCCATAGATGCTAGCCGTAACTACGCTCGTCTTCGTCCTTGGGTAGAGTTAATCGAACTAGACAGCGAGCACGCTTTAATAGATGTTCTCGATATCATCGGACAAGCAATCGAGGGCTTTCTTTAGCAACAAAAAAACGACTACTCCTTATAGTCGCCCCTTCTTCTCTTCTTCTGCTTTATCTTTGGGAGAGACGCAGATTTTATCTATTTTAATTAGACATTTTTTCAATGCCCATTTTGTTGACTTCCTTGCCTGCTCTCTCCCAAGTTTGCTTGAGTAAAGACTTTATCAAAGAGGTATCCTGGATTGGATATAGAATCAACAATCAAAAAATCGTTACTAAACTAAGGTGTACAATATTGCCACAATAACTCTTCCTTAACATCGGAACATCTTTAGACCATTTCTGGCTATGATTATGGTTCGCACACTTCTCGCTATTCTTTTTGTATTGTAGAAATAGCCGAGCGGGATACCACCTCGTTCTTTGCTTTCCGTTGCGGGAAGACATTGGGTAGATCGAAAGCAGGAGGCACGGGCTTCAATCTAAATTGTGTTAGAAGTTTGTTGTACTTCTCTGTGCCTATTAATAAACTAACATTAGGTTTCCTTTGGCAGCGAAAGCTTTTTACCAATGTTTACAGTTTTTGATACACCGAAACACTAGGTCAAACAGTTAAATATTTATTACCTTATGTCTGAAGTTTTTCTGACCGATTCTCACCATTCGAGCCAAACAGCACCAGTCTTCATTCTCATAGATGGACACTCTTTAGCTTTTCGCTCTTATTATGCCTTTGCTACTTCGCGCCAAGGTTCTTTACGTACTTCTACAGGAATTCCTACCAGTATTTGCTTTGGTTTTCTCAACTCTTTGCTTAAAGTTATTGAAACAGAACAACCTCAGTTTCTTGCCGTGGCTTTCGATTTAGGGGAACCGACGTTTCGCCATCAAAGCGATCCTAACTATAAATCCAACCGTAAAGAAACGCCAGAAGATTTTATCCCCGATTTGCTGAATTTACAGCAGCTATTGGCTGCACTGAATTTGACGGTAGTAACCTCTCCTGGGTACGAGGCAGATGATGTTTTAGGGACTTTAGCGCAAAAAGCAACTCAAGCTGGTTATCGAGTAAAAATTGTCAGTGGTGATCGCGATTTATTTCAATTAGTAGACGATCGCCACCAAATTAGCGTCCTCTATCTCGATAACCAAGCATTTAAGAATCCCTCTAGCAAGGGATACACCGAATTTAATACTGCTGCAGTAGTAGAAAAACTGAAAATAAAACCAGAACAAGTAATTGATTATAAGGCTCTGTGTGGCGATAAGTCCGACATGATTCCTGGAGTACGAGGGATTGGTGACAAAACCGCTATTAAGCTTTTGCAAGAATACGATAATTTAGATAACATTTATGCCAATTTAGATAAGCTTGCTGGAGCAGTCAAAAAGAAATTAGAAGAGGGAAAAGCAGATGCCATTCACTCTCGTCATTTAGCTGCGATTGAATTAAATACTCCTGTTCGAGTCTTATTAGAAGACTGCCAAATTAAAGGTTTTCATGCTCAAACTTTTATTTCTCTTCTCAAAAAATTAGAGTTAAAAAGTATTCTGGAAAAAATTGATCGCCTTCAACAGCAACTGGGCGGTAATTTAGAAACTAATACTCAAGGTCAATCTATTGATTTTAATGAAGATAGCGAACAACAGTTAAGTTTATTTCAAACAGATTCCTCGGGATTAATATTAAGTCATGATATTGTCCAAAAAAATCCTATTGAAGTAAAAATAGAGCCACAAATTATCGATACCCAAGAGAAGCTGACGAAATTAATTAATATCCTGAAAAATCATAAAAACTTAGCGCAACCCGTCGCTTGGGATACAGAAACTACCTCTCTAAAACCTCAGGATGCAGAATTAGTTGGTATAGGTTGTTGTTGGGGAAGTCAACCCACAAACGTAGCCTATATTCCTGTAGGTCATGCTGAAGGGAAGCAGTTAGCTAAAGAGCAGGTAATAGAAGCTTTGCGCCCTATTTTAGAAAGTTCTGACTATCCTAAAGCTTTCCAAAATACTAAGTTTGACCGTTTAGCTTTGCAATGTCAAGGAATTAAACTAGCAGGAGTTGTATTCGATACTATGCTTGCTAGCTACGTTCTCAATCCAGAAGCAAGTCACAATTTGAAAGATTTATCAGAACGATACTTAACCGGAATTGTTGCTAAAAGTTATCAGGATTTAGGAATTCCTAAAGGAAAAACTATCGCGGATTTAGATATCGCTACTATTGCCGATTATTGTGGACTGGATGCTTATACTACCTATAATCTCGTACCTAAATTACAAGCAGAATTAATACAATTTCCCGAATTATATAAGCTTCTTTTGGAAGTAGAACAACCCCTAGAACCAGTCTTAGCAGCTATGGAAAGTATTGGGGTTCGTCTAAATATAGAATATTTACATCAATTTTCTCAGCAGTTAGACAAGGATTTACAAGCCATTGAAGCAGAAGCTTATCAAGCTGCGGGAGAGAAATTTAATCTGGGTTCTCCCAAACAACTTAGCGAAATTTTATTTAATAAACTCGGATTAGACCGCAAAAAGTCACGGAAAACTAAGACAGGATATTCTACCAATCAAGCTATTTTAGAAAAATTACAGGGAGATCATCCACTGATCGATCGCATCTTAGAATATCGTACTCTGTCGAAACTCAAGTCTACTTATGTAGATGCACTACCTACCTTAGTCCGCAAAGATACTCAAAGAGTACATACAGATTTTAATCAAGCTATTACAGCTACGGGAAGACTCTCTTCTTCCAATCCCAATCTGCAAAATATTCCTATTCGAACAGAATTTTCACGCCAAATTCGTCAGGCTTTCATTCCCGAAGCTGATTGGTTATTAATAGCAGCTGATTACTCGCAAATTGAATTAAGAATTCTGGCTCATTTAAGTCAAGAACCCGTTTTAGTAGAAGCTTATCGTAATAGCCAAGATGTCCACAGCGTTACTGCCAAACTTTTATTTGAAAAAGAACAAATAACATCCGAAGAACGACGCTTGGGTAAGATTATTAACTTCGGTGTTATTTATGGCATGGGAGCGCAAAGATTTTCCCGCGAATCAGGATTTAGTACTGCCATAGGTAAAGAATTTATTGACAAATATCGACAGAAATATGCAAAAGTATTTGCTTATTTAGAAGGAGTAAAAAGAGAAGCGATTGCTCGGGGTTTTGTCACAACTATTCTTGGCAGAAGACGCTATTTTAATTTTGTTAGTGAAAGTCTGCAACAATTAAGAGGAAGCAAACCAGAAGCGATCGATTTAGATAATATCCAATATAGCTATACCGATGCACAATTATTAAGAGCTGCTGCTAACTCGCCAATTCAAGGTTCTAGTGCCGATATTATTAAAATTGCGATGGTAAAATTACACCAAATTTTGCAACAGTATCGAGGAAGATTATTACTACAAGTTCACGATGAATTAGTCTTTGAAATACCTCCTGAAGAATGGGAACAATTGCAACCCCAAATTAAATCGACTATGGAAGATGCAGTTAAATTAAGCGTTCCTTTAGTTGTTGACGTTCGCGCGGGTAAAAATTGGATGGAAGCAAAGTAGACTTTCATGGAAATGACTATACTTACTTTCTTTGATTAACTCGTGAAATGTCGGCTATATTATAAAATTTTTGAATTGTTAATTCCGCCGTGTTGTACTACGTTGAAGACGTTGGTAGAGTCGATAAGACTATGGGGGGAGATAAATCGGGAATTTCTACTAACTCTAAAAGTTTTAATTTGAGATAAGGTATAAGAGAGCGAGCCATTAACATTACATCTGTTTGTTTTTGGACTGCTAAGTCTCGGAGAGAATGCCTTCCGTCTATAAGTCTAGTTAGTACCTGATAGGTTTTTTCAGAAGTACGTGCTTGTAACTGTTCTAGATCCTTAATTGCTGGTGCTAGATCGGGAGAGTAAATCGCTAATTGAGACCTTTGCCAAGTCTGCCAAAGCTTCCAAGCTTCAATAATTTGTTGCTCGGAATCGATCATGGCAATTTGTTTGGCTACAGGTTTATCTTTGAGTATTAGTTGATAGAGGATTTCACCTGTTTGAGTAATATCGAAGAGCACTTCACTAACAATAGCGCGAATCATTTTAGTCGCTGCTTCGCGCTCAACTTTTTGTTGTTCTACCCATAAAGACAATAAATAGTAGTCCCAGCTAATATCTATATTTATATTTTCGACAAAAACATCATTTAAACGGTTCAGTTCTTCTTGCAGTTGAGAAGCTATATGGGGAAGATAATGAACCAAATGTCTGCGCCATCTTCTGACTGGATGAAGTCCGCCCGTAACGTAGACGATCCTACCCCAGTAGAGAAAAAAAATCCACTTTTTTTCGTTGAGGTCTTGTAAGACTAGCTGACCGCTAAAACCATCCTGTTTTAAGCCTTGAAACAACTGAATTTGTTTTGAGGCGACAAACTCCGGAATCGGTATCATGATGGAAGTGCGATCGCTGGTCATACTGACTGTCTCTGTACTTTTAGTTGTTTTTTTTTCAACTGCTAGTATTACCGTCACAATCTTAACTTAGCATTCTGATTTTTGACGAAGTCGAAGCAGGCGAGGTTAGCGGTTCTGAAGTGGCGGATGTAGATTCCACCGTGAGACGGCGGAGTACCTTCGACTTGACAAAATAAACTCATAACGACTACGATTTATTTAGAAATACCAATACAAAACTACAGTCAACATGATTCGAGTGCAAGAAATTCCCGTAGCACAAATTCGCCGACCTCTTCCCCGACAAACCGATCCGTCAAAAGTAAAGACTTTGATGGAATCAATTGCTAAAGAAGGTTTGCGAGAACCTATTGATGTATTAGAGGTAGACGGACAATATTACGGTTTTTCTGGATGTCATCGCTATGAAGCACATCAATTGTTGGGAAAAGAAACAATCAAGTGCAGAGTTCGTCGAGCACCTCGTTCGGTTTTACAGAAGCATCTAGCCTGAGGGAAAATAAAAAATTAATAAGACCAAAGGTAAAAATCGAGATATCCCCATTATGAGGCAATCTTTGTATGAGCATAACGAGCGACTGCTGCAACAACTCATGCAGCAAGCAGAAATTTCTAGCATAGAGGAACTGAGTAAGAGCGCTGGCGTGTCCGAGTTGCAATTAACTCGACTACGATATGGTCTTCTGCCGAAAATGCAAATAGAAACAATCTTAAAATTGGCAGCAGCTTTAAAAGTCTCGGTAGATCGATTGATAGCAACCTTTGATTCCCAGTTGGAGCTACCTGCTAGCGTTACAGCAGAAGAGAACTCAGCTGTACTGACATCGCTAAAAGAAGAATATCGGCAATTGCAACAGCAGCTCGAACGACAGAGAGAATCTTTAGACCAAGAGTTTCAACAAACTAGTTTACAGGTGCTAGAATCGTGGCTGTTACAATGGCCGACGGCAGCGGCGGCAGTAGAGAAAAATCCTCAGTTGCCAGCCGAAAGATTGTTACCTTTGGTCAAGCCTGTAGAAAAATTAATTCAGCAGTGGGGACTTGAGGCGATCGGTTTTGTAGGAGAAGAACTGCCTTACGATCCTCAATGGCATGAATTAATGAAAGGAACAGCTGAAGCTGGAGATACTGTAAAGATTCGTTATGTAGGTTATAAAAAAGGAGATCAGTTGCTCTATCGGGCAAAAGTTAGCCCGATAGAATAATATTTATCTTGAGGAAAAAATAATACTATCTAGAATCTTCAATATTTACAGATTTAAAGTTGACTGCTGGAAAATTACTGGAGGCAAAAATTTAAGTTAATAGTCTAGTCTATTTGTTAAGCGATCGCCAACTCAACTAAAACACCAAAATTATTGGTCTTATATGAAGTCCGTTTAAAGGGAAAAAAATCGACATAACTTTTACAAATCGTAGGTTGTAGCAATAATAACTTAAACTTTTCGCCTATCAAAATGATTTCCTTATTTGGATAGAAGATTGAATGATTAATTGATTAGTTTTTAAATATTTCTTCTAACTCAACAACTAATCCAAACATCAAATCTTCGCCAGATAAACTTTGAGGAGAATTAAGTATTTCTACATCTTTCCCCTGACGATAAATTTCCACTCTTCTTTCATCGGGATGAATTAGCCAACCTAGCTTAACTCCACATTCTAAGTATTCTTGCATCTTTTCCTGAATTATTTTTAAACTATCGTTTGGAGACATTAATTCAATCACAAAATCTGGTGCTATGGGTGCAAACCCCCTTCTCTGTTCTTGAGTTAAACTATTCCAACGAGAAATTTCAATCCAGCTAGCATCAGGAGAACGTTTAGCATTATTTGGTAACGTAAAACCAGTAGAAGAATCAAATACTACTCCCAGTTTATTTTGACGATTCCAATACCAAATCTGCCCAAATAATTCTCCATTGCGTCTTCCACTTTCACTTCCCGTTGGGGACATAACGATTAATTTTCCTTGGCTAGTCATTTCAAATTTTGTATCCCGATTCTGAGCGCATAATTGCTCGAATTGTTCGTCTGTAATTGGATTAGCTAAGGCTCTGATGTCAATAGTTTCAATCATTTTTAATTCTCCATACTCGAATATTCAATGCTAAGAGTTGCCTTGCATTAAATTTAATCCTTTATAGTAATTACTGTATAATTTTTGAGTTTGACTTGACTATTCCAAACAATAGCCTGACAAGCGATCTCGCATTTGCGGGTGCTGCCACACCGCACACAAAATCAAAGACAGAATATGCGATTGCTATCATATTTATGATTATTCCTAGCAATTTTCTTTTTCTAGTAAACGAACAGAAAGAATAATTTCGGCAAGCATTCGTTGCAAGGCATAATACCAGCCTACCCAACCATCTAGAATGCCGCCTTTAAGAATTAAACAATAGAAAAAAATAATGAAGGGAGCAAGTATTTTTTGTTGACGGATGCGATCGCCCCAACTTAATTCTTGTATAGGAGTTTCTAATAATTTTTTTGCTTCAATTATCATATATCTATCTTGTGCCCATAACCAGCGGCTTAAAGGCTTGCGATCGTCGTGGAGAATATAGGCAGAAAGATGAACAGATTGACCATCGACTTTTAGTAATTGAGTATGTCCATCATCAATATAAATTGCTTTCTCTTTTTTAAACAAAATTTGTCGAGGAGGAAGAATTGTACCGCGTAGTGGTTTACCAAAAACGCAATATTTGAATCTAGCAAAGTACCCATCTATAGCAGTATTTTTAGGTAAAAGTTTTATTTCCTCGATCAAATCATCAGTCAAAATATAATCTGAATCAAGCGATAGTACCCACTCCGTTTTGATTTGTTCTAATCCGTAGTTCCATTGTTGAGTATGAGTATCAAATTCTCGTTGCAAAATTTCTACTTGAGGATAAGCTTGTAGAATATCTAAGGTACTGTCATTACTGTAGCTGTCAATAACTATAATCGTTTTTGCCCAAATGAGTTTTTGTAGAGTACGGTCTATATTTGGGGCTTCATTATAGGTAAGAATCAAAGGAGTTATCGATTCAAGTATCATAGAAAATCTCTAAAAAATTATTTCTATGCAGTCTGAGATGGAGAGCAAGAACACAACATTGATTTCCAAAGATACGGAAATCTACCAGCAAAATCAAATTGTAAATCTGTGAAACCTTCGGATTCTAAAAGACTACTAAGTGTTGCTACAGAGAAAAATTTAACGTGACCTCCATCCCAAAGAGTAGTAAAATGCCCATCCATTTTTCCTGAAACAGCAAGCAAAAGATTTTTCCAATATCCATGATAAGGAGTAGTAATAATTAGACTACCATTTGGCTTAAGACACTTACGAGCATATTTGACTAACTCTCGAGGATAATACAAATGTTCGATTACTTCAGCAGAAATAACAATGTCAAAAGAATTTTCTAACTCTGCTGGAATACCTTCGTAAATACTTCCTTGAATAAAATGACAATCTGGAAAATTTTGACGAGCGAATTTTATACCTGATTCAGATTGTTCTATTCCAATCACTTCATAACCTTGTTGAGCAATCAAATAACTAAAACTACCATTACCACAACCAAGGTCTAAAATTTTAAGTTTATTCTGACTAGTAAGTTGAGCTTGAGATAGTAACTTCAAAATTGGAGATAATAAATATGCATGATGATGATTTGGACTGCTATCTTGATAAGAATATTGATATTTAGTAGAGATAGTTTTCATAGATTGATTAAAACTCCATATATGATTGAGTTGCTTAGATTTGAGACATAAACCAAGTAGCAACTTGTGTATTATCTTGCTGACGGCTACGCTTAAGAGCAGTTTCGATTAAAGAAATATTTAACTCTGGTAAGATTTGAGATTGGTTTATTCTTTGACTGCCTCGCTCATTTAGTATTTGAAAAGCAATAATTTGTGACTTGGAAACATCTACTACCCAATATTCTTTAACTCTTATCTCTTCGTAAAGAAGGCGTTTTTTACCTAAATCATCAGTGACAGAAGTATTGGCAATTTCAATTACTAAATCTGGAGGGGAGTTGTTATCGATGTCTACTACCGAACTTCCTTGAGGTGCTAATTGTACATTTTGACCAATATAGTAAGGAATATCTGGTTGGCATTCTCTTATACCTGTTTTTCTATAACTACAGTTGAGAAGAAGCTTTATTGGTAAATTTTTCTTGATACTGTATAAGTTAATAAGTATTACAATAATGCCATTATCATAGGCCTGGTCTGGACCTACAGGAGTCATCTCAATTCTGAATTCTCCATTATGGTAATAAGACTTAGTTTTTTCTAATTCCACATTCTCGGCTGCCGTAATATATTCTTCCCAGGTAGTCGATATCCAAGTGTCTAGGGGTGATTTAGTCTGAATTGTATTCATAAGCAATAAGCTAGATCTTGACCATTGAGAATAGCTTGGTAAATCTCGATCATTTTGGCAGCTATTTTATCCCAAGTATATTGCTCTAGAATTAGTTGCCTAGCGCGATCGCCCATTTCTTTTGCTCGTTGAGGATGTTGCAAACACTCTATTAAAGCATTGGCAATCGCTTCTGCATTTATATCGACAACATGAGCTGCTTTAGCTTGTGCAGCTTCGGCAAAGTTACAACCAGTAGTTATAACACAAGGCAATCCCGATGCCATCCCTTCTAAAACAGACATGCTGAAACCTTCAGAGTAGGAAGGTGCAATGTAAATACTAACTGCAGCTAGGGCAGCATATTTCAATTTGCCTGTCAGCATTCCGGTAAAAGTAACAGCATCTAAACAACCAGTTTCAGCAAAGTAATTTTTGGCAGTTGGTAAGAAGCCCACATTATCGGGACCAGCTACAATTAAATGAGTATGAGGAAACTGAGAATATATCTGAGCAAAAGCTTTAGCCAGTAAATCTAAGCCTTTTTTAGGATCGACTCGTCCGAGAAAGAGAATTAGACTTTTACCGCAAGTCTCTGGAAACTTTTGATAAAAAAGCCCTGGATCTGGCAAAGTCTCAAAATCGTGGCGATGAACTCCATTAGGAACGATTACCAAAGGAGACTTCAAGTTAAGAACTCTAGTTCTTTGCGCCTCATTTGAAGCCAACATTTGAATAGCATTGGCTTGATTAAGAGCAGGCTTTTCTAACAGAGCATAGTATAAACGTTTTTTCCAAGCTTTATAAGAAAGTGCCCAAGGCTCTAGCATTCCTCTAGGAGTAATAATATAAGGAACGCGATACCTTTGACACGCCCAGTAAGCAGGCAAAACAGTGTAAGAAAATATAGCATTCGTGTGTACTAAATCGTAATCCTGAACGTGTTCAAACAGCCATTGAGTTAAAGAAAAGCTAATTTTGTAGTCGCTAATTGCCCAATAGGGAAAATATTGAATCCGGTAGTCTTTTTCTTTAATCCACCTACAAAGAGGAAAATCTAATTTAGTAAAACCATTAGCGTTAGTCGTTACTATATCAACTTCAATTCCTTGATTACCAACTGCTTGAACTAGCTCAACTACACTTTTGGAAGGACCCCCGTAAACGGTTCCTAAGGCAGGAATCACAATTAAAATTTTCATAAATAACTAACTATGTGCGATCGCATATTCAACTGCCTGCATTAAACCTCGAGCAAAATAATCTGGAGAGAATTTTTGAATATGTTCTAGTGCAGCTTGTCCCATCTTAGCTAGATCGAACTCTTTGGCACTGATTTTGAGCATCAAATTAGTTAACTGTTCGCTATTTTCTGGATCGAAGCCAAAACCATTGATACCTTCAATAATTAAATCTTCAAAACAGCCACAACGGTTAGATACTAATACTGGTAAACCTGCAGCCATTGCTTCATTAACTACTAATCCCCATTGTTCTTGAATACTTGCATGGATAAAACAACCAGCATGAGCAAAATAAGGAAGTAATTCTTCTTGTTGCAAAAAGCCTGGTAAGTGAACTATATTTTCTAAACCTAATTGCTCAATCTGCTTCTCAATCTGAGGACGTAATTGTCCATCCCCGCACAAAACTAAGTCCCAAGCACTAATACCGGCTGATTGACGATACTCTGCATAAGCTGAAATAAGAAAAAAGAGGTTTTTCTTGGGAACAAAGCGATTAATTGCTAAAAAATAAGGTTGGTTGAGGGGATGAGGAAGAGATTTAATTCGATCGGGATGAAAAGTGTCATTGCCTACTACATCGTATCCTGTAAATATTGCTTCAGCAGGCATACCTAATTTAATCAGGTAGCGTTTTTGTGGTTGTCCTCCAACTAAGGCAGATTTATATCTTTTGATAATCCAACTTTTCAATTGTTCTTTCCACCAAACGCGAGGAGTATCATGCTCGGTGGTTTCAGAAAAAAGAATAGCTGGTTTGCGATGCCATAAACACCACAAAAGTGCAGACAGCATAGAAGGTTTAAAATAGCCAGAAATTGCTAAAGCTATAGGATTGTTTTGTTTAAGAGTAATTAATAATTGCTGAATTAAGTTACTAATTTTAATTTGTTCGAGTGAACTTTCTTTGCTTACTGAAATTATTGGAAAATTAAGGTTATTAATTTGGGTTATCCAAGGATATTCATCTTGAGACCGAGCCAGCTCTATTCCCGTTACTTGATATTGAAGAGATTTAGTCCAGTTCTTTAAACTTTCTAGTCTAGCAATATGATAAGGACCGTAGCTAGAAAATAATATTCCAATGTTTTTATTCATTGTTCTTTAATTCATAATAATGATGTTTTACTCTAGAATAATAAGCTACTAATCCTATAAAAGTAAGTTGAAAAATAGCTTCCTGGAAAAATCGGCTCGTACCATGAGTTATTCCCACCATTGCTGGACTAAGTAAACCAATATATATTAGTTTGCTAGTAACGCTTTTTTGGTAAACAGATGATATCCAAATATTTTTAAAAATAAATCCAATAAACGCAAAAATCAAACAACCAAAATAATCGAATTCAACAAAAGAATCTCCTATACCAGTATTTGTTGAACCTCGCGGAATACTGTAATTGTATAATCCTAAATTATATGCTCCCCATTTAAACTGCAGGGACTCTTTAAAGTCATATCCTAAAATCTGTCCAGGTACATACTGAAAAATAAAACTATCCCAATATCCAGTTCCATATCCATATCGACTTGTATGGGTTGCTGCATCCATTAATAAAGCTGCGTTTCTCAATTCTAAAGTTTTTCCTTCTAAGACTGAATCTAGAGATGCTTGAGAAGAAGATGATAAAGACTGCCAATCATTGCTAAAAACTAAATTCCAAAAATTACCTCGTAAATGACCAAGGGCAGGAATAATATAAATAGACAAAAATATTAATAAAATAATAAGCCATCTAGGCGGGGTAAAACGTCTTGCATACCAAAAAGAAAGACCTATAATAACTAAAAAGATTATTGTTGGTTGTCTACGTCCTGCTGAAATAATAGTTGATAATAAAGGAATACTAGCAAGTATTGTATAAATAATATTTTTGGCAGTTGGATATTTTAAGGTTTGTAGTAAGAAAATAGCAAAAGCAATGTAAATAACTTGCGCAAAAAATACATATATAGTGGCAGGACCAGTCCAATTACTATTGGCTGCTGTTTGTATATTTGTAATAGAAAGCAAAAAATTAAAGAAATAACCTAAAATCATCAGAGCTATTCCTGCTCTAAATAATTTGCGCTCATCTAGGGAAATATTTAACTTTTTTAGCCATTGGGGATTAGGCGGAAGTTGATAGCCTAACCAACACATAGCAGCACATAAACAAGACATTAATAAAACTCTGGCAAGAGCTGTCTGAGTTACGATACCTGGATTATTGTAGAGAGCGATCGCCTGAGGTAGAACAAATGAAACAAAAGTAGCTCCCATAAAAAAGGGATACTGATATATTCTTTCTAAACGAATTATGCCCCAGGCTAATAAACCAAAACAAGTACTGATAAACAACCAAAGATAGAGGTCAGACATGAAAATAAACTAACTAGTATTTAATTAAGATTAAATGTTGATGTTTTTAAGCAGTCACAGAACATCTTGAAATAAGCAGGAGCAAGTCTTTCCCAGCTAAAATGTTTTCTTACATACTCCCGTCGCTGACTCATAGCATCTGGCGATCGAGGTTGTTGTAGTAACTCAGCTAATGCTTGAGATAAAGAACCAGACTGAGATAGATCGGTAAAAATACCTTGCTCTTTCAGGACATACCGCATCACCGGATGCTCGTGAACAATACAGGGTAAACCATAAATAAGTGCTTCTAAATAAACTCGTCCAAATCCTTCTTTTAGCGAACCTAAAACAAAAATATCTGCAGCTTGATAATAGTTTTGTACCTGTGGGTAAGGAACAGAACGAGCAGTAAAACCTTGTTTACCCAACTTCTGTTCTGCTAATCGTAAAATTGGAGGGCTGTTGTGTTCGTCAATGTGTCCCAACATGACTAGATGAGGTCTAGATTCGGGTAAAGCTGCAACTTCATTAACTACATAATCCATCCGTTTGTGTTGAGAACTAATCCAGCCTACGCTTAAAACTATCGGGCGATCTAAAGGTAAACCCAGCTTTTGTCTGGCTTGAAGTTTAGTTTCTGGTTCGTAGAGAGGCATTCCTGGCGGCACATTAATTCCATAGGGAACAAGAGAATGTTTGCAATTTGGTTCTCCAGCTTGAAGAGCTAAATCACGATAGAAGGGTGCTACCTGTTGCACGTGGTCAGTTCGGGAAAAAGGTGGATGACAAGGACCGCCATTAGAAAAAACCAACCGATAGGGTACGCCAATTAGTTTACGCCAGCGATAAAGCTGAAAGCCTAAATTGGAATCGCTGTAGAAAATAATATCTGGTTTACCTTTCCTAATTTGTTTGACAAAGGGGAGAAAAGAAGATAACTGCTCGACTACATAACCATTGCGCCTAATAAATTTTCCCAAAAAAGGTGCTATTTTGCCATTGCGAGGTAGATTCCAAAGTCTGTGTTCATTATATTTTTCTTCTCCTGCACCTTTAAAAAGTTCGATGTCCAGCCCTTCAGTACCCTTTAGTCCATCAAAACATTCACGAGCAAAAGTTTCGATGCCTCGATTAATATTACCTACGCCAGTGCAGACTAGATACACTTTAATGGATTGATTTAACATTACTAAGTTGTTTAAATAGTTACTCTTAAGCTTTGCATTTAGGACAAAGTTGTACGTTATTTGGCGGTACAAAGTTCTTTAACTAATAACTGATTAATCTCCTCCGCAATTGGTTGAGGTCGGGCATCATCAGGGAAAGATGGTCGCTTACTATCTAAAACTGGCAGTAGAAATGCATGAACGAATCGCTGTACTAAACGAATATGTAGTGGCTGCAAGTGATTGGTAAATTTATAAGTTGGCAAGTCTGTACCTGGCTGCCAATATTGCAGTTTGGGTTCGTCATCACTAACAACAAATTGTCGCCAGTCTTGTTGCGACCAGTGATGTTGCTCTGGTCTAGACCAATTTTTCCGATTAGTAGCATCCGCCATCATAATTGCTCGGAGCCGGCAACGCCGCTCTAATTGAATCGGATCGCGGTTTGGATAATGGCGGATGGGTAGTCTTTCCTTGGCAACAAAGCCTGCATTAACGGGAAAAGAGCAAGTAATGGGCCATTTCATCGTGCTGCGGTAACGACACAGCCTCGGTTCGCTGTAATAGCTGGGAGTAAAGTAACGACGACGTTCGGTTATGGGTTTTTGACGGTCGGCGATAGTTTCTTCACCTCGTTCCCATGCCTCTAATTCTTTTCGAGTCAGATGAAAATTATAATACTGATGATAGACAATGGTTTCATGGGGACGGAGATGAGTCTTGACAAATTCAGGTGGAGAAATATGGTGAAACTCGTCAGCATCTACGCGCAAAAACCAATCTCCATCTCGCATCTGTTTACGGGCATAATTGAACATATAGCCTCTCAGCTTAGTTTCTGAAAAGTAGACAGGCTCTTTACGAATCGGAATAACCTGTTTATTTGTAGAGGCAATATCTAGTACAATTTCCCAAGTATTATCCATACTACCCGTATCAAATACATAAATCGTATCAGCCCACTTTAAAAGATTTTCCAGACATTGCTGAATAATGTCTGCTTCATCACGAACAGGAAGTAAAGCGTGAAATCTCATCTTCTTTATTGAAAGTAAAATTTAACTTGACTAAAAGGAAGTGCTGTTTCTTTTTTTAACTGTCGATATAGCAGAAAACAATCTATATCGACAGGAAAGCGTATTTGCTGATGATTTAGAATTAATTGCCAACCTTGATAAAAACCTTGAAGCATATTATCGAGACGAGTAACTTTTAAGCCATAGAAAATACCTTTGATAAATGTTCCTAAAAGATAAGGAATTAAATATTTTGCTGGAGCATTGCAATATAAAAATAAGAGATCGTTTTGACGACCAAAAACATCCGCTTTGAGCGAAATACGATTTGGAGGTTGAAAATGGTAAATCGGATCTGCTGTTCCTAATCGAACGAAAAATTTGTTTTGCAATAATCTAATAGAAACATCTCCTTCTTCTCCCATGTAAAAGAAGAAATCGCGATAGCCTCCGATGCTTAAAAATTTTTCTTTATCTACGGCATGAGAAGCTGCTACAAATGCATGAGTTAGATAAATATTGTTACGCTCTGGTGCTTGAGTATTAATTTTTTGATTTTGAAGAATATTAATAAAGGGAATTGCTACTACTGCAGTTTGCTCGTCAAACTCGGCTAAAGTTTGTGCGACGGTATTACGAGACTGCAAAATTGAATCATCATCAAGAGGAAAAACTATATTGGTTTTTGCCAATTTAATTCCTTGATTGCGCTGATAGCAGGGTCCTTGATTAGTTGAGGAACGATGATACTCGATATCAGGAAACTCAACAGACATCATGTCCGATGTTCCATCATTAGAAGCATCGTCCATGACAATAATATCTACGGGAACGCTTTGCTTTTGAGCTGCGTGAATTGCTTGACTTAAAGTATTTCTGCGATTATAGGTAGTAAAGACAATGGTTGCTGCTGGTTGCATATGACCTTATTAAAATACTTGTAACAATCTATTTTGATAACTAGCCAAACTGCCAAAAATGGAACGTTGTAAAGCTTGTTTGCGTAATGAAATTAAGATTTCTGGCTGAGAAATCAACAATTCCAGTTTTTCCGAAATGGCATCGACATCTCGAACAGGAACTACATAGCCATCAAGACCATCCCGCACGACCGAGCCAGTATTTGGTGTAGTAATTACAGGTAGCCCACAGGCGAGGGCTTCATAAGTTGCTGTCGCCGAACCTTCACAAATAGAAGGCAGTAAAAAAACATCAGCCCATGCATAATGTTCCATAATCTGCGATCGCGGTACCTGTCCTAATAGTTCAAGATGCTCTACCAAAGCAGAAGTAGCAGTAGGAGAGACGTGGATAGGTCCGACCATGCGAAAAATTGCTTTTCCCTTCAATCTTTTAGCCGCTTCCAAAATATAAGGCGTTCCTTTACGAAGTCCTACAGAGCCTACAGTCAGTACCCGCAAAGGACCGTTACGAGAAGATTTCGGCGGCAACTGGAATTTGGTATCGACTCCATAAGGCACCACAACGCAACGTTCTGCTGGTCCGCCACACTGTCTAATACCTTCTCTTACAAACTCTGAACCGCAAACAATGAGATCGGCTTGTTCCCATTCCTGTTGCTCTCGCTGAATATACTCCAGCCGATAACGATTATGCTCGATTGGTTCTTCCCAGTCTGGATGAAGTTCCTGCTCTTCTTGGAGAAGACGATGCTCGATTTGATGGGGCGCTATGGTTTGCTCCATTATGGTGGCAAGACCTTGTTTTTTAGCCGCTCGCAGTAATTCTAGTCCTGCGCTATTAAAGGTATAAATACCAGTACCTCGCAATCCGCGATCGAGAATTAGTTTATTAAAGGTTTTTCCTGCCCAAAGAAAAGTTTTTGTTGTTTCAGAAGCAGAACGAGCTTTTCGCAAACGCTGAGTGTATTCAAAACCAAAACTGGAAAAGGTAGTAATTAAATTAAGTGGGATATCATAAGGAATGCGACCTGTCAAACGAGCTATGGACTTGCTTTGAAATTTTTGAGGAATTAAACGTAAATATTTGGGTAAACCTTTAACAGCACAGATATCAGTATGAAAGTGTTCTAGTCTCTTTCCCCAATGCAACATACGGGGGATAGCATAGTCACGACGAGCACCAAGTTGTGCGACTAGTATTTTTTGTGTACTGACCATTATTAAAATAAATTATGAAATTTGATGGGGCTTAATTATTTGTCGCACAGATAAGATAGCCATGCCTTCTTAAGCACTTCGTAGGAATACTTTTCAAGATACAATTGTTGTAGCTGCACTTGGTTAATTTCACCTCGTGCCAATTTGTGTGCCATGCGTTTAATGCCTTCCATAAAAGCAGTTGTTTTTTGAGATTTATTGCCAACAGCGTATTCTCTAGCTTGGTCAGTTAACCAAGGTTCGGGGGGAACGACGATAACATTAGGGTTATCGATACCATAATCGGGAATTCCACCAACTCCATAGGCAACAAAAGGTACACCACAAGCCATAGATTCCAATAGTACTAACGGCGTACCTTCAGGACCAACGGTAGGTAGTAAAGTCAGGTCATAACTACTGAGAAGATCGACATAAACTTGACCTTCTGGATAATAACCAAAACATTTAACGCGATCGCCAATCCCCTGAGCTTCGATATACTCTTTAATTAAAGCTTCTTCTGGACCAGTTCCGTGAATGTGTAACTCGCCCAAGACATCTTTAAGATCGTTCCACTGCTGTACTAACCACAAAGCTTTTTTCCAGGGAACTAATCGACTAAATAAAGCAGCTTTTGCTGTACCAAACTCGACTTTTTTGACGGTTGGCTGAGGTAACTTAGCGGTAATCTCTAAAGGTTCGGGAATAGCGGGAACAGGCTTACTCCATCTAAAGTTTTCAGCAAAATTGAGAGCTACACAAGAAGACTGTCCCACCACATCATCAAACCACCATTTAACCCCCCAACGAGAATCACGCCAACGGCCGCCTAAACCCGGCATTACCTCATGAAAAACACTTCTAGTTTTTTTGGGAAATAACCAAGGTAATAAACTAAGATACCAACTTGTACCTACTCCAAAATAAACATCTGGGTTAAAGTTACGAACTACTTGTGCTAATTCTCGAAGTTGAATTATTGTTTTAGTGAGATAATTTGATGATTTGAATTGATCTGAATTTAATTGATGTACTTGTACACCAATGTTGTTAGCTTCGTCCCAATTAAATCCATTATTGGTCAGAGGTTGAGGCGTAATTATTAACACCTCTTGCTGAGACTTTACTAAAGCTTTAGCTAGCCATCTTAGGTGGCTTTGTATGCCTCCTTGACCAGAAATTGTTCCAAATAATAATATTTTCATTTGATGGCGATTTTTTTTATTAATAACTCTAAATAAAATTCACTTTGGCTTAAGTGTGATGGCAAAAAGGACAAGTTTAATCTATTGACACACTCAAATAAGCTGTTGCTATTTTGGTTAAATATTTTAGATTTGCCGTTTAATTTTTCCTGAACACTTAAATAAAGACACCTTTAGTAATTTCTGATGAAAAGTGACCTACATAAAAATTTAAATCAACAACGATTTATTATTTGTTTTTTGCAATGTCAATCTATTCATCAAAACTTTATTTGTCACTTCAAGCATCCGTGATACAAACATATCTGTTTGAAATATTTTAATTTGCTTTGATTGCAGATATATTTGTCCAGATATATACATTTGTTTCCAGTCAGACTCAGGACATTCTTGAAGATATTCAAGTAGTTCTAAATCTGTAGAAAATTGACGGACATCTACAAAAGCTTCTTTAGGTATATACTCAGTAATATTTTCATCTCCAAGATAAACTGGAACAACTCCTGCATAAAAGCAATCAAATATTTTTTCACTAATATATCCGTAATTTCCAGTTATATTTTCAAAAGCCAAACAAAACCTGTATTTACTTAAAGTTTCTAATTTAGAAAGATTTGTACGTCCAAGAGCACATTTAAAAGGCTTGGCAGGAATTACTTTGTGCATCCAACTGATTGGCTCTCCTTGCCAACCTACTCCATAGATATCAAGAAAATTGGGAAATTTTTTTTCTGCTAATCTAGCTATCTTTCTACGACGTTTACATAAATCAGATCGTTGCTGTTTAAGTATTTCTATCCAAGGAACTTGCCATCCGCCTAAACGAGGACCAATTACTGGTAAACCTGTCCTACCAACGTTGCGCTGAGCCAGTAATCCAGCATACTTATTGCTATTAATCATTACTAAAGGTTTACGTTTAGCAAAGGAAATGAAAGAAGGCGAAAAATTGGGTTCACCGAGAGGAAGATAGTAATGAAAGTATCTTTTTTCATTACACAAATGATGATTAAAAGTTACAATCGCATCAAATAATTCGTGATTTCTGGGATCGTAAAAATGTGCTCTATTTAAAGGCGACTCATAAAGTAACAAAACGAAGGGAACTTTTGGTGCTTGTTTTTTAGCATTAATAATTTCTTGTTGACTAGCGGGCAGATCTTGCACCCAAATCATATCAGCTTCAGATAAGGGATACATATCCCATGTATCGATTTGAATACCACGGGTTTGAGCTACAGAACGCCATTTAAATAATGGATATTGCCAATGATCGGCTCGTGAATCTTTAGGTTTAAATAGACGATTTTGAAGTCCTATATCGTAGCAGGGTCTGACAAGAATTTTCATTATTTTTGTTTAAATCTTGTTAATAAAAACTGATTCAAACACCACGTGCAATTATTAGCGGTTTTTTTAGCTATGCCATCCGCACTTATACCGAAGTTTACAGATTTTTAATAAAGTTGAGGCGACGCTACCTCACAATTTATCAGGATCGACTTTTAATTTTCGCAATCGCGCTGCTAGTCTTCTTTTGCATAGTATAAAGACATCTGTATAACTGGTTTTAGAGCGATCGCTCAACAGTTTTCATTCCCTGGTCAAGATAAATATATTATTCGTAATGAAATCTGCAAGCGAGAAAATCTATTTGGTTGTTACTAACTCGGTAAATAAATCTATGTTCTAGATCGATTCTTCTCGACCAAATATCTGAATCTACATATTTTAATGATTCTGGTTTTCCGATTCCTTTGAAGGGGTCTTCCATTACCGCCGTTACCAGATCTAGAATTTTGGCGGCTTTTTTGGGATCGTTTTTAAACCACCAGCCTAAATCTTCTTTAAACTGAGAACTAAAGCCAGGGATGCGATTAATAATTGGTTCCAGTGGTTCGCCTTTATTTTCCTGCTTCTTCCGTTTCTTCGCCACTGACTCCCAACTCCTGCTTTAGTTCTTCAATAGTTTGAGGTTTAATTTTGCCCGAGCGCGATTCGGCGATCGCATCTAGCAAACGACGACCATTAGCAGGAGAACGCAATAGATAGACGGTTTCGATCAAGCTGGTTAAGTCTGATTCGGAGATCAGGGCAACATTTTCTCCATCGCGACGATTAATAATGAATACCTGATGATTTTCGACTACCTGTTCTAGCAGTTTAAAAAAACTATTTCTCGCATCGGTAGGGGTAGTTATTTCGTAAGAGAACATAAATTTATGTACGGGTTTATGTACATTAATTTTAGCAACTATTTGTCTTTAAGAGTTTAGTTGACGTTTTTTTGTCACCGATAAATTGAAGTTCTAAAGAGTATTACGTCAGGGTGCCACACCTGTTGATATAGATATAGTTCGATGTATCGCTTTGCTTGCAGTTCTAGGAATATTCTTGAAGTGCGATCGCGTTTCTCAAATCATTTCTAATTCAGCAACGCCCTTTTTTCATACTTCAACAGTTTTGCAACCAAGCTTCTAAATCTTGGAGTTCGGCAAAATCGAGTAATGCTTCTGCCAAAGCTTCAATTTGGTCGAGACTCAGTTGGCTCCGAATTTGGGTTTCTAAAGAACTACTAATTGAACCAAATCTTCGATTTATTTGCCGGAGGACAATAGCAGCAGCCTCCTCACGTCTGCCTTCCTGTCTACCCTCTTGTCTACCTTCTGCTTCTCCTTCAGCAAATACATCCTGGTAGAAGCGGGTTTGCTTCAAGTCTATGTCTGGTAGTCCCATCATCTGTTGAATTTCCTCTCGACTCAATGTGGGCAACTTATACACCATAATAGTCTCTAATAAATCTAGGAGTTGAAGTTGCTGTTGTCTTTCTCTCGTTTCTCGATAAGCTTGCTCGACAATATCTCTAGCAGAAGTGATAGCAACAGAAACAGGAGCAGTAATCAGTTTGACAAGGCGAAAACTAATGGAGGAGTTTTCTGGCTGTTCTAGCTCGTCTAAATACAGGCGAGTCACCTTTGGGCTTTCTAATAAAATATCATAGTGAAAGGTATTACCGGTATCAACGGTGCGACTGGGATAAATCACTACTGCTTGCCAAGAGTTGGGGGGAGCGAATTGACGTAGGTAGAGAAAAAGTTCACTAAAAAAGCGACTGTAGAATTCCCGATCTTCCTGGAACTGAACTTCTACAAAAAATAGGGGTGAATCTGTGTCTGCTTCTGGTGGTGAAAATACTCCATCTAGGCGAAAGGCTGTTTGTTTGAGTTCGACAGATTGGAAGCGATAAGTATCAGCAGAGGGTAATGTTACGCCTATTAAATCAAACAGTAGAGGGGGAAAGGTCTGGAATAGGCGGTAAAATAGACTATCGGTCTTCAAGGGTTAATGATGTTGGCGATTTTATCGCATTATCTCATCGGATCGCCGTTAGTGAAAAATTGCTGGTTCTGCTCTTCCCACAAGAGCGATTGTTCAATAGCTCTTAGCTTAAGACTAGTATTTAAAGCTAAAAGCTTCGAGATAAATTTGTTTAAACTCATTCAAATCGTCAAAATTTAGTCGGTTGAAACCGACTTTTGCTATCAGACAGAGAATTTATTCTCTGGCTGCAAGCCGGGAAATAAATTTCCCGTCTCATAGCTCAAATCCGTTGAAACGGATGACAAAATCCAGATATTCCCCAAACAGTTTATCCATATTCCGTTAAAGCGATCACTTCGTGCCTTGGCTGTGCCAAGATCGCAACACCTGTTGATATAGTTCGATGTATCGCTTTGCTTGCAGTTCTAGAGGATATTCTTGAAGTGCGATCGCGCGACAGTTTTGGCTCAGGCGATCGCCTTATACTTCCTACGGAAATTAAGAATCGATTAGCTGTACTTACGGGCTATTTGTTTAATTTTTTGAAACCTGGTATTGTAAGTTTTTCGCTGTTGCAATATTTCAATAAATCTACCTAATAAGCCTTCTATTGCCAAAACTTCAGTATTGCCCTCTAAATCAGTGAAAAATGATATCAGTAAAATATACCAGCGGAGCAGTAAATTTTTTAGATCACCCAAAAACCGCCATTCCCATCTTTGGCAAAGCTTTCCTTTAAATGTATTTCGATTGGGATCTAAAGCAAAATGATAAGGCTCAAGAGAAATACTTGCTGCACCGAAACTACGAGAAAGACGGCGTAAGTAACTCCACTGTAAACGTTGAGCAGTCATAAAATGCTTTAAATGCAGTTTAGGACTGTACCATAAACGCCACCCTGCAAGTCGCAACGCATAACAAAGCTCGGTGTCTCCTCCAGAACTTAATTTTGTGCCTGTGCGATCTTCAAGTAAAGAGCAAAAGCTTTGGTCTTTTAGTTGCTGCCACGCCGATCTGCGTACTGTTAATCCAGCTCCCCAGAGCTTACCTCTGGTATCAGTGACATCGCCCTCTTTCATGTCTTGTAAGCCTACAGCATAGGCTCCTTTGTATCTTTCGAACCACCAAGGCGGCTCTATTTCACAAATTGCTTCGATTGCACCACCACATGCTCCAATATTAGGATGTTGCATCATTAACTCAAAAACAAGCTGAATCCATTGAGGACAAACCCAGTTATCATCATCGACAAAACTGACAAAACTATATTGAGCTTCAAGAAAGCCTCGTTCCCTGGCTTGGCTAAGTCCTAGTTGAGGTTCATAGACAACACGTAGTGGTGCTTTAGCTTCTTCAGACCAGTGGCTGAGTGCTACTTGTGAAGTCCGATCTGTAGAAGCATTATCAATAACAATTACTTCCCAAGGTAATCCTACAGAAACTTTTTGGGTTGCTAAGTGCGCTAAGGTTTGAGGTAATCTATTTGCACTATTATGACAACAAATTATTATACTGACTCCATTAATTATGTTCATTAGCAGTTTGCTTATTGAAATCAATTCCAGCGATTGCTCGTTCTGAGAAAACAGTCTTTTTTAACAAAGCAAATATCTGCTTGTCCCAGTGCTCCATCATAAGGACGACGTAAAAAACCAGGAAAATCATATACAAAATATCCCCAATTTGCCATGAAAGTTACAATCTCGTGAAATCGTGAAATATAGGTTGTTGATTTTTCCTCTTTTATAATTATGTAGTGGTTTAAATAATAAAGTTAGACAGTCTCAAAAATTACTTAACTTTTACTTGTAAATAAATATTTTTTGCCTTCTGAAATTCTAGCTTTTGTTAATTGAAATCCAAATATTATTGCCTGATAAAATATTCGTAAAATCAAAAGCAATAAATTACAAAATATTTTTATTGATGCCGAACACAGTAATGCTTGCTTTATTTGGTTTGTTGCAGCAATTGAATCACCCTTATTAATAAATTTTTTAGCATCATTAATTGCATAATATGCATAATGAGAAAGAGCCATATTAGAAAGTTTTTCTACAGATTCCCGAGGCAATTTTTGATTAAAATATGAACGAGAAAAGTTAATAGCACATCTTATATCAGCAATATTGGCTCCAGACCTAGTTAACTGAGAAGATTCGGAAGAGGAATGTAAGCGATAGCATGCTAAGAGTTGAGGCTCATACCAAACTGGATAGTGCATAGCAATTCGCTTCCACATCTCCCAGTCATTAGACCAACATAATTTTAGATAAAATCCACCTAATTTTTCATACGTACTACGTTTTACTACTATAGAGGGACACTGAATTGCTTGCACGACTGCAATACGTTCTAGCCAATCTGACAAAATGCCTGGTGTTCTTCTTTCGAGTTTGGATAAGAATTGCCAATTTCCCTCTTCATCAATATACGCATGACGACAAAAAGCTGCTCCCACATTTGATTCTTGCTCTAAAGATTTCTGTAAACGTCTATAAAATCCAGGCATAACGAGATCGTCATCATGTAAAATATGAACCCAGTGACCGCGAGCGCGATTAATGCAGGTGTTCCAGTTGGCATAAATTCCAACATTATGAGGTTGGCGATAAAAAGCAACTCTGCCCTTGCCAACTTCTTGGACAATTTTTTCAATTTTTTGTGCAGTTTCTGGTGGAGAACAATCATCCACCACTTCTATTTGCATTTCATGCTCATGAATATCTTGATCGAGAACACTTCTGATAGCTTGCTCTAAATATTCTGTCCGTTTATAAGCAGTAATCATCACCGACCAAAAGGGTCTATTATTTGTTTCTGTAAGAGGAGCAACTTCAGGGAAATTGCTCTTTTGAATTTCTAATTGTTGAAGTTTATTTATTTTGTAATTATTAGTCATAAATTTTGTGTTTAAAATTCTAAAATCATCAAGAATCTACATATTTACTTGCCCGTACTTTACTAAATTTTTAGTAACTAGTAAGCTATTGGGACTACAGCTAAAAATTTCATTGCCCGAACTTTTAAGATTTTCGACAATAAAATCAAACTTGTCAAAAATAGTTGTGCCTTCATAGGGAATAGCACTAAAATGAATTTTTTCTTGTTTAGTAACAGGAGTAGTCCAGTCTTGCCAAGTGAAATTTAATTGTTCTAGTTCATCTTGAAAAAAATAACTAGGAGAATTGAAATCTACTCCTACTAATTTAATCGGGCGATCGGGATACTTAATAGAAACATAGTTAAGTACCGTACTAAGACTGCCGCGATAATGAAATAGAGGACGCTCTAAAGTATTACTCCATTCATTTCCTTCCAACCAATCTTGATGAGAAATAAACTCAAAGGAGCAATTCTTTGGCACTAAGAAAAAATTAGAATTATCATTTTTTCTTAAATTAAAGTATTTTTGTTTGATATAAAAATATAGTTGATTTGAAGTTAACTTTTTGCAATTTAGATGCTTGCCTAAGATAAAAGTTAAATTTTCAATTTTGTCTTTTCTACATACATCAAAAATATATTGTAAAAATAACCTAACAGAAGTCTGGTAAGCGTCAACATAATAAACATGAGTGGGCATAATATTGACTTTTTTATAAAAAGCCATAAATTTGTTGACGGCAATTCTTACAGGACACTCATTAATATATTGAATTTCTGCCTCTGATAAATCTAGAATTGACATTCCACTACCTAGAATTATGATGTCATTTTTTTCCATAAACTCGATCGCACCTCTTCATATTGTTTCTTAACTCTAAAAAATTGCTTCTAAACGTTCTAAAGCTGCCCAAAAACCTTCGCCTTTATTCTTATGTCCCTGCCATATTTCTGGAATAAACGAAGCTTTTGGTGCTGTTTTCTTCAAATCTTCTGCTAAAGCTGGAAAATCAATTTCACCTTCCCCAATTTGCAAACCCTCACCATCCACTCCTTCCGCATCGGCAATATGCAGATGAGCAGTATAAGTACCCACTTCCTCAATAAACTCTTTGAACGACAATTTATGATGATTGCAAGCGAGTTTTGAGTGAGAAACGTCTAAACAAACTCTATACCCATACTCTTTACAGAATTCAACAGTATCTTGAGGATCGACAAAGAGATTATGGTATCGTTGACCGCCAAAATGCCAGGGAAACGGTGGCATAGTTTGGGGAATAATTTCTACACCATCCATATCTAGAGCCGATAGACTGTCGAAAAGTAATTCGTATAAGTCACTCCTACGAGAATGGGGTAGAGGTGCATCAACAGTAAAACCGCCAAGGTTGGTGACAATACAAGGTCGAGATGACTTTGTGAAGAAAGATTTTAGAGAACGAGTTAGATCTATTACTCGTTGTAATTCTCTAATTGAGTGTTGGCGATAATCCTCATTAGTTGAACATAAATCAAGTACATGGTCTCCAGCAAATAACTCTGGACTATGTACAACTAAATCCAGATCGTAGAATTGGTTAAAGTATTGATGAATATCTTGCTCTAGGTCTTTATAACTGAGATGAAATTCTAGTAAGTCTGGATTTGTTTTTGACAAGATAGTCTGGAAATCATGGTAGCGAACGGGTACACCCCAAGGACGCTTAAACTTATAATGGCGAGCATGGACTCGTTCTTGTTCTAAATCACTAGGGAAAAAAAAGTCACCTGTTTTAAAAGGTCTTTTAGCTTTTGTTCCGATCAGCTCAATCTTGCGATTAGGCTGCAGACCCTTGCCAGGACTTTTAACTTCAATCATGGCTTCTGTAATAATCTGTCCAGGCTGCAAGTCACAATTTATTACCAAACTTTTTGCAAGAGTTTCTCTATTAATTAGTTCCCCTTGGCTGAGTCTGCGTTCGCCAATTTTGCCCATGGCTTGTTCTACTTGGCGAATTCCTTCTACCATGGCTTGAAATTCTTCCGGTAGAAGACTAACCTTGTGGTCGTTGCCTTCCATAGATTTATCGAGAGTAAAGTGTTTCTCGATTACTTTTGCTCCTTTGGCTACAGCAGCAATGGCTACATTGATATCTCGTTCGTGACCGGAATAACCAACAGGACAATCGCCGATTTCTTTTAGGCGGTCTAGATAAGCTAGATTTACATCCTTGAAGGGAGCCGGATAGGTAGAATTGCAATGCAGCAGTACGTACATTGCTCCCAATTTTTGCAATAAACTGACAGCTTCTGTAATCTCTACTTCCGTAGACATTCCAGTAGAACAGATTAGGGGTTTGCCAGTTTTTGCTAGCACTCTCAAAAAGTCATGATTGGTTAAATCTGCCGAGGCTACTTTATAAGCTGGCATTCCGTATTGTTCTAAAAGAGTCAAGCTTTTTACATCCCAGGGAGTGCAAAGGGGCAGAATATTTCGCTCTTTGCAATAATCGAAGGCGGCAAACATTTCTTCTGGACTGAGTTGAAAGCGCGAAAGTAAGTCCAGAGTGTATTGAGAACCTAAGTCTTCACTGGCATCGTTAGCGTTTCCTGCATTGCGATAAAGAGTATTCAGGCTGCGAAGTTGAAACTTAGCACAATTTGCGCCTGCATTTGCAGCTAAATCGATTAGTTTCTTTGCTAATTCCAGACTTCCATTATGGTTATTACCAATTTCGGCAATAATAAAGCTAGGTGATTCGGCATCAATAGTAAAATCGCCTATTTGAATAACGCCAGATCGCTTTTTGGCAACGGCAACTAAGTGATGATTTCTGTCTAATAAAGGAACGAATTCAATTTTCTCTGAAAAGTAGGATTGAATTTTTTCTGGCTCGTCACTAAAAAAAGCATATTTGAAGTTTTTATTAGAAACTTTAAACACTGGTTGATTTAAATCGATGGTGTTCTGATTGACTAACCAGCGTCGGAAGTCTCCATCTGTCATCACACCCTCAAGAATACCGGATTGAGTTACAGAGAAAATGACACGACTTTTGTTATCGCTGATTTTTTTGAGGGCATTAATGATATTGTCCTCTGCAAAGACAATATATCTAGCGATATTTCTGTCAACAAGCATATGTTGTTACCTGCTTTTTCAGTAGAGACTCGGCAATTTCAAAGTCAAGCAGAGAATCGATTTCCCAGCTTGCTGCTTCACTCATGAGAAATAGGGAGATCTTTCCTCCTAGGCGATTATTTAATTTCTTTAGCACCCAAGGTTTGAAAATATAAATTGAACCATTTTCGACGTACTGCGGTATCATTTCTTGGCGACGAGGACGATGGCGATAGTCATAGTTAATAGATTTGGCTACTCCATCAACTTCTTGCCAAAGAAATCGGTGAGAAGGAGAAACTGATAAGAGAGAATCTGCATTTTCTGCTTGAAGTTTTTCAATAGCATTGTCGATATCTGCACTTGTTCTGATAGGAGAAGTACATTGCAAAAATACGATTAAATCTGGAAAAATTTTATTTTTTTCAATTTCAGATAGCGCATGAATTAAAGCGGATTCAGAAGAAGCAATATCCCCTGCTAATTCATCGGGGCGATGGATTATTTCTGCGCCATAGTCTCTAGAGATTTTCGCAATTTCGCGATCATCTGTAGAAACATAAACGTTATCAATTAGTTTTGCTTCTTTGGCATTAAGAATAGAATGGGCAATCAGTGGTTTGTCGGCTAAATTCCTAATATTTTTTCTTGGTAAACCTTTAGAACCACCACGAGCAGGAATAATGGCAATTATTGTCATTGATAATAGTTTTTAAATAAAATTTGTTATTTTACAATTTCACTGCTTCTACATACAAAGATTTATGGTTTCTAAGTTATTTAGAGTGATTTGCCAAAGGTAATTTTGCGCTTGAAATATTTGATTTTTGGCAATTTCTACATTGCTGGTAAAAAAATCTAGCTTTTCTGGTAAACTACTACCAAAATTGTTATTGCTAATATCTATTCCCCATTCATTGTGTCCGATATCATTTAAGAAAAAACCCAATTTATTGTGGCTAATTAAACTTACAATTGGACACTCTAATCCAAAAGGAATCATTTGAGCATGACCCCGCATTCCTAAAGCCAAAGAAACTTTAGAATATTCTTCAATAACAGTTTGAGGCGGAACGCGAAATAAATTAACTTCATCCAAGATAAGTCCTTTAGCTTTAAACCATAAATGAGCATCGCGATCATTTGGAGAATGATTGAATACAACTGGGTTCCAACCTTTTTCTTTTAATAGCAATAAGCTTTCTGCTATGTTCCAAAGAATCTCATCTTCTCGATGACCAAAACGAAGATGATGACGATCAAAAGCAATATTAACCGATACGATTTGCTCTTTATTTTCAGTTTTAGGTGGAATACCAGGATAAAAACGACTGAGTAAAGTAGTCGGACAGGGTTGAAATATCAGCTTATGATGCAAGCTTTCGGGTAAATATTGTTTGAGAGCTTCAATACTGCCATGATTTCTCAATCCAATAAAAGCACTTTTTTCGACTAGCCTACACAAATTTTTGGTAAAAACTGGCTTGAATTCCGATTGCCCTCGAAATTGATTGTAACCAACAGCAAATAAAATAATCGGAACTTTAATCTTATCTAATAATTGAGTAGAACAAGCCCACTGCCAACCCGAAAGATTATTAGAATTGGTGTCGGAAAGAAATAATCCGCCACCCCCTATAATCAAAGCATCGTGTTTATTTATTTCATCAATAGTTTCTTGAGTTACTTTTCCACGTAAGGGCGATAAAGTGAAGTCAGTTGGAGCAAGATGCTTTTGCCATAGCCATCTGACAGAGGGAAATAGTAAAGTATCTCCTCCATTATCGGTATTTTCATGAATGCCAACGTGAACCACTCGTAGAGTACTGGTATTAGGCAGCAAAGGTTTAATGGCAACTTCTTCTGCATCTAACAAGCGATCGCTTAAATTGCTGATATTACTAGGAATATGAAAACGGCGCTGAATTTTTTCCCGAACCTTAATGGGGATTTGTAATGGCTCTGTTTTAATCAGGTTAATTCCTCTGGCAACAATTGATGATGCGCGAGTTACCAAAGAATTATTGCTTGCAAATTTGCTTTGAGAAGTTGCCTGTTGGACTATCCGGTGTATGCGTTGGGAATTATCCCAATTAACCCGAAGATTTTGCATCTTAGTTTTTTGAGCAATAACCCACAAACCATGACCATTCCACCCTGAAGACATTACTTGAAATTGATTTTTAGCTAGAAATGCTTCAAGGGTATTTTGAGAAAAGGTATTAATATGGACATCCCAGAAAAAAAAGTCAATAGTTTCACCATACCAGCGATCAATACTGGGGCATTCTAAATAGAGATAACCTTCATCATCTAAAAGCTGATGAATATTAGCCAGAAAAACATTAGGGTCGTCAATATGTTCGATAACATGAAAGCTACAGATTAAATCAAATCGTTTTTCCGTATCAAACTGTTCAACAAATTGATTATGAATGGGCAAATTATATCTTTCTTTAACTGCTTCTGTATAAGCTAAATCAGGCTCAAGTCCCAGCACATCCCAGCCACAACCTCGCATCAGTCGCAGAAAATCACCAGTACCACAACCGATTTCTAAAACAGATTTGGAGATTTCTTTTGACCACAAAGATTCTCCTAGCTCACGTTCTAGAATTTTGAGTCTAGACCGAGCGATACTTTCACGAACAGCAAATTTAGCATCATCGGGTGCGGATAAATTTCTTTCTGTACTGGAAAATTGACCTTCTTGATACCAGTCTTGATGTTTTTGAGCCGAAGGTCGAGGCAGAATAAATACAAAACCACAATTATTGCATATATAGTTATGAACTACTTTATTGTGTCGTCCTTTATCGAACAGTAGACTACGATCGCTCGAACCACAGAGGGTACAGTGATGAACTATACTTTGGTCAAGCTTAGTGCGCTCACATTTAATATTATCTAGTTGCATATTTGTGACTTTAAATTTTCTAGAAATGTTATTACAGCTAATTACAGTTAATAACTTAAAATCTTCCAGGAATGTGGCTGATAAAATTCACAACTAGTCATGCTGCCATTGGAATCAACTTGAAATCTAAATGATTCAACATGATCTAGGGTAAATAAAGCATTATTTCGGACAACTATTTTTATTTGATAAATACCAGGTTTAAAGCAAAAATAGGGCATTTGAATAATAATTTCATGTTCACCTTCTGGTAAGTCTATTTTTTTTTTGTCGTTATAGTTACTTAAAAACTGAATGGGACTGCTACCAGAGTTAGTTTCGTAAAAATTGATTCTAGTAATAATATTGCTTAATGGTTTGTGAACTTTGCATCCTATACATAAATCTACAGCTTGTCCGCTAACTATAGATTTGATTTGTCGATCTTGAAAATCTTTAAATGATAAATAAATAATATCCAATCCATTACTTTCGGAAGGTATTTTTTCAGGACGAGATAATGTTCCTAATTCTTGTTCGTAGTTATTAGGAAATAAATCTCTTTCGTACTGAAAAATAACTGAATATATATCACCAAACTGTAACTGTTGACCCTTGCAAAGATAAACAGCAATATCGCATACGCCTAAAACTATTTGAGAATTATGACTAACTAAAATGAAGGATGTTCCTTGTTGACGAAGTTCGCTTAATTTGCGATGACATTTAGACTGAAATTTAATATCACCAACAGCCAACACTTCATCAATCAAAAGAATATCTGGCTCAGTATGAATCGCACTGGCAAACCCTAACCTCGCAGCCATCCCAGAACTATAAGTTTGCACTGGTGCATCGATCGCATCCCCAATTTCGGCAAACTCAATTACCTCATCAAATCGCTCATTAATTTCCTTCTTCGACAACCCCAAAATCGACATATTGGCATAAACATTTTCCCGTCCAGTCAAAATCGGATTAAACCCAGCACCCAAAGCAATCAAAGGTGCAATCCGACCCTTAACCTTTACAGAACCAGTATCTGGCTTGATCAACCCTGCAATAATCCGCAGCAGCGTTGACTTGCCACTCCCATTCTTGCCAACTAAACCCAACGCTTCCCCACGGCGCAACTCGAAACTGACATCCTTTAATGCCCAAAACTCCTTAGCTCGCAGAGTTTCGCTCTTCTCCCGCAGTCCGACTAACTCCCCAGCAATATCCCGAACGCCGTAAAACAAAGAACGCTTAAGATCCCGACAAAACTTTTTAGAAACTCCACTGACCGAGAGAACGACTTCGCTATCCTGCGGCTTTTCCAACATTTCTCGATCTGTAATGCTAATCGTCATTAGGAACTAATTCTCTCTATTACAAAAGGCATGGCTAAACGATAGACAATCCAGGCAAAGATTAAGCCTCCTAAGGCAATCCCACTAACGATCCAAAAACCAACGGGGTCTGAAATTACTCCCGTCGTCGCCAACTCCCGCGTCGTCACCAGTAAAGGAGTTACGGGATTGAATTTCACAATCGTGCCAAATACCCCTTCGCCACTAGGAACGGGAAAAACTACAGGAGTTAAGAACAACCACAATCCAGTTGCCAATGTTATTCCCATGGAAAAATCTTTATACAAACCGCCTACTGGTGCTAACAGCAAGCCAAGAAAAGTTCCTAACATCACCAGATGAATCAACGCTACTGGTGCAAGAATGATGCTCCAAGTTACTGGCATCTTGAACCAGATAAACAAGCCTAGAATTAAAATCAGCTTGATACCAAAGTTGAAAAAGATTTCCCCCAACTTGGCAAGAATAATTGCCTCGCGAGGAAAATTAATCCTCGCCAGCATCGCCTTCGCCTCTGCCACTCCCTGAACTGGACCATTGAGAGCTTCGACAAAAGTTTGCCACAAAGCCATGCTGAACATGACATAAGCCGGATAGGGTAAATCCGTATTTCCTACATTAACAACCCCACCACTCTTAGCCAGGGTAAATCCTGCAGCCGTTACAATTGGCGGTATAAATGCCCAAATAATACCGAGAAATGACTGACGGTATTTAGCACTAATATCCCTCACCAACAATCGCCAAGCTAACTCCCGCGATGCGAGTAAGTCCCGCCACATCGTTCTCAGTAATCGCACCGGATGTCTGAGCTGACTTTCGGGAGTATAAACTACCCAAGTTGCATTCCGCTCCGTTGTTACTGCTTGCTGTAATTTTTTTAATCTGCCCATATAGTATTGGTTGCCAATTCCTTTTAGTTAAAGAAGACAGAATTGTTGCACGTTCTGCTGCAACCTTCCTTGAAAATAGTGTTTGTTATCAAAAAATATCTAGTAAATTAGCGATCGCGCGTAGCGAGTGCTGCCGCACCGCACCTACATTTTTGTTTATAAAACAAGAAACTAATTAATTTAGTCACAGTTATTTGAAATAGCTCATAAAATTGAACTTTTCTCGTCCCTGACAAAAACTGATTTAATCATCACGTGCAATTATTAGATGTTTTTTTAGCTATGCCATCCGCGCTTATACTGAAGTTTGCATCTTGTTAATAAATAAACTAACGATTTTAATCGCTGTCTATATAGCTCAAATAAATATATTTAAATCTTCAACCTTGAGTCGGTTTCAACCGACTTTGGCTATTAGACAGAGAATTTATTCTCTGGCTATCCGGCTGTAAGAGAATCGGGAAATAAATTTCCCGTCTTATAGCTTAAATCCGTTGAAACGGATTCAAATCTTTAACCTTTAGTCGGCTTCAGCTGACTTTGGCTCTCAGACAGAGAATTTATTCTCTGGCTATCCGGCTGCAAGCTGCAACCAGCAAGCCGGGAAATAAATTTCCCGTCTCATAGCTCAAATCCGTTACAAACGGATTACAAAATCTAAATATTATTTAATCAACAGATCGATCGCTAACAAATAGATTGAAATTATAGAGAGTCTTCTATTAGAGCGATCGCCAAATGACAAACAATTATATTATTTTAAATAATCGTCCGCTAATCTCCCTCAAACGCTTTTTCTAAGGATGCGATCGCCGTTCCTTGACTATGATGAATCTTTTGATTTCTAACATAATCTACAACTTGCTCAAGTTGCTTGCTTCCTAAAGAAAATACCCCATATCCTTCTTGCCAATATAATTTAGAGGACAAGACTGACGAGCAAATCTTGTCAACTTGGTATGTCCGTTGGGCAGATAAATTATGATTCCAATAATGGGAACTGCTACCTTTGATTTTTTTAACAAAATCAGCAATGGATAGACTAGGAGGAATAGAAGCTACTAGATGAATGTGGTTGTCTGTCCCATTAATCCCATGAATAATACAACCAAGATAATCAGCTTTACCAATAATATAACCGTACAGTTCAGTTTCTTTGTCGGCTTTGATTAGAGGTTGACGTTCTTTTGTCGCCCATACGAGATGATAATATAATCGCCAAAATGACATAAAATTTTGGTTTATTTACTGGCTAAATATGACAATAGAATCGCTGTTTTATAAGCTTAAATCCGTTAAAAAGGATTTAAACTTTCAACCTTTAGTCGGTTGAAACCGATTTGTGCTATCAGACAGAGAATTTATTCTCTGGCTATCCGGCTGCAAGCTGCAACAAGCAACAAGCAAGCCGGGAAATAAATTTCCCGTCTTAAATCCGTTAAAACGGATTCAAACCTTCAATCTTTAGTTGGTTTTAATCAACTTGTGCTATCAGACAGAGAATTTATTCTCTGGCTATCTGATTGGTTATCTATTTAGCAAGAGAATCTTAGGATCGATAGTTGCTGACACCACGATCGCTGCTCGTAATGCTGCGAAAATATTGTGGCTTAAATCACCCTTACCATTAAAGATTCTGTCTTAATTTATATGGCTATTTATATTTTGCTGTTTAATTGCCATTGCCACACTGAGAAATACCCAAAAGGGCGTACGAGAACGCCCCTAAAAAATACGTTGTATCTCAACAACAAAATGATATCAATTATCTAACGACGACGGAATTGTTGGACGAGCTGCTGTAACCGTCCTTGAGATTCGTGCCCGTGTCCATTGCCATTACCATTGCTAGAATGCTGATTGTAATAAGAATCGTAGTAGGAATATGCATAGTAATCAAAATCGCGATCGACCAGATTAGCCACAAATCCTGCAATATTGCACTGACTGTCTCTAAGAATATCAAGCGAATTAGCGATCGCCCTACGATTAGTCCGTCCAATTCCGGTGACAAACACCATGGTATCTACTAGATTAGCCAAGGTTTTAGCATCTGCCATCACGCCGATGGGCGGAGTATCTACGAGTACGTAATCATAAGCCTCGCGCCATTGTTGTACTAATTGCCTCATTTTCTCAGAATTCAACAAAGCAATGGGATTGGGAGAAGTCGAGCCAGCAGTAATTAGGTGCAAATTGTCGATCGCACTTGTTTGGACAAAGTCTGACCAAGGTCGATCTGTGGCGATCGCATTACTCAATCCATTTTCATTACATAGTTTTGCTAGTTTATGAATTTTGGGTTTGCGCATATCTGCATCGACTATTAATACTCGCAATCCCAACTCTGCCAGCACTAGACCCAGATTATAAGTTACTGTAGTTTTCCCTTCTGCCGAAGTAGCAGAGGTTAACGCCAAAGACTTAATCCTACCCGTTTCAATCATTAGGTAGCGCAAGTTCATTGCCAAAGCACGCACTCCCTCAGTAAAAGATGAGTATTGGTAGGTATGTGACCCTTCCCTAGAATCGGTATTTACTTCAACGAGCGGCTGCTCTACTTTAGGAATATTTCCAAGTAATGATAATTGAGTTAGTTGTTTTACTTCCTCTACTTGCTTAACGCGCTGATCTAATTGCTCTAATAACAAAGCTGCTGCTACTCCTGCCAAGCCTCCAGCGATCAAAGCGAGTATTAAACTCCTTTGAAGATTAGGAGAGATAGGATTGGTAGACAAACGGGGAGCTTCCAAAACTTGCCAGGGAGCACTCTGTTCCGCTTCAGCAATTTGTAGCTCTTGGAGTCTCTGCAACAAATAATTAACAGCTTGAGACTTGACTTCAAATTGACGCTGTAGTTCGGCATAAACTTGTTGCAGTTGGGGAATGCGTTGAAAATAAACTTCTATTTGCCCCTTTGCTAGAGCAATTCCCTCTAACTGACTTTGTAATCCCGTTAGTTCATTTTGTACTTGCAGCATACTATTGGCTAGGGTTTGCAGGGTAGAGCCAGCCGCCGATACTTCCGTCCCCGAACCTTCAGTTCCTGTCGATTGACTTACACTTACTTGAGAAACCAGCACGCGGTCGATTACCACTTGAGAAGCAGCATTTCCTAAAACCTGCTGCGCTCTTTCCTGCAAAAGCCTCCGCAGTTCCTCACTTTTTAATTTCATGTTTTCTATGACAGGATAGTTGTCATAAAAATCCACTCTTCCTAGAGAGTGTCGCGCTTCTAAATCCTTAAGTTGACGAGCTAAATTTTGATAAACTTGGTCTTGACCGAGAACGGTATAAGCTACGCTAGTTTGGGGGTCTTGTCCCAGTTCCGCCAGTTGATTTTGTAATTGTTGATATTGTGACTGAGTGCGACCTATAGCAATTTCTACTTCTTTAGTCTGCTGTTCCAAAGATTGTCTAAACTGTGCTACTTGTTCGGCATATGTATTTGGATCGACAACATTATAGCGTTGCCTAAACTGGCGAATTGCCAGAGCCGATTTATCTAATTCTTGCTGAGCTTCGGGTAATTGCTCGTTAATAAATCGAATGGCGTTGGATGCTTGCGATCGCTGTCTCTCCAAACTGTAATTTATATAAACAGAATTTAGTGCTTCTAAGACTGCTTTTCCCCTTGCCGGATCGGAGTCTATATAAGATACGATCACTACATTGGTCGAAGAATCTCCTATTTCAGCCTGACGAATAGACAGGTTCTGTACCACGTTAGATATAGAGAGGTCACTAAATTCTTGTCGTACTTGGTCGACGGCTTTGGCTACTAGCGGATAGCTGCGTAAAATGAAAATTTCTGTAGATAAATCTTGAGGTGAATAAGAAACATTTAGTCCAGGAACCACCGGTGCCGCTTGTTGATTCTTGGAATTATTGAGCAAAATTAAAGTTTCCGATTGATATTTGGGAGTTTGAATTGCCGCCGGTATAAAAATACCAGTAAAAGCGATCGCTGCTGCTGCCAATGCCGGTTTCCATCGACGATATAAAGTCTGCTTTAGATCGGATATAGAAAAGCCTGTTTCCTGAACTGGTAAATGAATTATTTCAGGTCTTATTAATGTATTACTCATAACCCATAAAATTTACTTGGTTTTATAAACTCTGATTTCCCAAATATTTTGCTGTTTACCGCAGTTTGGCTTAATAATACGACTAAAATATACTGACCAAAATTTACTGAAGTGTTGTTCGCTCACAATGCTAAATATTTTCTGGATATTGCACCTCAGTAATTCTACTTGTTTACTGAGAGCTACTTTTTAATAAAACTATTTTCGGTAAGTTTCAGACAAATTTTACTTTATTTTTGTCTTTGTAATAAGCGTTTCCCGGATAGTTAACTTAATTATTTTTTTTAAAACTAAAGAAAGTAGAAATTAATATAAAAATTAACGAAATATTCAGTATACAAATTTTAAAATTCTCTGTTTATTTGAAAAACTCAAGGTTTCAAAATAGACGTGCTTTAGATAAAATCTTAAATCTTAAGAGTCTCAAGGTTTTATATGACTAATAAGGCTAAGGCTTATAATAGCGTCTCGATCGTTGTCATAGCCCAACATTACTATTCAAAATAACTCCGAACAAGTTTAAGATTTTAAGTATAATTGAGTAGATTTAGGAATCAATTAAATTAAGTAAAATGCTATGTAAGTAATTATATTTAAGCAAATACTATAGCTAGTAAGATTGCGGAATATTTGATGAAATAGAGTCAGTCCTTACCAACTCAACTAAGGAGTTAAGAAAATGACCTTTAGTCCGCTCGATCGAAGGCTATATGAAACCGATTGGAATTTGTGGCTTTTGACAACAATTAAACAACTAAAAAACAGAGATTTTGAAAGTGTAGATATCGAACATTTAATTGAGGAGTTGGACAGTTTGGCACGACGAGACAGGAGAGAGTTAAAGAGTCGTCTCAGAGTGTTAGTTACTCATTTGCTAACAGGTTGTCTGAAAAGTAGAGAATGTCATGTTGAGCGTAGCGATAGCGAAGCGAAACATCTTAGTAGACCAACTCCAAACAGAGATTCTTCGTTACGTTCTACTACACTCAGAATGACAAAACGGACTTTTCAGATGTCCTCTAAAACGTCGCTATGTTCTTAATACAGAATACTATTGGGGCTGGGAAGTAACTATTAACGAACAACGCCGAGAATTGCAAGCTTTACTAGAGCAGTCCCCTAGTTTAAGAAACTACTTTCTGGAAATACTACCGGAAGTTTGCCAAGATGCATTAGTGGAATGCCAAGATAGTTATCTTTACGCTCAGTTTCCTCGGAAGTGACCTTTTCCTAATGAGATAGAGTCAATTTTATTGGAAAAGTTTTGGGAATAGTATTATCTAAATATTTACATTTGAACGCTAATTGTAGTTAATTGAGATGTCGGGACTTTCAGGCAATCGCTCTTGACCAACTGCTTTTAACCATACCTCCATCGCCGTGCTATCTCTGGGAGGAGAAAACCAGTAACCTTGTCCGTAGTGACAACCTAATGACCTAAGAAAAGCTAATTGTTCTACTTTTTCTATTCCCTCGGCGATTGCTTCTATTCCCAGTTCGTGAGCTATTGTCACAATGGCACGGACAATGACATCATTAGAGCCATTGTTTTTTCCCTGACTAATAAAGGAGCGGTCAATTTTGATGCTATTAATCGGGAAGCGGTGCAAATAACTTAACGACGAATAACCCGTACCAAAGTCATCCAGACAAACCTGAATTTTTCTACGTTGTAGTTGCCTTAAAATTTCTGCAGTTGATTCGGCATTTTCAATCAATACGCTTTCAGTAATTTCTAGTTTCAGATATTGTCCTTCTAGTTCAGTTTCGGCAAGAATTCGGTCAATTTGTTCGAGCAAATCGAGTTGGGCAAACTGTTTGCCAGAAAGGTTAACCGATATACTCAAAGGGGCATTAGGAGAAAACTGCTTTTTCCAGTCACATAGTTGCTGACAAGCTTTTTGCAGTACCAACCGATCTAGGGCAATAATTAGTCCGGTTTCTTCAGCAAGAGGAATAAAATCATTGGGACAAATCATCCCTTGTTCTGGATGCTCCCATCTTACTAACGCTTCAAAACCCTGAAGCAAATTAGTTTCCAAAGAAACGATAGGTTGATAAAAAACAAAGAGTTCTTGGGAATTAAGTGCTCGCCTCAGCTTATTTTCCAAAGTCAGTTGCCTGAGTGCCCGAGCGTGCATGGAGGGATTAAATACTTCATGGCGGGCTTTGCCTCGAACTTTAGCACAATACATGGCTGAGTCGGCATCTCGTAAGAGAGAGGCAGGTTGGCTGTAATGCTCTGAACTGAGAGTGATGCCAATACTAGCCGAAACGAAAACCTCATGACCATTAAGAATAAAGGGAAGTATTAGCTCGTGCTGAATTCTTTCCGCAACTTGAATGGCATCATCTACGCTACTAATATCTTCTAGAAGAATAACAAATTCATCTCCGCCTATACGGGCAATTGTATCGCTAGCTCGCTGGCATTTCTCCAAACGGCGTGCTAAAGCAATGAGTAGTCGATCTCCAACTAAGTGTCCCCAACTGTCGTTGATAACTTTAAAGCGGTCTATATCCAGGACAAGTACGGCAAATTGTTCCTCTTTATGACGCTGATTGCGCTTAATTAACTGTTCCAAGCGATCCATCAATAACGTCCGGTTAGGCAGACCCGTTAATGTGTCATGAAGAGCATCATAGAGCAACTGTTCTTCCGCTTCTTTGTGCTCGGTAATATCCTCCACTACTCCGCACCAGCGGTAAAGTTGCCCTTTCTCGTCCCGAATCGGAAAACAGCGGTCCCACACCCAGCGCACTGAACCATCGGGACGGACAATGCGATATTCACAGCGGGTGCTTTCTCCTTTTTTCTGTCGTTTTAGAGTCTCTCTCGCAAGAGAGCGGTCTTGTGGATGCACGGCTTTGAGAAAAGAAAATGGCTGTTCGTACAAACTCTGGCAGGTGCGTCCCCAAATTGTTTCATAGGCAGGACTAACATATAGTATTTTGTGCTGTTTGAGATCTGATAGATAAAAAATCTCACGGATATTATCAGCGATCTGACGGAATCTTTCTTCACTCTCTCTTAATGCTTTTTCTGCTAGGACGCGATCGCTAATTTTGCGGACGATCGCAATTATTTGGTCTGTCTCTAAAGGTACGAGGCGAGCTTCATAATATTCTTCCCCATTAGGCATGGGAAGAGAATATTCAATGCTTACCAGAGATTGAGTTTGTAACACCCTAGCAATGGCTTCCCTGCATTTGTATCCTACCGTTGCAGGCAGTACCTCTGAGATCGGTTTTCCCAAAAAAGATTGAGGCGAAGCATATAGCTCGGACAGATGAGGTGCTTGGTAATCTAAGATAATTCCCTCAGAATTTACGCGGAAAAATAGATCGGGAAAAGCACTAAACATGGCTTGCATTTCTGCAGTTTTCTGTTTTAAGCTCTCTTCGGTTTGTTTGCGGAAAGTAATATCTTGCCCGATTCCAATACTCGTCCCATCAGAAAGTCGCACATTTGCCCAAGAGGTATCCAAAAATTGTCCGTTCCGCATTCGAGTTTTGATATCCAACCAGCCCGAAGTATGGTTGAGCATCCAATCCAAGATCTGCTGCCGATAGGCTGGGTTTGGATAACACTCGGCGATAAGATCGATCTCTTGCAACTCCTGTACCGACCAACCCAAAATTTTTTCCAAGGCATGATTAGCCATTTTAATCCGTCCGGTCGCATCGTAAAATGTCAACATGAGCGGAACATTGTCAAAAATTGTTTGTAGAATTTCTTTTTGCTGTTTGAGATCGACCTCTGTCCGCATGCGCTCGGCAATTTCTTCTTGAAGTTTTTGGTTGGCTTGGGCTAAATCTGCCGTTCGCTGCTGTACTCTAAGCTCTAACTCGTTATTAAGTTGCTTGAGGGCTTCTTCTGCTTGTTTACGCTTAGTAATGTCGATTTGGATTCCAGTTATGCCTGTATGATTGCCCCATTCGTCGTAGGTAATTTTGCCAATACCACTCAGCCAGCGTACTGTACTATCGGGTAATAGCACTCGGTATTCTAGATTTAAGTTAGTTTTCTGTTGGAAAACTTGTTTTATACAAGAACCTACCCAGTCTCGATCTTCTGGATGGACAGCCTTAAGCCAACTTTTATAACTTGCTTGACAACTATTCGGTTTGTACCCCAACAGTCTAAACGTTTCTTCAGACCAAACGGCTCGATTTTGGTTTTTTGTCCACTGCCACGTTCCCGCCTTGGCTGCTTTTAAAGCAAGAGATAAACTTTCCTCACTATCCCGTAGAGCTTGCTCTGCTATCTTGCGCTCAGTGATATCTCGCTGAATGCCAAAGTGTCCTGTTATTCTCCCTTGGGTGTCATAGAAACAGATATAGTCTCCCTCAATCCACATTGGCTGACCATCTAGCTTGCACTCGTTGGTTTCCTCGTGCAATCTGCCATTATCGAAAAAGCGTCGCCATATTTTTCTACCGTAAGCGAGGTTGTGGGCAAAAAAGTCGTTAGGAGTTAGACCTAAAAACTGCTCCTCAGTAGCACCATATTGCTTCAAAATAGCTTGATTTGCCTTAGTAATTCGCTGGTGAGCAAAGACGTAATCTAGAGTTTTTTCCTTGTCAACCGTATTGTCCCACTGCACCGGCTCGTCTAACATCATGAAAAAGAAACCGTCGAGAGATTGAGAAAAAAATAACTCTAGCTGGCTCTTAACCTGTTCTAGCTGTTTTTGAGTTTGTTTGAGTTCTGTAATATCGGTGACAAAGCCTCCCAAACTCACAGGAATGTTACTAATTAGACTTGAGAATCGACGTTCGCTCTCTCGCAAGGCAACTTCAATTTGTTGTTGCTGGTCAATTTTTTGCTTTAATTCTTGGTTGGCTCTTTGCAATTGGACTTGAGTTTGTTGGAGACGATAGAGCCATTGGAAAACTAATACGATTGCACTTAGCAGTAACAATCCACTCAATGTCACGACAATAAAAATAAATGAGCTCGGCTCGCCAAGCAACTTCAAACAGAATTGCTGAACCCCTGCTAAATAAATAAAAACTGCACTCAACATGAAGTCAGTTGCCTAGCTTTAAAATTCACACCACGAGATAGATACTTTGCTCAGTTTTTTGGAACTTTAATAACCTTAATATAAATTTAATTGGCTGAATAGAAAAAAAATCTAGAAATAACCACAATAAGCGAACAAAAAGCTAGAAAAATGTGTAATTTTTTACGGAAATATTTTAAACGTCAAAATTTCTATTATTGCTCGTGCACGACTTTTTGGAGAGTGGTGACAAAATCAGGATAGGAAATAGATGCGGCTTCCGCACGATAAATAGTAGTTTTGCCAGTAGCCTTTAAAGCAGCGATCGCCAAACTCATAGCAATACGGTGATCGCTATAGCTATCAACGTCGGTACCAGTTAGGACATTACCGCCAGTAATTTCTAAGCCATCGGGTAGTTCGGTTACTTTTGCTCCCATTTTGGTTAATTGGGAAGCCATTACTGCCAGGCGATCGCTTTCTTTGACCCTTAATTCCGCTGCATCTCTAATTATAGTTGTTCCTTCCGCAAAGGCAGCGGCAACTGCTAAGATGGGTATTTCATCAATTAAACGAGGAATTAAACTGCCTCCAATCGTACAGGCTTTTAATTTGCTATGTCTTACCCGAAGATCGGCTACGGGTTCTCCTGCTACTACTCGTTCATTTTCTTTGGTAATATCTGCCTCCATCATTTCTAAAGCTTCTAAAATGCCCGTACGAGTAGGATTAATCCCCACATTAGCAATCACTAATTCCGAACCGGGGACGATCGCTGCCGCCACTAACCAAAAAGCTGCCGAACTAATATCTCCAGGAACGATTACTGCCTGTCCTTGCAGTTGCCCTTGTCCGGTAATAGTAACGCTATTGGTTTCGGGATCGATGTCTAGTTCTGCCCCAAATGCCTTTAACATTCTTTCACTGTGATCCCTCGACAGTGCTGGTTCGGTGACGGTAGTTCTTCCTTCTGTCATCAATGCTGCCAAAAGAATACACGATTTAACTTGAGCCGAGGCAATAGGGGAATGATAGTGAATGGGTTTGAGTTGTTGTCCCCGTACTGCTAAAGGTGCAAGAGAATCTCCTTTTCGTCCCCAGATAGTAGCGCCCATCTGTTGTAAGGGATTGACAACGCGAGACATGGGGCGCGATCGCAAAGAATGATCTCCCGTCACCACAAATAACCTGTCTGAATGGGAAGCAAGCAACCCCAGCATTAAACGCATCGTCGTGCCTGAATTACCTGCATTTAAGACATCTTCTGGTTCTTGCAGATTGCCCAAACCAATTCCCTGGATAATTATCTTGTCCGTATTTAATTCTGATATTGTTGCCCCCATGGCTCGAAAGCAACTAGCCGTACTGCGGGGATCTTCACCTAATAATAAACCTTCGATCGTGGTTGTTCCTGTAGCGATCGCGCCTAACATCAATGCACGATGAGAAATGGATTTATCTCCCGGTACGGTAATTTTTCCCTGTAGGGTTATTTCAGAAGAAGAATCGAGCACTAAATTCTGAGCTTGCTCGGAGTTATTTTGAATAGTAATGTTAGGTGATGACATCGATCGAGACGCTGTTATAAGTCTTAGCGTTACCAATCCTATCAGACCTTGGTAAGCATAAGATTGTATCTCTAGTTCGAGAGCGCGATCGCGAGCTACTTTTGGTACATCAGTTGCGACAAAATGTTCGTGCATCATTTGCACCCGTTTGGAAACTGGCGTACTCTCAACTCCTTCACGATCGAGCAAGCCACTTTCGGAGATCGCCTGCTTGGATAGACAGGACTTACACAAAGACACTAGATATAGAGTTGACACTAATCAAACTAACTTAATAAGTAAAGAAGGATTTTCAAGTTCTTTAGTTAGATATGAAGATAAACTGTTTTGCTTTAGTTGATAAACCGTACACAAAAAAGGGGAACATACAAAGATTAACGTGATGTGCAACTTTTCCAATTTCTTTGGCTTCCCCCTTGTTAAGGGGGGCAGCATTTGTTTGGAGATCCTCCTTGCATCCCCCAAACCTCTCCCTATCCCTCTTAAAAGGAGGGAAGATAGAGTTTATTTCGAGAGGGAACAAATTGTCTCCCCTAGAAGGGGAGATGCAAGAAGGGTTGGGACTTTAAAAAAGTTACACACGAGGTAAGATTACTAACAAGACAAGAGCCCTCTTGTATAAGTCTTCAAAACCCTGATTGAGTGAAGTCAAATCGTCGGTTTATGCCTACCAAAGGTTTTTCCTCGGTCAAACTTCATCTTAATGCTGCCATGCGATCGCCAAAAAGTGTGGCATTGCCCAATCGTTTGTAGTTTTAAAGATTTTATAGTCATTCCAATTAGTATCGCCATATTTACCTATTGCACGATATAAGATAGTGCTAACAAACTTAATATCGCGATCGCCAGCCAGACTAAACAACAGTAGCGCGTCAATTGTAAAGCTTGTTTTATGGTTGCTTCATTAATAGGATTGATGGCATCTCCTAATAGTGGTTTTTCTTTGATTACTCCTTGATAAATATTAATTCCCCCTAATTGAACTCCCAAAATTGCTGCATAAACGCATTCACTCCAACCAGAATTAGGACTCAGATCGCGCCAGGCATCGCGACGGCAGACGGCAATAACCTGTCGCGGTTTACTCGATAGCCAAGCAAGAGTCAACACCGTCAAGCGACAAGGAAGCCAAGTTAAACGATCTTCTAGTTGCGCACTAAACCAACCAAGATCGGTATATGGTTCGCGACAGTAGCCGATAGATGAATCTAGAGTACTAGCAGCTTTGTACCCTAACGCAAGGGGAATGCTACCTATTCCTGGTAAAAAAGCACCTACAATAGCGTAAAATAACGGTGCTGTTACCCCATCAACGGCATTTTCTGCGACAGTCTCTAAAATAGCTCGTTTAATCTCCGACTCGGATAAATTCTCTGTATCGCGTCCTACATATAAACTTAAGCGAGAACGGGCTGTTTTCAATTCTTTCTCAGATAAAGGTTCTAACACTTCTTCAGCTGCTTGACGCAAACTTCTCCCTGCCAAGCAACTAGCTAGGAGAATTATTTCTATCCCCATATCCAGCCAGGGATTAATCTTTCTTAACCCTCCAATAGCTAACCAAGCAATCGAGCCAGTTCCGATAATTAATCCCAAACCGAGTATTATTCCACTCAGACGACGTTGCTCTTTTTCCTGACAAAAGTTAAGAGTTAACCGAGTGAAACGATTAATTATCCAACCCATAACTTGTACGGGATGAAGCCAATTGCGCGGATCGCCGAGCGAATAATCCCAAATAGCTGCAAATATTAGCACCACTGCAGCTCGTTCATACCAAGTCATTTTTTAGTTTTTTGCTTATTCTTTCAGTATTGTTGCTTCAAATTAGAAATTATTTTGAATTTTTTCGGCGTTCTCTTCCCAATTTGCTCCATCAAAAGAAATAATTTTGAAGCGAGAGATTATATCTTCATCTAAACAGCGAATATTAACATCTAGACAATGGGGATGAGAGCGAGGACGGTAAAAAGAATGAATCCCACAAATCCGACAAAAGGTGTGTTTAGCTACACCAGTATTAAAAGTATAAGTAGTTAAAACTTCTTCACCCCTAAGTAAGGTAAATTGTTCTGATGGTACAATTAAATGTAAAAAACCTTTTTTGCGGCAAATCGAACAATTACAGTTATATACTTCATGGCGATCGACTGTTACTTGAAAGCGAACTGCACCACAATGGCAACCACCAGTATAAGTCACTAAATCTTGATTTTTGCTCATCGTCATTTTCCAATCTAAATAATGAAATTATTAGCTTCTCCCACAGCAGCTTGCCAACTGCGAGCATCGTAATAGAGATCTGCTAGAGTAATGCTATAGAGTGCTTCTTTTAATTTTTGATGCAACTGATGCCATACGCTAAATGTTACCCAATCTTCAGCTATATTTATATCGGGAGCATGACGCGATAATGGTTCAAAAGTTTCTCCTACTGCTTCTAATATTTGTCCTAAAGAAATTCGCTCGGGTCGATGAGCTAATTGATAACCTCCTCGTGCTCCTCTGACTGATTTAACTAAGCCAGCACGCCTCATTTTTATCAATAATTTTTCAAGATAGGGAGCAGGTAAATCCTGACGTTGCGCGATCGCTTTTACCGAGGTCGGTCCGTATCCAGGTTGTAAACTTAAATCTAACAAAGCTTTGACGCTATAGTGACTGCGAGTTGTTAACTTCATCTTCTCTCTTTAATAAGAAGCAAAATATTTGTAAATAAGTTAATAATTTTTGTTGACAGATTTAGTACTAATGAGTTTGTATCGTCTTTAATTGATTGAGATTAAAATTTCATTAACTCTCTTTTCTGAATGTCATATAATATTTATATACAAATACCAAAGTAAGATATTATTGTCTTTGTACATAAACGCCAAACAGACAACCTGTAAAGCAAATAATTTATAAGTTACAGTTTAAGTTAATGACAAAAGCAACCCAACCCGAACCATTAACTGGTCACGCGTTAATTAACAAAGTAAAAGAACTAGGAAACCTCAGTAAAGAGGAAAAAGCAAGAGCTTGTGGCTATTACACTGTTACCAAAAATGGTGTAGAGCGAGTCAATATGATGAAATTCCTTAATGCATTAATCGATGCAGAAGGAATAGAGTTAGATAGTAGTGCCAACGGTCATGGTAGAGGAGGACGCTCTGCAAGTTATCGTATTAGCGTACAGTCCAATGGCAATCTTTTGATTGGCTCGGCTTATACTAAAAAAATGGGGTTAAAAAAAGGAGATGAATTTGAAATAACTTTGGGAAGAAAACATATTCATCTTCGCCAAATTGAGCCTGACGAATAAAAAAAACAATGAGTCCAAATAGTCAGATAAACCTCAAAAAACAACTAACTACTACTAAGTAGTGACTAATAAAGCCCATAAGTTTGAAAAAAGGACGTTGTTTAGTCAAATAACACTGAACAACGTCGAAGTTTTAATTATTTTTTTTGTTGAAAACAATAGATCGATTCGATTAAGAGCGATTTTTGAGTTACTGGTCTTTAGCTTTAGTAACGAGAAACCAGCCAAGAGGCTCTGTTTGAGTAACTCCAATCATGCGTGCAAATTCTAAATCTAATTTTTCTACAGTAGATCGGTCGATTAATATATAAGCGGAAGAAGATTTTTGCCAATACTGCTTCAATTGTTCCACAGTAGCAGGAATTACTTGATGCTCGCTATAAAAATTTAAAGAAGGGCGAGTATAAGCAAAAGAAGTATAAACAGGTTGAGCGACAGGTACATTTTTTTCAATAAGAGCAGCAATCGGTTTAACCGGATAAGCTTCATTTAATTCCCAAAGCCAATAAGGAGAACTAACTAATAGTAAAAGAGATACGTAAGTTCCCCAAAAAAGAAGAGGAATAAATTGTCGATCTTGGCGTGCTATTAAAATAGTCCCTACTCCCAAAGTTAAAGCAAAAGAAGCAAAAATTAGCAATAAAGAAAGATTACGTTCGGCTTGCAGACTGAAATAAAGACCAGCTATAGTTGTCAAAATAGCTAATAAGCCCAAAATAGCAGTCCAACTACGAGGATATGTAATATTACTAGGTAAGTTACGAATATTGTCTAATTGTGCTCCAATAGCTAAAGCCAGTGCAGGATAAAGGGGCAAAATATACCAGGGGAGTTTAGTCGCCATGAGGGAAACGACCACAAAATAAATACCACTCCAAACCAGAATCAGCTTAGCCCAACCCCAGCGACGATTTGACCAAGCTAATTGCAGTCCAGAAAAGGCAAAAACTAACCAAGGCCAAGCATATTTAAGCAACTCAAGCAAATAATACCAGGGTGGTCCTTCATGTTCTTCCACTACCGACCAAATTCGTGCCAGAGACTGATTGACAATGCCAGTAGAGATAAAAGCCTGCCGATAGTGAAGCCATTGAATTCCATACCAACCAATTACTGGAACGCTACCCAAAAGAATACCAACCCACAGATAGATAGAAGTAAGTAAGCGAGGAGTATCCCAACTTAAGAAGAAAAGGGCGATCGCTCCTAATAATAACCCCACTATTCCCTTGGTCAAACCAATTAAACCAAAGCCAAAACCAGCCACCAAAGTCCAGCGTAGATCTCTTCGAGATCGCAAAATTGCCCAAAACATCAGTAGCGCAAAACAAAGAAGCGGTCCGTCGAGCATGGCTAAACGTCCATGACGTACCACTGGTAAAAACGTTAGATAAACTATTGCTGAGAACAAGGCAGGGATACGAGCCACAAAAATTTCCCGACCAATACCGTAAAGTAAAACCACAGAAACAGCACTTAAAAATGCTCCGGGTAAGCGAGAAGTTAATTCATTAACTCCACCAATCGAATAAAATAAGGCGATCGCTGCGTGTACCAAAGGAGGCTTGTTGAGATAGGGTTCTCCCCATAAGGTAGGAAATAACCAACGCCAAGAACCCTCCGGAGCTTGCCATATTTCCTTGGCTACTTGCGCAACCGTCCCTTCATCCCAGTCTCGTAGAGGCAAACTACCTAAATTAATGCCAAATAAGAGCAAAGATGCTAATAATAAAGCAACAATACAGCAAAATTCCAGCCAAAATTCTTCTTGGCGCAATTTATTTTGAGAACGTCCCCAAAGAAAAGTTTGATGAGATGACATAATGAAATTAAATTAAGTCAAACTATAATTTGGCTAAAATTGGCTATCAACTGATTCTCATATTTTATTGTTTTATTAACTGCCACTATTTACTACCGTAATTGTTAATTAAATTTTGCTCTATAACCTTACTAATTCTTGCTAGAAAATATCTTCGTTGAGCGCCAATAGAATACAAATGTTAAAATACGCCACATAAGCAAAAAATAAAATACCTCCAGTGCCGTGTCTTGTTGGCTACAAATTTTTTCTTTCCTCCCCATGTCCGAACAATATCCCTTGCTAAGAATTTTTGCGATTGCGCAGCGTCTTAGCTTCGCTGAGATCGCCCTTACCTCCTCAATGTAGCTAGCATCAAAACGTCTAAACCTGCGAAGAAAGCCTACCAGTAATCAGCTTATGGAAGGATCGTTTGAACTAACCCTACAAATAGTTATCGCTGTTCTTGCAGGTATCAGTGCGCAAGTTATAGCTGAATATCTTAAAGTACCTAGCATTGTCTTTTTGCTTCTATTCGGGATCTTACTCGGTGCAGATGGCTTAAACTTTCTCCATCCCCATAGCCTCGGTGTGGGATTAGAAGTATTGGTTGCGCTCTCCGTTGCCATTATCCTCTTTGAAGGAGGCTTAAACCTAGAATTACGAGATTTAGGTAAAGTTTCCGGTAGCCTGCGCAACTTGGTAACTTTAGGGACTCTGATTACTCTGATTGGTGGTGGCATGGCAGCTCATTGGCTGGCAGAGTTTCCTTGGTCAATCGCTTTTTTGTATGCCTCTTTAGTGGTGGTTACCGGACCAACGGTCATCGGTCCTTTACTCAAACAAGTATCGGTAGAACGCCAAGTTGCTACCCTCCTAGAAGGAGAAGGGGTTTTGATTGACCCCGTCGGGGCAATTTTAGCCGTGGTCGTACTCAATACAATCCTCAATACTAATGCAGCTCCTATAGCAGTTGTCAGTGGTTTGCTGCTGCGTCTGGGCATCGGTGCTGCCCTTGGTGTAGCTGGCGGATGGCTACTAAGCTTACTTCTCAAACAATTAAATCATCTGTCGGAGGATTTGAAAAACCTTATCGTTCTGGCAGGAGTTTGGGGGTTATTTGGTTTGTCGCAGTCAATCCGTAGTGAATCGGGACTGATGGCTACCGTAGTGGCGGGTATTATCTTAAAAGCTTCTTCTCTTCCCGAAGAGAGACTGCTCAAACGATTTAAAGGACAATTAACTATTCTGTGCGTATCGGTTTTATTTGTTCTTCTAGCCGCCGATCTTTCTATTGACAGTGTCTTTGCTTTGGGTTGGGGCAGTATTTTAACAGTATTAACCCTAATGTTAATCGTGCGACCACTCAGCATAGCTTTGTGTACTTGGTCCAGTGGCATGAACTGGCGACAAAAGCTTTTTTTAGCCTGGATTGCTCCCAAAGGAATCGTTTCGGCCTCTGTCGCTTCTCTATTTGCCATTTTGCTAACAGAAAGAGGTATCAACGGTGGAGATGCCATCAAAGCTCTAGTTTTCCTCACCATTATGATGACAGTTTTTGTTCAAGGTCTTACTGCAGGTTGGGTTGCTCGTTGGCTACAAATTACTTCCAGTAAAGCCAGTGGTGCAGTAATTATTGGCTGTAATCCCTTAGGACGTTTATTGGGACGTTTATTTAAAGAGGCAGGAGAATCTGTGGTTTTGATCGACACAGATCCAGAAGCATGTCAGAAAGCCACAGCAGAAAATTTACCCGTGTTTCAAAGTAGCGGTCTGGATCCAGAAGTTTTAGCAGAGGCAGGTATCGAGTCGATGGGTACCTTTATTGCTTTGACAAATAATGGGGAAGTTAATTTAGTTTTGGCACAAAGAGCAGTAGAAGAATTTCAACCACCGCGAGTTTTAGCCGTATTTCCCCACAACAATCAAAATACCAACAGTAAAACCAAAGTCAATCAAGCTTTTATTAATCAATTGCCAATTAAGACTTGGAATACTTATCTCAATGACGGACAAGTAAAACTAGGTAAAACCGTTTTGAAAGAACCGGAACTATCTTTTCAACTAGCTCACCTACAAGCGTTGATTCGTTCGGGAGAACTTTTACCCTTGTTGATCGAGCGAGAAGGAAGTCTCCAAATAGTTAAAGCCGTAGAGAACTGGCAACTGGGAGATGAACTGATTTATCTCTTGCATGACCCGAGACCAAAACTGCTAAAACGCCTTTCTGGCAGCAATCAATCTGCTCGTTTAACTTTAGAAAAACTGCCTGAAGTAGAAGAAATTCCCATTGCTGCTCCCCTATCTGAATTATTAGAAAAACAAATGCCAGAGGCTCTTCAGCACTAGTTGTCCTGGAATTAATTATTAATTTTAAAGTTTGAAAACCAAAACATAGGTTTTTCAGTAATTGAGCCACTTTGCTAGCTCTGTTATATTAATGAAAGTACTAGTAAAGAGAATAAATCCTATGGATATAAAATTGGTGATGGCAGTTCTGACAGGAATTTTTATCGTCTCCTCTCTATTTTTTGGTACTAAGAACGGTTTTTATGATTCAGACTCTTATGATGGCAACGGCACGGCTCACTAATAAGCTAGCTGTTGTACATTGGAATTCATGATGGAGATGGACACGAGATAGAGGTTACGTGGAAACAGAGAGGAAAAGGGGACGGAGATTGGTAACAGAAAAAAAATCTGTGGCTCAGGTGATTTTTTGTTTATTTGACAGAACAGATATGATTTTTAAGAATTTTTCATGCTGACTATTTGGTAGTAGCAATGTCAGATGTTTTTCTCACTTACTTATGAGTAAGCGTCTTACAGAATTTTCAGAACATCAGGCTTCTTTGTCTTGCTTTCCTTACGGAGTTGGTCACGGTGACGAAGGAGTTTGTTTGTTGGTACGTATGGGACCTCATCGAATCCTCCTCGATTGTGGTTTAAATGACTTGCAACTACTACAGCAGGAAAAAACTCCTCCAGCAGAATTCGTGTTTTGCACTCATGCTCATGCCGATCACTGCCGGGGATTATTGTCACTACACAAAGCTTTTCCGCAAATACCTATCTATACTAGTGAAATAACCGCCAAACTACTTCCTCTACATTGGCAAGAGCTACCAGCAACAAAAATTACTTCCTGGTGTCAAATCTTACCCTGGCGATCGCCCGTTACCATCGCAGAAAATCTCACTGTTGAATTATTTCCAGCAGGACATTTGCCAGGAGCTGCTGCTGTAGCTCTAACTTACCAGACTGCTAAACGCAGCTATAAGCTACTTTACACTGGCGATTTTTCCGTCTCTAACTTTCAGTTAGTCGAAGGATTATCGATCGAAGCTTTGAGAGGATTAGCTCCAGATATTCTCATTATCGAAGGAAGCTACGGTACGATTCGTCATCCTCATCGCCGTCAACAGGAAAAACAGTTGATGGAGCGAATCAACCGAGCCATCATCTCTGGCGTTAGTGTCCTCCTGCCAGTCCCTCCCATTGGATTGGGTCAAGAAATACTTAAGCTACTGCGTTCTCATCACCAGTTTACAGGTCGCGACCTCGATATTTGGGTTGAAGAAACTATTGCTCGCGCTTGCGATATTTATCTCGAACTCCTCGAACAATTTCCCCTTTCAGTACAAAATTTTGCTAAACATCAATCCCTGTTTTGGGATGAGCGAGTATGTCCTCGCATGAAGAAGTTAACAACATCTAAACATATTGTTAGCGGTAAATTACCTTGTGTTGTCATAAGCGATCGCATTGCCGATATTGCTCAATATCTACAACCAGAGTGGAAGAATTGGTTAATTTTATTACCCGAACATCCTCAAGAATACATTTCACCAAATTCCGAGCCTTTTTTTTCTCTCAGGAATTTGACCCACGTCGAAGTTGAAACCTATTTACTAGCCGAACACAATGATGGTTGCAACACCACTCAGCTAATTCATAATTTACGACCGCAACACATTTTGTTTGTCCACGGTCTTCCCAATTATTTAGTCGAACTCACTGGCTTGGAAGAATTACGCAACCGCTACCAACTCCATGCTCCCAATGCCGGTACTTTGGTAGATTTGCCTATTGGCGATCGCTTTATTCAACCTGCTACGCTACCACCCACTCACTATCAGGGAGAGTTAAATGAGATAGACTCTTCTATTACTATCACTCTCCCGGATACTATTAACAGCGATAGTCGCTGGACTAAATTTGCCGATACTGGATTAATAGAAGCTCGATGGCAAGGAGAAGAACTGGTATTACGCGGTATATCTCAGCGAGAGCTTTTAAGCCAAAATAGCGAAGCCAAAATGTCGACCGATCTCGATTGTTGTCGTACTTGTCGTTTTTATCACGAGCAACATTGTTGGAATCAGATTTCTCCTCTCTACGGTTTTAAGGTAACACCGGAAGGATACTGCCCGGTATTTGAATCCCGTGAATAAAAAATAGTTAAGATTGATAGCAGGATTGAGAAGTCAGAATTCAGAAGTGCGGAGTACCTTGGACTTTCTATTTTTGGACTTCGCGCGTGGGAATAATACCAAATCCGATTCGCTAAATAAAGCAACAGCTCATCTGGCAACAGACAAGCTATTTAACTTCCGACTTCTTCGGTGCGCTTGCGGAGGTACGTCCCGTTCCCGTCCGTCGCACGGACGGGCGGTCGCACCGCTTCTGGCTTCTTGAATGATGTTGCTACTCTTGGTTAGTTTCGGGAAATCGGGGATGAATTTGCTCTGCTTCCGGGCATTCCTCAGCAACAGAGAGTTCTGTATTGATTTTAGGCACGGAGGCAAGCTTTTGGGTTACAGCACCAATACTTTCCAAACGCACCATTTCTTCCCAGGAGCTAATTTCATCGTCTTCTTCCGTTTCATAGCGAATAGTGACTAAGTCTCCCTCGAAATCAACAATACGACCGTTCTCAATCCAGCGTTGCTGATCCCGCAAGAAAATGCAAACTTCACGACCATCTTGATATAGCTGATAAATCTTGCGGTGTAGCATGGGTTTCTCCTGTATGAGTAACTCCTTGTTGATTCTATTTAACCTTATCTATTAATGTTATTGTGACACAAGGCTAGAACTAAATGATTGATTTATATTTTATTTCTCTACACTGAGCTATACTGTTGCAGGATTTTGATGATTACTCTAGCAACTTTTTCTGGCTGCTCTACCATAGCCAGATGTCCACAATCGGCAATTTCTAGGACATTACTACCATCTTGTTCAAAAAGATAGTGAAAGCTAGCTAAGTGGTGTACGTACTTAAGCTCCATTACTTTATCTTGGGCACCGGCAACAAAATAAACGGGTTGTTTTAGGCGTGAGACAAGTTGGGGTAAAAAATGAACTTCTGCTTCTGTAGTAGAATCGAGCAGTGCTCCGAGAGCAGCTTGTTTGTCAGCGCGAACGAAGTCAATTACTCTTTGACGACCCCAATTGCTAGAAAGAGGTCGTGCTACCATCATTCGGGCGAATATTAAATCGATTAGTGGTAAATAACTTAACCAAATAGGACGATATCTGACTAGTTGTTGCCCAGCATTACGAAAACGTTCAAACTCCTCTTTAAGATAAATACCACCGCCGGAGTTCAAACAAATGACCCCCTCTACTAGCTCCGGACAACAATCTGCTGCCCAAAGGGCGATACTTCCTCCTAGAGAGTGGCCAATTAACCAAGCTCTATCGATGGCCAATTCTTGTAGCAGAAGTTTTAAATCTTTAGCGTAGGCAGCCAAGGTAAACTCAAGATTCGATCGCTCGCCTACCTTAACCGAGTCAACAGATTTAGTTTGGGACTCCCCAAATCCTCGTAAATCATACAGTAAGCACTGATACTCTGACGAGATAAATTGAATCAGAGGCTGCCAGTATTGACGACTCAAAAGCCAGCCATGAATAAAAACCAGCACGGGAGAGCTAGGCTTGGCAGCAACAGGTAGCGTTAACTCGTAAGCGTGGGATACTCCCAAAATATCAATCGTTGGCATAAATCTATCCTATCACTTACTCGATCCTCTTTGCGGTAGACAAGCTATGGGTTTCAATCTCAAGTTTGACATGATTATTGTCAGTAAAGAGATGGTTTTAGTTGCCAAAATAGATTAAGATAACTGAGATATGCGACGAGAATATCTCGAACTGTGATTATTAAGAGTAATACAGCCATATCGGCATGGTTTTTTGGAAAAAATTGTTTAGCAATTCCGAGGCGGTAACCAATCCAGAAATTACTAATTTTGAGGGCGAGCTATTAAAAGTTGAAACCGAGCATAATCCTCAAGCTCGTATTCTGTTTAGTACAGAACGAGATATAGACCTTTACGAATTAGAAACCCTTTGCGATCGCGTTAGCTGGGCTCGTCGTCCCTTGCGCAAAGTTAAAAAGGCTATTCAACATAGTTTTTTGGTAGTTTCCATGTGGGAAGTTAAAGGGAAAAGAAAACGTTTAATTGGTTTTGCCCGAGCTACTTCCGATCATGCTTTTAATGCCACGATTTGGGATGTGGTTATCGATCCTGATTTCCAAAACCAGGGAATGGGCAAAGCAATGATGAAATATACAATCAAAAAGCTAAGAAGTGCAGATATTAGTAATATCACCTTGTTTGCCGATCCCCAAGTAGTTGATTTCTATCGCAGATTAGGATTTATCGTAGATCCAGAAGGAATTAAAGGAATGTTTTGGTACCCGGATTAAATTTGCTGGTTTTAGAAAGCCGATTGGGTTATACTGATTAGGTAGTTTACGGGATGTAGCGCAGCTTGGTAGCGCGCCTGCTTTGGGAGCAGGATGTCGCAGGTTCAAATCCTGTCATCCCGATTTTTTATAACCTGCTTGTCACGTCAAAAACAGGTACTCTCCAAACTCGTTAACTGCCAAAAACAAAAAGAGATTTACGTTTATTCCCCAAAATAGGAAAAATTAAAAGCAAGTTCATTAGATCTTTATAAGACGATGATTGCTTTTACTTCTTCTGGCTCAAAAGCCTCTATAGGTGTTTTTTGTGAATTTTTAGCAGAGAAATATCCTTGTAAGGATTCTTGGGGATTAATCCTTTTAAGTATTTTTTTATCATCAGATCGAAATGACTCCAACAAACTTGTTAAGTTTTTTGTATCTTTTTAATCTAAAGACAATGAGGTTGAAGCTTTTACTTCATCTGTTTTCTCGGCTGGAGACCCACGCTTTGAAGAATGGGGGTTTTGGGTCTTTGGGGATTGGGGAGGTTGTTTCCCTAAGTCCCAAATTCCCTATCTCCCTACTCGACAAAGGAGGAATGCCGAGTCCTCCATTATAGGGTTTACTTTTAAAGGTGGATGAGGTAGAATCGCTCTATGACTCAACCCCTGACTGTACGTTGCCAGCTTATAGTACCAGCTAACTTTCGCCAAGATATTGACGAAACTCTTGTTGGTTTTGCCGATGCCTGTAATCAAATACTGGCAGTAGCAAAACGCGAAGACTGTTGGAATACAACTAAGTTGCACCATAAAGCTGACGGGGGTACAATCGCGCTAGACTAGACTCTGTATGCGTTTCATCCCCTTAAGACCTCGGAGATAAAATGGAAGTTTATTGAGAGCAGTTTTTATTAACTTTTCCACCCACTCCCAGCATATATCCATAGACAATATCCATCTCGTGCCATATAATTCTGTCCAAAAACAACTATGCTATGTCTGGGACGATTTTTTCCTTCAAGTTTGAGACGATTAATATACTCAGTTAGACCAGTATTTTTAATTTTTAAACCTGTTAAACAACTCGAAGTATAAGCAATGGCTATTAATAAAATTAGATTAGTAAGACGTTGATTATTAGCTTGGCTTCCTTCTAGATTATACCCTCCACTTTTACAATCACGGAACATGGCTTCTATGCCACCACGAGAGGCAAATATTTTGATAACTTCTTCTTTGTTTTCTAGATTAGTTAATAAATACCAGGGGTTAGACAATTGTTTGCTGTTATATTTTCTTTTCCAATAAATTACGACATTAAAACGATTTTTTTGATGGTTTGGTGTAACTAAAACATTATTGTCTAAAACTCTATCTCCTGGTTTGATATCTAAAGAATTTAGAAGAGTAATCAACCAAAAGAAAGCCACTAAACAAATCCACAAATTCAGACCTACAAGTATTAGTCTGGACGCTCGAACGTTTAAATACATCGAGGACAGACAAAGAGAGTTAACTGGAAGATGAAGATTGGTGGCTATCAGATTGCACTGCTTAAAGGTCAAACTCCAAAGAATGCAACTTTGTCCAAGAATAAACCAGGCGATTACTACATCAATATAGTGGTGGAAGTACCGACACAACCGAGAAATCAAACTCCAAGGGTTTTGGGGTTGATGTCGGTTTGCGGGATATAGCTACTACTAGTACTGGTAAATCTTGGAACGGTCAACAACTTAGACAAACCCGCGCCAAATTTGCCCGTGTAAGAGCGTCGATTCAATCCAAACGCACTAAGAGTTCGAAAAGACTGCTTAGAAGGCTCTCTGGGAGAGAAAAACGCTTTCATGCATTGAGGTTAACCACAATATCAGCAAACAATTGGTAGAGGAGGCTAGAGATTTTGGTGCCATCGCTTTTGAAGACTTGACTGGCATTAGACAAAGTGCCAAAGTCAGAAAGTCTCAGAAACGAGAACACCATTCTTGGAGCTTCTACCAACTGCGGTTGCTGACGGAGTACAAAGCCAACGTTGCTGGAATTGACTTGGTATTGGTTGACCCCAGATATACCTCTAAAACCTGTAACTGCTGCAAAGTAATCGGCAACAGAGACAAGAAGATTTTTAGGTGTATTAACCAACTGTGCGGTTGGGTAGGCGATGCTGACCATAACGGTGCAAAAAATATTGCTAACCTTGCTGGGATGGTTGTAAACTCGTTGCCTTAGTTCGACTATGTTTTGTTCTCTACAAGATGTAGTTAGGGCTAAAGCCCATTCCTCAATTAAGTTGCCGCAGGTGAATTAATTAGGTGTGGGTAGTTTACTTAATCACCTTCTAAAATAGATATTAGGAGAGAGTAAGTGAGGTGGTTGCAGATTTGTAACTTGGGTGCAAATCTGAGGAAAGTCCGGACTCCCGAAAGACCAGACTTGCTGGGTAATGCCCAGTGTAGGCGACTGCGAGGATAGTGCCACAGAAACATACCGCCTTTTTCAGTAAACAGTGACCAGTAAGCAAAAAACTGATAACTGGTAACTGATAACTGATAACTGAAGAAGGTAAGGGTGCAAAGGTGCGGTAAGAGCGCACCAGCAGTATCGAGAGGTGCTGGCTCGGTAAACCCCGGTCGGGAGCAAGGTCGGAGGGACAATGGTTGGTTTTTTTCCAGTCCCGTTGTGGTGAACCGCTAGAGGTGTCTGGTAACAGTCATCCCAGATAGATAACCACCCTCGAAGTAGAGATGCAGTTATTCTAGATCTTTACAAAGAGAACAGAATCCGGCTTACGTTCTTACTCTCTCTATTTGCTAGCTCAAGAATTTATGCTGCAAGACCTCCGACGCGAAAAGCAATTACAAAAATTAGTACAAAAATTAGGATTACCAGCAACAGCATCGGTTGATTGGTCTCTATTAGACTTGGCTCTAACTCATCCGAGCATTTCCCCAGTAAGAAATTATCAGCAGCTAGAATTTGTCGGAGATGCAGTAGTACGTTTGGCAGCGGCAGAGGTATTATTGGCAACTTATCCAAACGAATCTGTGGGAGAATTTGCAGCGATTCGTTCTATTCTGGTAAGCGATCGCGTCTTGGCGGAAATAGCAGACCTCTACGGTATCGAACGCTATCTTATTATTGGCACTAACGCTACGGGAAATCCTTCCGGAAGACAATCTTGGTTGGCAGATGCTTTTGAAGCAGTGTTAGGCGCACTATACCTGAGTACCAATACTATGGAATTAGTTCGTCCTTGGTTAGATGGGGTATTAAAAGAAAAGGCGATAGAAGTGCTTAGGGATCCGGCGCGGCAAAATTATAAAGATGCTCTGCAAGAGTGGAGTCAGGGAAAATATAAGTTACTGCCAAAGTATAGGGTTAGAGAAAATCAAAAAAGCGATCGCGATCGTTTTACGGCAGAAGTTTGGCTCAAAGATCGTTGTTTGGGAATCGGTCAGGGACACTCTAAGAAATCAGCAGAACAAGCTGCAGCCAAGGAAGCCTTTTTGTCGGTGAACAGTTACCAAAATTCGAAGTAGGGACGTAGTATGCTGCGTCCCTACAAAGTGCGCAAGGCTTATTACCAAATTAATCGATGCTACACCAAAACTTTCTTGTAGCATGATTACCATACATTCTTCTTTGACCGATCGCCAGTAAAGGCTTGCCGGCATCTTCAGGTAAATTAAGATCGGGAGGATCTTTAGGATCGTTCGGTTGTCGTAAAAAGTCAGTTACAAATACTACAGGGCGATCGCTATTCCAATATTTGTGTAACTGTTGTTTGCTAATTAAATAAGATGGTGGAGAACCTGGAAAATTTGGCGGAAGGCGATTTCTTCCTCCATCAGCTAAAATCATAACCTGACGATAGATTAGGTCTTGTCTTCCCCGAACCCAACCAGTAGGAAGTGAAGTTATAACGCCAAAAATTTTAGGACGAGAGTAATTTTTTCCCTGGTTGAGATAGTAACTTATACCACCAGCAGTTCCGATTTGACGCGAACCTTCAAATACCCAGAGAGTATTAATATTTAGACAGGGAGAGGCGGTTTGAACCAGTATTTTACTAGAATGAACGTATTGGTATAGAGTAAAAGCGGTAGAACTACTCGCACAAGTGAGAGCAAAGCCGATCGATAAGCTAATTAGAGATAGCCTTAAACGCTCCCGTAACATTGCCATCCCTGCAATTAACCATGCCAATCCTAATGGAATTGATGTTACTACGATTAGTCTGCTGATATCAATTCTGTTTTCAATTGGGGATAAAAATCGCAGCAGATTGGGAAAGAAAAAGATGATGCCAATAAGACACATTCCCAAAGCAATAAATACAATTTCCAGTATAATAAGACTTTTTTTGTTACTATTTTGCTTTAGCTGTGACCACCAACCAGCACAGAGGATAACGTAGGAAGGTATCGCGGGAATACTATAATAAATTAAACGGGAAGATAGAGGAAGAAAAAAAATAATCGGTATAATTGCTGCGATCGCCAATAATAATATCCCTTGTTTGTAATGTTTATCTTTACTATCTTGCCAGTCTCTCCAAGTAAAAGAAATCACTTGGGGTAAACAGGCAATCCAAGGCAAACACCAAACTGCAGTAATACCGAGATATCCAATAGCACTTATTTTAGAAACTTCGTAATCAGGAGGAAAACGTATATCCAAAAGACGATTAATATGTTCGTTAAAGATAAAATAATAAATAAAACCAGGATTAGCTCTTTCTACCGCAATAAACCAAGGTAAAATTACTGCCAATACTACTAATATTCCTCTACCAAGTTTGATCTTTTGCCATAGTTGCCAACTTTGCTCTGCACTGCTTAAAATAAACCAGTTAAACAGCAAAAAAATTATGCCAATTGGTCCTTTAGCTAGTACACTTAAACCGAGAGATAGATAAACGGCAAAGAAATAAAACCGCGAGTGAGGTTGAGATAATAATCGCCACAAAAAATAATTACTAGCAAGCAAAAGAGTAGCTAAGAGAACTTCAATTAATAACTGACGGGTAAAAATAAACCAACCAAAGGTAACTGAAAGCATCAAAACAGCGATTCGGCTTGCTTTTACTCCCCACAGTTGCCTCGTCCAGCAGAAGGCGATCGCAATTCCCAACCATCCAGCTATTGCTAGAGGTAATCTTACTGCAAATTCGCTATTACCGAATATATATATCGATGCAGCAATTAACCAATATAAAAGCGGAGGTTTATTCAGATAAGGTGCGCCATTAAGCGTTGGCGATACTACATCTCTCCGTAAAACCATTTCGTAACCCACCATGGCAAAATGACTTTCATGGGGTTCATACAAACCATAATTCCCGATCCCAAAGATCATCATGATGAGCGCGACAAGCAGGATCGATAAATCGACCCAATTTAGGTTTTTGACCTTGACCATTAGTGTGATAGCTGATTATTTAAACTAACCATCGCTTGCTTGCTTTCTTTTCTCTAATCAAACCGATAGCAGAAATAACAATTAAATTCCGCTCTGTAAAAATACTACATCGATCTTTTCGCTTGACTAATACTTCTAAGTAACTAAGTTTGAGGAGATCGCTCTATATCTTATTTAAGTTATTTTGTCAAAAATATATATTATTAATTTTTGTAAAGAAAATTTGAGTGAATACTCAGATAATTTGTCAATATCTGTAACAAAATATTTCATTTTTTCTATCAAATTGTGTCAAATATAGGCTTTGTCGAATTTTGAGAAACATTTTTTGATAAAAAAACTTTCAGAAGGAGTCATCTGGGTAAGGTAATTCCTTATCCCCTAGTTTGGATAGATAGTTGCCCCATCAAAAGGAGAATCAAATTTATGTTTACTCACGTCAAGTCCACCATACGCAGGGTCAAACCAGAAGAACTAAATGGACGCGATCTACTCAAGGTGGTCTATGTCGTGCTAGAGCCTCAGTATCAGAGTACTCTTACAGAAGCAGCTAAATCCATTAACTGCAATAATCGCTATTTTGCCGTTCAATTGAGTGGCTACTTAATTGAAGAATTGCGAGATGAGGAAAATTATGCAAACTTCCAGAAAGACATCTCAGAAGCTAATATTTTTATTGCGTCTCTAGTATTTATCGAAGATTTAGCCCAAAAGGTAGTAGCTGCAGTCCAACCCCATCGCGATCGCTTAGATGCTGCGATTGTTTTTCCTTCGATGCCAGAAGTAATGCGCCTGAACAAGTTGGGCAGTTTTTCGATGGCGCAACTGGGACAGTCCAAAAGTGCGATCGCCCAGTTTATGAAAAAACGCAAAGAAAATTCTGGCAGTTCTTTTCAGGATGCCATGCTGAAGCTATTGCGAACCTTGCCTAAAGTTTTAAAATATTTACCCGTTGAAAAGGCGCAGGATGCAAGAAATTTCATGCTTAGTTTCCAGTATTGGCTGGGGGGTAATGCAGAGAACTTAGAAAACTTCCTCTTGATGCTGGCAGATAGATATGTATATAAAGATAAACGCCAACAAACTTCTGTCGAATACTCCGAACCAATAGTCTACCCGGATATGGGTATCTGGCATCCTCTTGCCCCCAAAATGTTTGAGGATGTCAAAGAATATTTGAATTGGTTTAACAGTCGCGAAGATATTTCTGAAGATATTAAAGACCCTTTAGCACCATGTGTTGGTTTGGTACTTCAGCGTACTCACCTGGTTACAGGAGACGATGCCCACTACGTTGCTATGGTACAGGAATTAGAGGCAATGGGTGCGAGGGTAATTGCTATCTTTGCCGGAGGTTTGGATTTCTCTAAACCAGTAGATACCTATTTTTGGGAAGTAGGTATAAAAGGTAAGCAACCCCAGCCTATAGTAGATGTAGTTGTTTCTTTAACCGGATTTGCCCTGGTAGGAGGTCCTGCCCGTCAAGATCATCCCAAGGCAATAGAATCTTTAAAAAGTCTCAATCGTCCCTATATGGTGGCTTTACCCCTGGTATTTCAAACTACGGAAGAATGGGAAGCAAGCGATCTGGGTCTACACCCGATTCAAGTAGCCTTACAAATTGCCATTCCCGAACTAGATGGCGCAATCGAACCAATTATTCTCTCTGGAAGAGATGGCATGACGGGAAGGGCGATCGCCTTGCAAGATAGAATCGAAGCGATCGCTCAACGGGCAATGAAATGGGCAAATCTGCGCAAAAAACCCAAGTTAGATAAGAAAATTGCCATTACTGTATTCAGTTTTCCACCGGATAAGGGTAATGTCGGTACTGCCGCTTATCTAGATGTTTTTGGTTCGATCTACGAGGTAATGAAAGCCCTCCAAGGAAATGGTTATGATGTCCAAGACTTACCTAATTCACCCCAAGAGTTAATGGAAGCAGTCATTCACAATGCCCAAGCACAATATGCTTCCCCAGAATTAAATATTGCCTATAAGATGTCAGTACAACAGTATGAAAGGCTGACTCCCTATTCCGTTCGCTTAGAAGAAAATTGGGGACCGCCACCAGGACATCTTAACAGTGATGGACAAAATCTACTTATTTACGGTAAGCATTTTGGTAACGTCTTCATTGGCGTACAACCTACCTTTGGTTATGAAGGCGATCCCATGCGCCTGTTATTTTCGCGTTCTGCCAGTCCTCACCACGGTTTTGCCGCTTATTATACATACTTAAACCATGTCTGGCATGCCGATACCGTATTGCACTTCGGTACGCACGGTTCTTTGGAATTTATGCCAGGCAAGCAGATGGGAATGTCTGGAGACTGTTATCCCGATAGTCTGATCGGTACCATTCCTAATATGTACTATTACGCGGCTAATAACCCTTCCGAAGCAACTATTGCCAAACGTCGCAGTTACGCCGAAACTATTTCTTACCTAACTCCGCCGGCAGAAAATGCTGGCTTATACAAAGGGTTAAAAGAACTGGGGGAACTAATTGGTTCTTACCAAACCCTAAAAGATGGCAGTCGAGGTATTCAGATCGTCAATACCATAGTAGATAAGGCACGGCTGGTCAATCTAGACAAAGATATCGCATTGCCAGATAAAGATGCCAAAGACATGAATACCGAAGAAAGAGATACTATCGTCGGTTTGGTCTACAAAAAATTGATGGAAATCGAATCCCGTCTGCTACCCTGTGGCTTGCACGTCATTGGTAAACCACCAACAGCAGAAGAAGCGATCGCAACTCTGGTTAATATAGCCAGCTTAGACCGTGAAGAAGAAGGAATTCTCTCTCTACCCCGCATTATTGCCAATAGCATCAGACGCAATATTGATGAGATCTATGCTAACAACGACCGTGGCGTTCTGAGTGATGTCCAATTATTGCAAGAAATTACTCAAGCCACCCGCGCTGCTGTAAGTGCCTTAGTCAAAGCTCAAGTAGACACTGAGGGACGAGTATCGGCTATCTCTAAACTGAACTTCTTTAATCTCGGCAAAAAAGCACCCTGGGTAGAAGCCTTACATCAGCTTGGTTACAAAAACGTCGATACCGAGGTCCTCAAACCACTGTTTGAATATCTAGAATTCTGTCTCGAACAAATTTGTGCCGATAATGAACTTGGGGCATTAATCAAGGCTTTAGAAGGAGAATACATTATTCCTGGACCAGGAGGCGATCCCATCCGCAATCCCAATGTATTACCTACAGGTAAAAATATTCATGCCCTCGATCCCCAAGCTATTCCTACTCTGGCTGCGGTTAAATCTGCCAAAATTGTTGTCGATCGCCTTTTAGAACGACAAAAAATAGATAATGGCGGTCAATACCCCGAAACCATCGCCTGCGTTCTCTGGGGAACCGATAACATCAAAACCTACGGCGAATCCTTAGCCCAAATCATGTGGATGGTGGGCGTTCGTCCCGTCCCCGATGCTTTGGGAAGAGTTAACAAACTAGAACTTATCCCCTTAGAAGAATTAGGTCGTCCCCGTATCGATGTAGTAGTTAATTGTTCTGGTGTTTTCCGCGACCTCTTTATCAACCAGATGAATCTTCTCGATCGAGGAATCAAAATGGCAGCAGAAGCGAATGAACCAGTAGAGATGAACTACGTTCGCAAACACGCTTTAGCCCAAGCAGAAGAAATGGGGATTAACCTGCGTCAGGCAGCTACCCGCGTTTTCTCCAATGCTTCTGGTTCTTACTCTTCTAACATCAATCTAGCTGTCGAAAATAGCAGTTGGGAAGAAGAAAAAGAATTGCAAGAGATGTATTTAAAACGCAAGTCTTTCTCTTTTGACTCCGATAATCCAGGAATAATGGCGGAAAACCGGAAAATATTGGAAAAGACTTTAAAAACAGCAGAAGTAACTTTTCAAAACCTCGATTCTTCTGAGATAAGCCTCACAGACGTATCTCACTACTTTGATTCCGACCCAACTAAAGTAGTTTCTGGCTTACGGGATGATGCTAAGAAACCAGCAGCATACATCGCCGATACTACAACCGCTAACGCCCAAGTTCGTACTCTCTCCGAAACCGTCCGTTTAGATGCCCGTACCAAACTACTAAATCCCAAATGGTACGAAGGTATGCTCAATCACGGTTACGAAGGTGTTCGAGAACTCTCCAAGCGATTGGTTAATACCATGGGTTGGAGTGCTACCGCCGATGCAGTTGATAATTGGGTCTACGAAGATGTCAATACTACCTTTATTAATGACCCCGAAATGTGTCAGCGACTGATGAACCTCAACCCCAATTCTTTCCGCAAGATTGTTGGTACGTTGTTAGAAGTTAACGGTCGCGGTTACTGGGAAACTAGTGAGGAGAATTTAGACCGTCTGCGGGAATTGTATCAAGAAGTCGAAGATCGGATTGAAGGGATTGAATAATTTTTAATTAGATCTGGGCAATCTAATAATGTAATGGTGTAGGGACGTAGCATGCTACGTCCCTACAAGGTTTATCTGTGACAACCATGACATTAAATAATATCAATTGTCGTCGTAAATCGATTCGATTACCCAATAGAAATTATGCAGGGAATGGATATTATTTTGTAACAATTTGTACCCATCAAAAAATTTGTTATTTCGGAAATATTATTAATCATCAAATGCAATTGTCTTCTATTGGTAAAATTGCCCAAAGATTTTGGTTAGAAATATCTCAGCATTCAAAATCTACCTATTTAGATGAATATATCATTATGCCCAATCATTTACATGGAATTATAGCGCTCGACAATCCCGATAACCCCTGTAGGGACGTGACCTGTCGCCGTAGGCGCAGCGCAGCGAACGTACCTACACCAAATCATGATTATGATTTATCCCAAATAATGTCAGAATTGTCACCTCAATCGGGGTCGCTTAGTACGATTGTTCGTTCTTATAAATCTTCTGTAACCAGATGGTGTAAACAAAATGGTTTTAATAATTTTGCTTGGCAACCTAGATTTTATGAACATATTATCCGTAATGATGGTTCTTTAGATAAAATTCGCGAATACATTGTTAATAATCCTATTAAATGGTCAGAAGACGAAAATAATCCAAATATTTTATCGCTTAAATCTAAAGAAAAGAAGTTTTTTAATAATTCTAATTACCAATAGAATATAAGTAAAAATTTGCTCTATTAAATACAGTAAAAACTAATTAATTTAATGAATAATTTTGCTATTGAAGTTTTTCTCAATCGGTTTTCTGTTAAACATCTCACCGAAGCTGAAAGAACTGTACAAATTTATACTTACACATTTAATTCATCTCCAGAACTAGGAAAAGAATATTCAGCAATTAATCGAATTACCTGGAACATTGGCACGTCAGGAGTAAGATTTGGTTCGACCATAATTACCAAAGAAGTAATAGCAGATAAATACCTACAGGGTGAAAATTGGCTATTGCGAGCGCAAGGTACACAACTGCTCAATCCAGCCAAAGAAAATGAACGAGAAGCTTTAGAAAGATTAGAAAGACGTTGGTTGGGTTGGAAACTCAGAGATAAATCTGCCAAAAATCGGGTCGAGCGATCGCCAGAAGGAGGGTTTATTTGGTGGAATGCAGACAAGGTTATTTTACAAGACTCGGGTTGGGAAGTTCATACAGGAGTTAATTTAGATATCATTCTCGCTCGTTCAGGAGTAGTTTTTGCCGAAATTGATACTCATCATCGTTTTTATACTTCTCGGACACTCGAACAATGGTTGCAAACTTATCCCGACATACCTATTGACTGGGTTCGTAATACTTATGACGATCGCTCTTGGAAATTGGTGAGAATTAGCGATGAAAATCCAGAAACTACTATGATTCCTTCGGGAAGTTTAGCTAATTATCATCGCAACATGGCTAAAAACAAAGCAACAGAAGCAGAAATTCGCAATGCTCGTGTTGTTTATATTAGTAGCAAAGGTAAGGAATTACCTCATCTTTCTACTCGACTTAGACCAAGCATAACCATGGAAATTCTTAGCTGTTTAAAAGATCGCGGTTCAAAAGAAGCAGCTAAAGTGTTTACACAAATTCGTCAACTTCCTCAACAGCGTTTTGAGAAAGCAGAAAATGTTGCTAAATGGCTTGCTAATAAAATCTATAACGTTGAAAGGGAAACGAAACCCCAAAAAACTCAAGGAACTATTCTGAGAAAGGGATCTCCTTTACTTTTAACTAAATCAAAAAAAGTTTCTAAACCAGAAGCAAGTCTAAAACAAGGTTGTTTTCGTACAGGAGAAAAACAATTCGGTTGTTTGGATTTAACTGGAAATGGTAATTGGTCAGAATTTATTAGCAATAAGCTAGAAGATGTAGCTAAAAGAAGTGGCATAGATATTTTCTTAGAACCAGCCAAGAAAACCAACGATTTACCTGATAGTTTATTGACTCGCAAGCAATTCTGGCAAGCTTGGTCAGATCGAGGTACCCATACAGTTTTAGTAGTTAGTCCCTGGCTACAAAATACCGAAAAGGCTCAACTTCAGAGAGAAGCTTTAGAAGCTAATATTGCTCTTCAATTTATGCAACCGATGCCTAAAAGAGATGACTATCGAGCTGTTAACATCATTTTAGGTTTGCTACTTAAGGCAAAGTGGCAACCAGTTGGATTAGAACCTTTACAAGATGAATACGCAGCCGAAGTAGTAATTGGTTTTGATGCAGGAACTAATAGAAATTTATATTACGGAACTAGTGCTTTTGCGATTTTAGCCAACGGACAAAGTTTAGGCTGGGAACTTCCCGAAGCACAACCAGGAGAAAAACTAAACGGACAAGCGGTATTACGGACTGTTGCCAATATTATCAATAGATTTCGACGAATAGAAAATAGACTTCCTAAGCGTGTATTGCTGCTTCGAGACGGCTTTATACAATGTGATGAATTTGAAGAGACTGTCGCAGCTTTATTAAAAGAGAATATTGCCGCGGATCTTTTAGGAATAAGAAAAAGTGGTGCGGGAAGAATGGCAATTCTACCCTACCAATCAGAACATTTAAACGATGCAAAACCAGGAACAGCAATACTTTCTAAAAATGGTAATACTTTCCGAATCGTTACTTCTCAAGCTATAGCAGGAGGAAGCGCGCGTCCTTTACAAGTAATCAGAGACTTTGGCAATGCACTGTTTCTATCCCTTAGAAACTTTAGCCAAGCAAGTAGATCTTCTTTGTCTGTTAAATCCAGCTAGCGGTTATTCCTTTAGCCGTTTACCATATGTCATTCATTTTGCTGACAAAATGGCAAAAACAGTTCAACGGATAGGGGAAGTAGGAATTCTGCAAGGAGTCGATCGCCAAAAGATTTTTTTTGCATAAACTCGTTATTACAAGAGATTTTAAGGGAGCGATCGCCTCTGTACCATTAATATTAGAGACTCCTGTAGGGACGTGACCTGTCGCCGTAGGAGCAGCGCAGCGAGCGTCCCTACCCCTGATTATTGTTAGAAGTTTTCACAAATCATTTAGGAACAAGAAAATGACTGCTCTAAAAATTAATTTCCAATCCCTTCAATTAACAGACGAGCAATTTTTTCAGTTATGCCAAGATAATCGCGATCTCAGATTAGAACGCAGTGCTAACGGAGAATTAATTGTTATGCCACCCACGGGGGGAGAAACAGGCAATCGCAGTGGAAAAATAACACAACAACTTTTTAATTGGACAGAGATTGACGGTACTGGAATTGCTTTTGATTCTTCCACTGGGTTTAAATTACCTAATGGTGCAAATCGTTCTCCTGATGCTTCTTGGGTAAGATTAACCCGCTGGAATACTTTAACTGATGAGCAAAAAGAAAAATTTATTCCTCTTTATCCTGATTTGGCGATCGAGCTACTTTCTCCTACTGATAGTTTAAAAGTAACTCAGGAAAAAATGAAAGAATATATAGACAATGGTACTAAATTAGCTTGGTTAATTAACCGCAAGTTTAAGCAAGTCGAAATTTATCGTCCAGGTCAAGCAGTTACAATTTTAGATTCCCCTACTAATTTATCAGGAGAAGGTATTTTACCTGGATTTGTACTCGATCTCGAACCAATTTGGTAGAGTCTTTTTGTTGTACTAATTATTTATTTTTTTAAGTACTGCTACTATCCGTAATTTTGTCTAAAGACGTTTTCAAAAATTAAGTCTATATTTGCGATATAGTCTTTTCAGGCAAAATAAACATGAATCAATGGATTAATTTTGAGCAAAGCATTGCACAAAGACTAACTCGTGAAGAATTAGATCGAGAACAAACTAGAGCCAAAAATTTTAGACCAGAAGGTGCAGCAATTATTCGTGGCGTAGCTGGATCTGGTAAATCTTTGGTTCTGCGTAATAGAGCTGAAAAACTATTAGAAGATTTTGATGATATTTTAATTTTGACTTATAACCGTTATATGAATGGTTGGCTTAAATCTAAACTGCAAGAAAAAGGAATAAGTAAAAATGTAGATTGTACTACTTTTCATAAATGGGCATGGGATACATTTAAATACGACTATAATTGGGATAGAAAAGACAATACCAGAAAAAATATTATTAAATTAACTAAAAATTTTAATTTAAAATATCAAGCAATCTTAGTAGATGAAGCTCAAGATTTTTATGATGAATGGTTTCAAGGACTTTTAGAAGTATTAAATCCAGAGACTGATTCTTTTTTTATTGTTTACGATAATACTCAATCGATTTATGGACAGCCTCATAGAAGAAAATCAACTTGGAGTTGGAAAGATTTAGGAATTAATATTCCAGGAGGTCGTTCTCAAATATTCGATCTAAATTATCGCAATTCGCCAGAAATTTTAGAGCTAGCTTGGAGTTTTATTAAGCCAGCTTTAGCTGGTGCAAATATGAGAGTGGAAAAGCGAGAACGGGATGAAGAAGGAAGAATTAAAAATACTCCAGATCTTGGCAGTATTATCGAACCAAGAAAAAAGCTATCTAGAAGTTCTAATATTCAACCACTTATTCTAGAAGTTTATTATGAAGACATGGCAAGTCAAATTGCTAGGCAAGTTAAAGATGCTTTAAACACTCATCCAGAATCTTCAATTGGTATATTAATTCATCCCCAAGCAAAAGATTTAAAAATAGAAATTAGTAGAGAACTAAACGAATTACAAATTAACCATCATGCGCCAAATTCTTCTCAGGAAAGAGATTTAAATATTGTAACCAGACCCTATGTAGTAGTTGATTCTTGGAATGCCTTAAAAGGAGTAGAATTTGATGCTGTTATCATAGCAGGAATCGATCGCCTTACAGAAAATACTGAAGATCGAGATAAAGATTTTCCAGAAAAGGCTGGCTTGTATACAGCAATGACAAGAGCAAGGGATCATTTAGTCATGCTTTATGAAAACAAAAATTCAATTGTCGAGCTTGTCGAACATGCTTTAGAATATCCTTCCCCATTAGATAGTGAAGAATAATTTAGCTTTTGTATATTAGATCTCTTGCATGAATAGGTAGAAAATGATACCAATTCTCAAAAGTAGCTAGAGAGATAAAGCATCTAAAATATATTGCCAACCCGTCAAAGAATGAATAACATCCTCTGATAAGGAGTTAAGAATATTAGCAACTTTATATTTGACATCATCAATACTAGTAAAAAATAAATTCTTAAGCCGTTGTTTTATGTATTGCCAGACTCGCTCAATAGGATTAAGTTCAGGACAATAAGGTGGCTGGAAGAAAAGAATTACCTTGTCAGGAACTATTAGTTTATGTGCGGTATGAACTGAGGCATTGTCTAGTTGAATAATATGTATTTCCTGACTATATGTTTGAGAAAATTGCTCTAAAAAAGCTCCTAAACAATTAGAATTAAAATGTGAGAATTCATAGAAAAAGCTTCTGCCCTTTAATGGGTCAACCAACCCATATACATAGTAGTAATTGTAATACCATTGAAAAATTTGCTTTGGTTTAACTCCTGCTCTAGTTATTTTCTGACCAGATTCTGTGCGATAACCTAATCTAGTCTCATCTTGACACCAATAGGATATAGTCAACTTATTCCCCCATTTTTCTTTAATATCATTGATTA
>JADEWQ010000192.1 GCA_015207585.1 Pleurocapsales cyanobacterium LEGE 06147 | reverse complement strand
ACGGGCTTTGCCCTTTCCCGTTGAGATTACTGGAAAGCGACGTGATACGGAAACGGTCATGCGTCGTTTGGAGGGGGGCGATTGGAAAAGTGCCAGCACTGGTCACTCGTTGGTCTCCTACCCTACCGCAAGCACGGTTCTGGAGACCAGTGAGGGATGGCAACATACCCACTGAGTTTAATGATATTGCGGTAACAAGTAACGGGGACAAATGGGATGGTAAAAAGCTAACTGAAACTAGAGATAGATATTCTAGAACTAGAGCGTCTCTCCAGAAAAAGGCTTCCACACGCACAAGGTCAAGTCGGCGCAGGTGTCGGCGGATTTTGGTACGGCTATCGGGGCGCGAGAGACGTTTTCAACAGTGGATAAACCACAACATATCGAAGACTATCATTCAGCAAGCCAAACAGCAGAATGTGGCAGTAGCGATTGAAGATTTAACCGGAATCAGGGAAAGAACAAATCAGAAACCACGCAACAAAACAGAACGCCGCAGGTCTAATTACTGGGCATTCTATCAACTGCGAATGTTTTTGGAGTATAAGGGCTTAAGAGAGGGAGTTGAGGTAATTGCAGTACCTCCAGCCTACACGAGTCAAACGTGCCACTGCTGCCTGCACATTGGTTTGCGCTCCGACAAAAAGTTTAAATGTGGTAACTGCAACTGGTCGGGAGATGCTGACTTCAACGGAGCGAAAATGATAAGTCTTTTGGGGGCTTCTGTAAACAGTCCCAGAGGTTCGAGCTACTTGTGCTGTGAACTCAGCACCGATAGCTCAGGGCTACTTAAAAGTCCCGCCCTTCCAGGGCTGGGGTAGTTTACTGCCAACCCTACGGGTATAATTTTGCTTACTCCGTTAACAAATAGCGATCGCTCTAAACTATTACTATTGCTCTCGATCGCTAACGATAGAGACAAAATTGACTATTGTGAAGAATAGTTTCTCCATAATCGGGAATCCAAGCTACCCATTCCGAATCCGAATGCTGACACAAGATTAGAGCTTCCTCATCGCAAAAAGGAGTAGGGGGTTCTAAAAGACGGACCCAAGTGCTTGAATATATCGGCTGTTCCCTTGGCAAAATCTGAGATTGCTGGCTAGGAACCCAACACCATTGGGGAACCGTTTCCTGCTCGTTTAAAACATATTTGGTCATTTTTTTCATACCTCACAGTGACATCAACCTCATCTGTGATGGGTTAATTTAAAATATTTTCTGTAACTAAAGTTACAAATTTTTATTTTTCTTAGTCAAGCAAAAGTTTTAGAACTTTACAAATTGAACTGACAATAGCTAAATTACTGAAATCAAGCTCCGAGATGAAAACAGATGACTCAACCCGAAACCCTTAAATTTTTACTAGAAGCTGTTGCTGCTGGAGAAGTCAATCCTATAGCAGCTTTAGAGAAAATCAAGCATTTTGCCTTTGAGCCTGTAGGGGATTTTGCCAAAATTGACCATCATCGCCAGTTAAGAACTGGATTTCCCGAAGTAATTTGGGGTTCTGGCAAAACTCCCGAACAAATTGCCCAGATTATGCAAGTGATGCGATCGCGTTCTTCTATCGTGATGGCAACTCGGATCGAACGGGACATTTACGAACAACTACAAGAGTTAGTTCGCGATCTAATCTACTATCCTGCTGCTCGTATTTGTGCGATCGCTAAACCGGAATCAATCGTGACGCATCCCGGAGTTATTTCTATTCTCACTGCCGGTACTGCAGATTTACCCATAGCGGAGGAAGCGGCGGTAACTGCTCAACTTTGTGGCTTTGAGGTAAAACGTCTTTGGGATGTAGGAGTGGCGGGAATTCATCGCCTGTTGAGTCATCGCCAGATAATTTACGAAGCAGATGTCCTAATTGTAGTTGCAGGAATGGAAGGAGCATTACCCAGTGTCGTAGCAGGGATGGCAGATTGTCCTGTCATTGGAGTTCCCACTAGTGTCGGTTATGGGACGAGTTTTGCAGGAGTCGCTCCCTTGCTAACTATGCTAAATTCTTGTGCAGCTGGCATTGGAGTAGTTAATATCGATAATGGTTTCGGCGCGGCTATCCTCGCCGGACAAATTTTGCGTACTGCCAAGAGATTGAGTAAGGGCACTAAACTCGATCGCTAAATTGGATCGATCGGAATAATCAAGGTAAAGGTTGCTCCTTCGCCCAAACGACTGATCAGTTCCACTCGTCCACCATGAGCCTGAGCGATCGCCCTGACAATTGCCAATCCCAAACCAGCTCCTTCAGAACGACGATAGCTATTGGCGGTACGGGCAAATCGCTCAAAAATTCGCTGTTGGTCTTCCCAAGCAATGCCTTCCCCAGTATCGCGTACCCAAAACCTGGCATTACCTCGTTCTAGTGCCGAACCGAGCGCGATCGCCTCATCTGCCTTTGTATGCTGAGTCGCATTCTGAGCGAGATTCATAATAGCTTGGGTTAATCGTTGTCGGTCGGCTACGATGCGACCTTTACCTTTGGCTTCAAGATGCCAATTGCGCTCGGCAAGTGTCTTTACTTTAGCAAACAACTCATCTGTCAGCGAGGCAACATCTACAATATCCAGCCGCAAGAAGTCTTGTTGCTCTGCCCTAGCTAATAGTAGTAGATCGTCTACAAAGCGGCTCATGCGATTGAGTTCATCGGTCACGATCGCCAGAATCTCTTGTCGTTCTTGTGGGTCATCTCCCATCAGTTCTAGGTGCCCGCGAATGATAGTAATAGGCGTACGCAGTTCGTGTCCGGCATCGCTGATAAAGTCTCTTTGGCTGTCAAAAGTAATTTGAAGGCGATCGAGCATTTCATTAAATCGCAACGTCAGCTCGCTAATTTCGTCGGTTCCTTGTACCGGAAGCCGACGAGTCAGATCTGAGTCACCAATCGTACGAACTGCTTCCGTCAGCAGACTGAGAGGAGTCATTGCCCGTCCGGCAGCAATCCAGGCAAGCACAGAAGCAAATACTAAAACGCCAAGGGTAACTTGTACGATCGCTAGCGTTGCCTCGTCAATTTCTTGCCGTTCCTGCGAAACTATATAAACTACCGCAAATACTCCCTGTTTATTTCCTCGTACAATGGGTTCGGCTCGGTAAACAATCGTTTCTCCATTGGGCGTAACGAGCCAACGCTGTTCTGGTTGGGATAAATAGGCAAGAGATTGTACGAGTTTTCCAGTTGGCTCTAAAACCTCTGGAACGGCTCTAGGACTTGATTTATAAAAATACCCGTCGAGCATAGTCAGCAAAAACTCGCTATCGTCGGGTATATTGCGTTGGAGAAAAACGGTAAAAATTGCCTTAAGATCGTCTCCAAATGGTTCGCTAGTTTCAGGATTGCGTCCATCGACGAGTTGCTGAAACTCTTGTACTTCCTGTACGAGTGACTGCTCAATCCGACTATATAAGCGATTTAAAAAAGTTTGGCGAATTGCCAAGATCGAGATCGGCGTTGATACTGCCATCAGTAGGATGTACCAGACTAAAATTCTAGTTCGGATACTAGAGAACACCAACTTCCATCTCGAAGTTAGTTGGCGTGAATGCACTTTTCGGTCTTTATGCATCTAGCTAACTGACCTGAAATTGCTACCCTAAATTTTTCCACGCCTATAACTATAGCTAACAATAATTTTTAAAATCTTTGATAATTAAACTAAAACTAAATAGTGCCGTCAGCTCAGAACCCTAGCTAGATAGTTCTGAAGCTATACGACACAATTTTTCAGTATTTAAAGTGTGCTTATAATTGCCACTGTTATTTGTTGTTTTTTCTTTAGTAGGCTAGACCCATACTGCGAGTAGTTTCAGGTCCCAGGTAAACCCGGATGCTTAGAAAGTCAGTAGGACAGGCAGTTTCACAACGAAAACAGCCTACACAGTCTTCTGTGCGGGGAGAGGAAGCAATCTGACCGGCTTTACAGCCGTCCCAGGGTACCATCTCCAATACGTCCGTTGGACATGCCCGTACGCATTGAGTGCAACCAATGCAATTATCGTAGATTTTAACGCTATGAGACATTGAATCGGCTCCTTACCGAGTGTTCTCCTAGTTATAGTATGTTTCTATCTGGATTAAGGGCTAGTTTACCTTATGGCTATAGCACCCTTATCTAAAAGGCTAAATAACTTTAAATTCTGTAACAAAAACTGAGTGCTCAAAGTAGAAGACAAAGGCAATATTGGTTTTTATTCCAATCTCAAATTACATTCGTGCATAGATAGTTGCTTACCCACGTAATCTCTAAACAAGAGAAGAAAAAACAACATATTGAACTGTGGGATAGATTAAGATGAAACGACAACTCAAGCAACAATTAATTTCTGGTTTAGCGATCGCTCTTACTCTCGGTTTTGGTAGTGTAGGAACCGCTCGCAGTGTTTCGGCTCAAAGTTTAGAAGATGTAGTCGGCTTGGTTAATCTTCCTTTAAATCCGTTGTCGTTGCTCAACGGTCGATCGCAACAGCCAGTCAATCGTAACATCAGTGGATTCAGCGGCAATTTAAATAGCAATAATTTCAATATCTGTGTTTTACCCTCTTGTAACATACCCAGTACTTTTTCTTCACCACAAGCAACAGCACCTAATGTTTCTACTAGTTCTAGTGGATTCGCGAGACCTGGAATGTCTGTAACACCAAATACTACAAGCCTCAATGGTACTCCCGCACAACCCACTCCTCCTCGTCCAACGTTAGTAGTTCCTCCCATTAAACTACCCATTAATTTACCTTTGTAGTCATTTGTTGAAACAAAAAGTCTAATATTTTCCTTCTCTTTGAATCAGTCTGCGTCGTAGTAGATCGAGGGCATTACAAGCACTTAAATAGCGAATTAAAGCCCGACTTCTGGTTTGACCCAAACAATATTCAAAACTTTCTACTCGACGATCGGGAGTAGCTAGACCAATATATACCAAGCCCACAGGTTTATCATCTGTTCCGCCACCAGGACCTGCTATTCCGGTAATTCCAATTCCCCAACTCGTTCCTAAACTTTGTTTGACTCCTTGTGCCATTTGTTGAGCAACAGGTTTGCTCACTGCTCCAAATTGCTCTAAATCCTCAGCATTTACACCTAATAAAGAAATTTTAACGCGATTGGCATAAGCAATAATCCCACCGATAAAATAGTCAGAACTGCCAGGAACGCTGGTTAACATTTCTCCCAAACCGCCACCCGTACAAGATTCTGCTACACTCAAAGTTTCTCCGGCTTGTTTGAGTAATTTTCCTACCACTGAAGCAAGAGTATCTTCGTCCGCACCAAAATAATCCAATCCGGCGATATCTTTAATTTGTTGAGCAACGGGTTCGATTAGAGCGATCGCTTCAGCTTCAGATTTAGCCTTAGCCGAGACGCGCAAGCGCACTTCTCCCTGCGATGCATAGGGAGCAACCGTAGGATTAATTAAATTAAATAAATGTGCTACTTTTTCAGCTAAGGCGGACTCGCCAATACCACGAAAACGCAACATGCGGCTGTAAATAGTTTCTTTACCCCATCCTTGGCTTTTGAGAAAAGGAACGGCAGTTTCTTGCCACATTCTCTCCATTTCTGAAGGAACTCCAGGGAAAGTGAGAATAGTTAAACCCGCTTGTGGTTGCCAAATCATTCCTGGGGCAGTTCCCGCCGGATTGGGTAAAACGGTAGCACCTTTTGGAATTAGGGCTTGCTTGCGATTACTGAGACTCATCGTTCGACCCAGTTGAGCAAACTTTTGGGTAATATCTTCGATAATTTCTGGTTGTTCGATTAAAGGAGTGGAAAAATAGGTAGCGATCGCTTCTGTGGTTAAATCATCCGGTGTCGGTCCCAAACCACCAGTAAAAATAAGAATTGAAGAGCGTTTAATGGCAATAGCGATCGTCTGATGCAACCGGGTTAAGTTATCTCCTACCACAGTTTGATAGTAGTGAGGAATGCCTAGAGCGGCTAATTGCTGGGCTAAATATTGACTGTTAGTATTAAGAATATCGCCAAGGAGTAGCTCCGTACCGACACAAATAATTTCTGCACTCATTAATTCAGTTATCAGTTATCCGTTACCAATTATCGATGATTTTTCGTAGTATTTTTCAAGGAAAAACCCCTCATAATTGCTGATTAACTGAGGGGTTTGATTTTAGTTCTTTCCTGCTTTGAAAAACTGTTTGTAAATAAACTAGTTGCTCACGAATTTAACACTAATCTCAAAAAGTAATCAAGTGAAACTCTATTCAGGTAAAGGGATTGAGTAGTGGAATCCCGCAGCCATCAAAATCTCGGATATTGCGCGTTACTAGAGTAAGTTGGTGAATTTGAGCAGTAGCAGCAATCATCATATCTGCTTGGGTGTGAGTTTTCCCCTTCGCTCGCAGTTGTCCTCGCAATTCGCCAGAACGCTAGGCAATCTCAGGTGTAATCAGCAAAAGGTTGCAGTATTGCTCAATAAATCTCTCAAACCAGGACTGGATTCTGAAGTTAGATTTCGAGGAGAGTCCATAGAAAATTTCCTCAACAGTAATGACACTCAACGAGATCGAGGAAACTCCGGCAGCCCAGACTAGCACTCCAGAGTTCGGCTGAGCTCGTGCTAGTTCGCTGATGAGGTTGGTGTCACACAGAAAGGTCATTGAGGACATCAGCAAAAGGGTTAGAGCGATCCTTACGAGAAGGAACTTCCAGGGTGTAATCTTCCTCAGCCATTAGCTGGTGCAATTCCCTAAAGGCATCGGCGAGGGAAGTTTTTTCTCTGCGCTCGCGCCAAGTAAGGAACTCCTGAAACATTTCAGCTTCGATAACAACTGCTACCAGTCGCTCTCGATTGTAGATCAGCTGGGGTTCTTTGGTTGCGGCATTAATCAATTCGGAGAACCTCTGTTTGGCTTGGGCAATTCTCCAGTTCATCCCTCGATCTCCTAAGATTTATGTTATGTACATCATAGACATAAAATATGTCTATATAAACAATTATCAGTCAACTACCCACCGCTAATGGCTAAGAGCAATTTAGCGGGGGCTTGCAAAGAACTAAATGCCAATTAGTTCCAGCAGGACAAAACAGTTGTCTAGCCTGTGCGGAAAACGTAACCTGAGCTA
>JADEWQ010000191.1 GCA_015207585.1 Pleurocapsales cyanobacterium LEGE 06147 | reverse complement strand
GGAAGTTACAGCCTTCCAGGTAGGAGGAGGCTAAACCGTGGGTATACCAGGAAGTGACAAAGGTGGTTCCGGTCAGCCAGCCTCCTAAGGCTAGATAGGCACAGGGGAATAATAACAGCCCGGACCAGCCGATGAAGACGAAGCGATCGCGCTTGAGCCAGTCATCGAGGACATCAAACCATCCCCGCTCTGACGGCGCGCGTCCTAGTGCTATTGTCATAGTTTTTTTATCCTCTTGCTTAACTAAATAAACGGCAAGATTACTAAATGGGGACGCTTTTACGTTTTATTTTGACAGTTTTGTCGTTTGCGAGCGACTGTCAAGTTTTATAAAACTTTACCAGTTGAGTCTGGTTAAGTTCTTTTTTTAGTGGACTTATCAGTCCTGAAGCGCTTACATACAGAGTAAGTAAGCAATTGCGTAACATTATTTAAAATAACACGAGCTAGACAGAATACTCGTCCCACGTTAGAAAATTCGGGCAATCGTCCCCAAACTGTTCTTTAATTATTATTATCAAAATTTTTACAAAATGACATACTTGTCTCATAAATTTTTAAGACTTCAACCGGAAGTAATGAAACAACATGGCTCTGGTTGCAGTAGAATTCCTTTGGTCACTTCCCACCAGAAAGATAAAATTTAAAAGTTAAGATTCAAACATACAATGACAAAAGCAAAAGATAGTCAGGTTCTTCGTCAAGAGGTTCTAGGCTCGCGTAGACTGAGTAACTATCTGTGGGCAACAGTAACATCTGTGGGCGGTATTGGTTTTCTCCTTGCAGGGCTTTCCAGCTACTTGAAGGTCAACTTGCTGTTTGTCTCTGATGCTACTGACTTACAGTTTTTTCCTCAGGGAATAGCCTTAAGTTTTTATGGTATCGCTGGTTGTTTGGTGGCACTCTATCTCTGGCTAACCATAGCTTGGGATGTCGGCGGCGGTTATAACGAATTTAATAAAAATACGGGTACGGCTAAAATCGCCCGTAGGGGATTTCCCGGTAAAAATCGGCGCGTAGAAATAGATATACCTTTAGAAGATATTCAGTCAGTTAGAGCTGAAATCAAAGAAGGGCTCAACCCCAGACGCATTCTTTATTTGCGTGCCAAACAAAGGCGAGATATTCCCCTAACTCGTGTAGGTGAGCCTCTGCCTCTATCCACTCTTGAAAATGAAGGAGCTGAACTAGCCCGCTTTTTAGGAGTTCCATTAGAAGGCTTATAAGGAAAATATGCCTAAAAAACCCCATTATTGGTTAAAAAATCTTGTTTTATCGATTCTCATTGGCAGTTTGATTATGGGAGGATGTGCTCGAGAGCAGACAAATCCTTCTCAGACATCCCCATCATCTGATAACCTCTCAAAAACATCATTAGAATCTGTCACTGCTGATAGCAGCAGTCTAGAAATGTATAACGATTTACCTAAACTTGAAGGAACTGCCAAAGTAGAGCTAGTTGTCAAAGGTTCGCCTATAATTATTGAACTCGATGGCAATGATGCCCCGATAACTGCCGGTAACTTTATCGATTTAGTCGAGCGAGGAGTTTATGATGGATTAGCATTCCACCGAGTCATTAGAGAACCTCAGCCTTTTGTGGCACAAGGAGGAGATCCCCAAGGAAAAAATCCTAATTTTCCTGTCAGTCAGATGGGAACTGGGGGTTATATCGATCCGGAAACGGGACAAAGACGTTTTATTCCTTTGGAAATCCAATTAGAAGGAGAACCCGAACCTACTTACAGTCAAGCCATGGGCAGACAAGCAGGTTTATCAGTTCCACCAGTAGTTTTGAAGCACGAAAGGGGATCGGTAGCCATGGCTCGCTCTCAAGCACCCGATTCGGCTTCTTCCCAATTCTATATTGCTTTAGCCGATCTAGAGTTTTTAGACGGAGATTATGCCGTTTTCGGTAAAGTTATAGAGGGAATGGATACGGTCGATGGCATTGAAGAGGGCGATCGCATTGAATCGGCTCGAGTAATCGAGGGAGTAGAAAACTTGAAAAAAGGTCAAGATTAACAGTAAGATGTTTTACTTTTTGACTTTTGATTTTTGATTTTTTTTTTAAGTGGATGTTGTTGTCACTGGAATTGGTTTACTTTCTGCCCTCGGTTCCTTGACAAGTAGTTGGCAAAGTTTATTGAAGGGAAAGTCAGGGATTGGGTTACATCAACCTTTCCCCGAACTTCCTCTCTATCCTTTGGGGTTAATTAATCTTCAGCCATTTAAGTTAAAGGATCTGACAAAACTTATTGTCGCCGCTGCTTTAGAAGATGCTCAATTAGATACTCCTTTACCTGAATGCGGAATAGTTATTGGTTCGAGTCGCGGTGCTCAAGCCGATTGGGAACAATTAGCGACTATTCAAAATGATTCCAATTCCCCATTTCCTATTCCCAATTCTCCACCTTGGCTAGAGACATTACCTCACCAAGGAGCGATCGCCGCCGCTCGTTATCTCGGTACCACAGCAGCAGTATTAGCACCTATGGCAGCTTGTGCTACAGGAATTTGGGCGATCTCCCGAGGATTTGAACTAATTCAAACCGGGGAATGTCAAAGAGTTATTGCGGGTGCAGTAGAAGCACCGATAACTGGACTCACGCTAGCTGGATTCGAGCGCATGGGTGCTTTAGCCAAAACAGGCTGTTATCCTTTTGATAAGCGTAGAGAAGGCTTAGTGTTAGGAGAGGGTGGTGCTGTTTTTGTCTTGGAAGCAGTCGATTTAGCTCTGAGTCGCGGTGCCAATATTTATGGGCAGATATTGGGTTTTGGTTTAACTTGTGATGCTCATCATATGAATGCGCCCAAATCTGACAATAGAAGCGCGTTAATCGCACTCAAACAATGCTTAGAGCGCAGTCGACTTCATCCGTCAGATATTGACTATATTCACGCTCACGGTACGGGTACTAAATTAAATGACTTACATGAAGCCCAATTGATTAATTATTTATTTCCTCAAAAGGTAGCAATCAGTTCCAGCAAAGGAGCAACAGGGCATCCATTAGGTGCATCGGGGGCAATGGGAGTAGCTTTTTCGTTAATGGCATTAAAAGAGCAACAACTACCGCCTTGTATTGGTTTAAAAGAATCTGAATTTGATTTGAATTTAGTAACTTTTTCTCGTAAAAGTTCGCTCGAAAAAGTGCTTTGTTTTAGCTTTGGCTTTGGCGGACAAAATACAGCGATCGCTTTGAGTAATTTTTAACAGCAAAAGAGCTGGCGTCGTCTGTTAGATGGAGCGATATAAGTACTTAGGCAAAATTAATTATAGAAAAAAGGCAAACGACCGTTTGCCCCTAATTTAAACTCAGATGTGTACTTTCCGAGAATTACTATACCTCAAGCTCAGCAACTCTCCGAACATTAAAAATGTTTCCACTTGTTAGTTCTTTGTAAATATTAACTAATAAAATTCTCCTTCAATTCATCTTTAGTCTCAGCCTGAGTCCAGTCGTCTCGATATTCTTCTAGATACCCAAGCCACATCTCATCATCTTTTCAGTAAACATACTTTTTCTTTTCCATGTTTTGATGAAGAGCTATTAACTACTTTGCTAGAGATCGCAACGTATTCTGCGAGCGCTCGCCGTGATGTTCGACTGCCATAGCATTTCCCGCTATCCAACCAGTAGTCCAAGCACTTTGAAAATTAAAACCGCCCGTAACTCCATCAATATCCAAAATTTCCCCAGCAAAATATAGTCCCGGACAGATTTTACTTTCCATGGTTTTGAAATTAATTTCCTTTAAATTTACTCCACCACAAGTAACGAATTCTTCCTTAAAAACTCCTTTACCTGTAATTTGATATCGACCTTGAATTAATTCTTGAACCAATTGATTTAATTCTTTTTTTCCTAATTCTGCCCAAGATTTATGCTGGTCTATTTCTAAAAAATTAATTAAATTTTGCCATAATCTTTTTGGTAGATCTACCGGACAGTAACCAAATATTTTCTTTTTGCTTACTTCAGTTTTTATTTTTGATAAATGTTGTCTTAAAGTTTCTCGGTTATATTGAGATAACCAATTAATTTGTAAGGGAAAAATATAGTTATTGTCATGTAATACTCTTGCCCCCCAAGCAGAAAGTTTTAGTATAGCAGGACCGCTAACACCCCAATGAGTAATTAATAAAGCACCAGTTTGTTCTAATTTAATTTGTCCGGTTTCTAACAAACGAACCCTTACATTATCGACGCTTATTCCTGCCAAATTTTGAAGACGAGAATCTTTAATATTGAAAGTAAACAGCGAGGGAACGGGGGGTTCGATAGTGTGTCCCAAATCCTTTGCCCAATGATAACCAAAACGGTTACTTCCAGTAGCAATTAACAGGCGATCGCACTCTAATATTTCCCCATTTTTTAATTTCACTTCAAATTTAATCTTCGTGTCTTCGTGCCTTCCTGGTTTTTGTTGTTTTTTGACATCAACAACGGAAACACCCGTAAGCAGCTTTACCCCAGAATCTCGTGCTGTTTGTAACAAACAATTGACAATCGTTTCCGAATCATCCGTCACCGGAAACATCCTTCCGTCAGACTCGGTTTTTAAACGGACTCCTCGTGCCTCAAACCAAGCAATCGTATCCTTCGGTTGAAAGCGAGTAAAAGCACCCCGCAAAGCCTTGCTACCCCGGGGATAATTTTGAATTAACTGGGCAGGCTCGAAACAACGATGGGTAACATTACATCTACCACCGCCAGAAATACGCACCTTTGCTAGAGGTTTACGAGCAGCTTCTAGCAGAGTAATACGAAGGTTGGGATTGGCATCAGCACAGGCGATCGCTCCAAAAAATCCTGCCGCACCACCGCCAATGATTATTACTTCTTTTATTTGGTCACTCAAGGATATTTGTCTGGATATCTCTATCTCAAAATTTAAAATTTACCCCAATAAAGCTATTTTACAAAAATCAAGCGATCGTGTTTCGATTATTAAATAAAGACAAAAGACAAAGCCATCAAAGTCTTTGAATTTCTCACCCACGACTAGTGAGCAGAAACCTTTAAAATTTAAGTTAGGTTCTTCTCTCTCTTAGAGGATGTCTGAAAATAATAGAGAAATTTAGTCTTCAAAAACATGGGGTACCATCCTATTCAACAATCCGACCTGTAGTTATGGGAGTAGACTTCGATAAGCTGGTGGAAAAATTTCAGGACTGGGCAAAAAATTATGTTGATTAGAGATAGATTCACAACGCGTATTGTCGAAGTTTTTCATGATGTCAATGGAATTGACCCAGAATGGACTGGAATCAAATCTTTAATTAAGGTCGAAAGATCTGGCACCAGAAAAGGTAAGAAATATCCTGAAATTGTCTGTTATCTTAGCAGTTTGATGTTTACTGCTAAAGAATTTGCACTCGGTATTCGCAGTCATTGGGGTATCGAAAATTGCCTTCACTGGGTCAAAGATGTTGTTTTGAAAGAAGATAGTTCCACAATCCGTCTGGGCAATGCTCCGGCAAATCTTTCTCTGAGCAGAGCGATCGCCTCTCGGACTGGAATCGAGATGAAGAATATATGCCATCGATTAATCTCTCCACAATTAACAAAATAATGGGCAACAAACCGTGCAAAAATTTGCCTCGTGCTTAGGTGAGTAATTCAGCATGAAAGCAGCATGGATGAATTGTTCTAGCAATCAATCTTGTTCGCGTGTGGCTTCAATTATCGGAGATCGCCAGCCGCTAACTCTCTTAGAGAACTGGGTACTGATCGAAGCGATGCATTAGCTCAAGGAGTTCCTCTTGGCTGGGCTGCCGTCCATCCTTAGTGAGTTCAGCGAGTCCTTCAAAATATTGTTCTCGTGAATCAGCAGGACAGAACATAATCAACAGTTTCGATCGCGTTGAGCCTGGATTCGAGAACCCATGCGGAGTATTTTCCGGAACCAGCATGAGTGCGCCAGGAGCAGCAGATATGCGCTCCTGATTCAACAACAGTTCAACGTTCCCTTCCACCACATAAAAGATTTCTGTCAGTTGTTTGTGAATATGAGGGCTGGCACCATCGGTTCCTGGCTCCATGACAAACTCAAACAAGCCAAAGTGACCGTGGGTATCGTTGCCTGTCACCTTAAAGGTACAATTACTAGTGTGAATCTGCACCGATCGTCCTTCTCCAGGCTGCAAGATCAGAGGTAGAGACATCAGAACTCCTATGATTTTCAAGAACTGGGAATTGCGGCAACGGCATCAATTTCAAACAACATACCATCCACCGCCAGTTGTGGTACGGGAATGAGTATACTTGCTGGTTTGCGATCGCTAGCTCAATTTCTTAAAGAAAAAACTTTAGAAAGTATTATAGATGGATGTATTGACTTTGTAAAGACTTTTCTTTACTTTGTAGGTATGGGGACAAATTCTCAGAAAAAATCAGCCACCATCCGTACTCGGCGGGCGATCGTCAACATACTTAAGCGACAAGGGGCAACGGACGCGCACGAACTTGCCTCTCACTTAGGTATTTCTGCGATGGCTGTTCGTCAGCACCTATATACTTTGCAAGAGGAACAGCTTGTTACATACCAAGAAGAAGCTCGCGAGATGGGGCGACCCGCAAAGCTATGGCAGCTAACTACTGCTGCCGATCGCTTGTTTCCTGATGGCTATGCAGAACTGACCTTGAGCCTGATTAATTCTGTCAAGGAAGCATTTGGTGATGCCGGACTAGAGCAACTTCTGAATGTGAGAACGCGCCATCAAATTGATGCTTATCAGTCTTCCATGCCAAATCAAGAGTCCTTAGAACAAAAATTAGAGGTTCTGGCTACCCTACGAACGGAAGAAGGATACATGGCTGAGATCCAGGTTCTAGATGATGGTTCTTTCCTGCTCATTGAAAATCACTGCCCGATTTGTGCAGCAGCTACCGCATGTACAGGGCTGTGTGCTAGAGAACTAGAAATATTCCAGAGTGTTTTGGGAAAAGATGCTATTGTAGAGCGAACAGAGCATATCATCTCTGGTGAGAGACGATGCGTGTATCGAGTTTCACGTTAAAGATAGAAGTTGTGTTCCAATGCAGCGAATTGTTATGCTGCGCCGGAACGTACCAAAGTTGCCGTTGAGTTGCAGAGGTTATAATATGAATTAGCTAAATGTTTGCTACAAATAGAGCATCTGTAATAAATTCCCATTTGGTCAAGGAAGTAACTGTTTGTGCAGTCAAATTATCTAGAATGAGCTTGAGAGAATTTCTCAACTCATCTAAGTTATCAAATAGGGACCATTTCAGTTGTTTTTTAAGCTCTTGCCACAATCTTTCGATGGGATT
>JADEWQ010000011.1 GCA_015207585.1 Pleurocapsales cyanobacterium LEGE 06147 | reverse complement strand
GTATTCTCTCCAATATTCCAATCTCATCAACAATTGGTCTTCCGGGCTGAGTTGACTTGGCCGTCCTGTTTTTTGTTTTGGTTGGCTGGGCGAGCGCACTACCTCGAGCATTTGGTTAAAAGTATCCGGACGTACGCCACATAAGCGTTTAAAGTCTTCTGGCTTCAGACTTTTTACCTGTTCGTAGGTCATAGATGCTACTCAACTCTAACTTACTTGTCCCACACATCTAGAACTTTTGCCAGAGGTCTATTGTACAAAAAATAAGCAGACTCAAGTTATAAAATTAATTGCCAAACGATAAACAATAGGCGCAAGGGCGATCGCTGGTAAAAAGGAAGCAACCCTAATTTTTACTACTTCTAGTAAATTAAAACCAATTCCAATAATCATCAATCCCCCCACTCCAGTAATTAGGAAAATATGAGGGTCATTGGCTGGATCGCTTATTGCATTAGCAAGTAAACCTGCTGCCAGAGACAATCCGCCTTGATAAACTAATAGGACGAGAATGGAAAAACCGACACCGATACCATAAATATTAGCCAAGGCAACCGAAACAATACCATCCATCGTTGCTTTGAGAGTAAGTAAAGTATTGTCACCGGTCAAGCCATTGTTGAGACAGCCAATCAAAGTCATCGGACCGACACAAAAAAGCAAACTGCTAGCTACAAATCCTTGAGTAAACAGTCCCTTACCGCGGAATCGTCGTTTTAACCAATCTCCCACAGCAGCTAATCTTTCCTCAATCTGCAACCACTCTCCCAAGATTCCGCCTGTAACTATCGTCACCAGTCCCAAGATCGCTCCATCAATTTGTCCTGCCCGAACTTCGGTCATACTGTTTGCCATACTCAAGCCAATCCAGATGGTGATTAATCCAATTGCCTGAGTGATAATCTGCTGCATTTTCTTGGGCAGGCGATCGCTTAAGATTAAACCAATAGCAGTTCCGATCGCAACAGTAAATATATTGATCCAAGTTCCGCTTGTTTTTGTCCAAATATCCCAAGAGTGTTTACTTAGTAGTAATATTAAGTTCATATCTATTACCAAGTAAGTAAGTAAGAAAAAAGTAAGTAACGATGAAACTAGTCTCGGAAGGGCTACCTAGCGACGGGAGTTTTCAATTGCACAGGGCACTAGGTGAAGCTAATGACAGATTAGGGCAACTGGGGAAGCATGGCAAGAGAGCTAAATTAAAGAAATCTGGGAACAGCATAGTACTACAATTCAGCTTTGATGGAAAGCAACAGCAAAAAGGATGTAATTGTAACTTCAATAAAAGAGGGCTATCTGAGGCTGAAAAGATAGCATTATTAGTTACTGGGCAATTGTCAGCTAATAGTTTCACTTGGAGCTGTACTATAGCCTGATAGGGAAAGAGGTTGATGCTAAAGAGGATAGAAAAACTTGTGTCGAACTAATAACTGAATACAAAACTCACTGGTTTAAGGAAAACAAGAAATTAAAAAATTTTTTCACTGCGGATTTAATTAGATTGGCGATCGCCAGTTCGAGAGTATCGATTTATGAAGATTATTTAATCGATCGGCAAGATAACTGTTCTAGATTAAGCTAGAATCGCGTCATTTCCCGAAAACTTGTTTGGCAGTAATAGTAATTAAGAGTAGAAAACTACTCTTTTTTTTGGCAAAAAAGCACCCAATAGGCGCATCTAGAGAATTGCCGAGCTGGAAAGAAGATTGCTATCAGTGACACAAAAAGCGATGTGATACTGATAGAGGATTTTTGATGAGAGCGAGGGCGCTCGGGGTGGGCGATCGCTATCTCTAATCCCTAACAGGGATTGAAACTACCAAGTAAAAAGTAAGTAATAAGTTTTAACATAAAGCACGGTATTCTATACTTAATGCGCTTACAACAAAATAAAAGAGCGCCTTCTAGCCCGATTAAACCCAAAAGTCAAATCTCACCTAGCAAATAAGTAAAAGCTAAGTAAAATGAGAAAAACCTAGTCAATCAATCCTCAGAACCTAGTAGAATATCACCTCAGGATAACAACGTAATAATCTAATACAATAGTTGTTAACCTTTTTAAAGACAAGAAACTTCATAATTCTGCTAACGATTGTCAGTAGGCAATCTACCATCGAGCAGAACATGAATAAATTTTGAGCTTGTCCTTTGCTTAGTTTACAAAAGTATACATTTGACGTTTAACTATGGCTCAACTTTCTGGCTCTTCTGATGTCCCCGATATGGGGCGTAGACAATTTATGAACTTGCTCACCTTCGGTTCCCTGACGGGGGTTGCTTTGGGAGCTTTATATCCAGTAGTTAAATACTTTATCCCCCCTTCTAGTGGTAGTGCTAGTGGTGGCGTAACTGCGAAAGATGCTCTAGGTAATGATGTAATTGTCAGCGAGTTTCTAGCAGAACATAATGCAGGCGATCGCGTTTTGGCGCAAGGACTCAAGGGCGACCCTACTTATATTGTGGTTACAGAAGACAAAACCATTGCTAACTACGGCATTAATGCTGTCTGCACTCACTTAGGTTGTGTCGTTCCCTGGAATGCCAGTGAAGATAAATTCATCTGTCCCTGTCATGGTTCCCAGTATGATGCTACTGGCAAAGTAGTGCGGGGTCCGGCACCTCTATCGTTAGCCTTAGTTCATGCTGACGTTACCGAAGAAGACAAGGTAGTCTTTACTCCTTGGACAGAAACCGATTTCCGTACCAATGAAAACCCTTGGTGGGCATAATTAATTCCCAACATAAATTTAGGTGAAATTATTAGTTTTGAAGTTGTTGACGAAAGAGATGAGAACACCTGCCAATTTAGCAGTGGGTCAAGTTGCCAAGCAATTGATTACCCGAGTAGTATTATTAGCGATCGCAACCGTTGCTGTTTTTCTCGCCAGCGATCTTACCGTACCTCAGGCTGCGGCTGCCTATCCTTTTTGGGCACAACAAACTGCTCCCGAAACTCCTAGAGAACCGACAGGAAGAATTGTTTGCGCTAACTGTCACCTCGCGCAAAAACCCGCTGAAGTTGAAATTCCTCAATCCGTATTACCAGATAAAGTGTTTGAAGCGGTAGTAAAAATTCCCTACGATACCAATACTCAGCAGGTACTGGGGGATGGTTCCAAAGGAGGTTTGAACGTCGGTGCAGTATTGATGTTACCAGAAGGGTTCAAAATTGCTCCTCCCGATCGAATTCCAGAAGAAATGAAGGAAAAAGTCGGTGGCGTTTACTTCCAGCAATATAAGGAAGGACAAGACAACGTAGTTTTAGTAGGGCCCCTACCAGGCGATCAATATCAGGAAATTGTTTTCCCGGTACTTTCTCCCAATCCTGCTCAAGATAAAAATATTAAATTTGGTAAGTATGCCGTCCACCTGGGTGCTAATCGCGGACGGGGACAAGTTTACCCTACCGGTCAATCTAGCAATAACAACGTATTCAAAGCTTCCGCAGCTGGGACAATTGCTGCCATTAACGAACGAGAAGCAGGTGGTTACGAAGTTATTATTAATACTGGAGAGGATACGGTAGTAGATACTATTCCCGCAGGACCCCAACTAATTGTCTCCCAAGGACAACAAGTTGCCGCCGGAGATGCTCTTACTGATAATCCCAACGTCGGCGGTTTTGGGCAAATGGATACTGAAGTAGTCCTACAAAGTCCCGCTCGCATTGCTGGCTTAATGGCTTTTATTGGGCTGATCATGCTCGCTCAAATTCTTCTGGTTATTAAGAAAAAACAAGTAGAAAGAGTCCAAGCTGCGGAAATGAATTTCTGATTCAGCTGGCTATTAGTAATGAGGGACAGGTTTTTGCCTGTCCTTTTTTTAAGCGTTTAACCTTACACTGTTTTGGGTCTTGCTATTCTGAGAATCTGTAAAAATTTGTAAAATTCAGCTCTTGGCTATTAAACAATACCGCTGGTAGCTTACTTATAGGTTGGCAAATTTGGAGTAAAAATCTCACGTTCAATTCTGCCTCGAGTATAATTATCCTTTACTTTTACTGTTGTCTGCGTCATTTATGCGATCGCCAAAAAATCTGCGTCGGACAAAAATCGTAGCCACCGTCGGACCTGCGACCCTCGAACCAAGCGTACTGCGAAAATTAATCCAAGCAGGTGCCACAACTCTTAGGCTCAACTTTTCCCACGGTACCCATCAAGACCACCAACGAGCTATCCGTCTGATTCGTCAGACAGCTTTTGAGCTAAATCAACCCGTGGGAATTTTACAAGATTTACAGGGACCAAAAATTCGTTTGGGTAAGTTTGCTTGTGACAAGATTGTTCTCCAAGAAGGCGAACCTTTTATTCTCACCAGCCGTCGGGTCGAATGCGACCCAACAATTAGCTACGTAAGCTACGAACTTTTGGCAGAAGAAGTTCCCGAAGGTGCCACTATTCTCCTCGACGATGGCAAGGTGGAGATGCAGGTGGAAAAAGTAGACCACCAGAACGAGAGCTTACACTGTCGGGTAGTTGTGGGTGGAGTTCTCTCCAGCAATAAAGGAGTTAACTTTCCCGGAGTTTATCTCTCGATCAAGGCATTAACCCCAAAAGACCGCGAGGACTTGATGTTTGGTCTGGATCAGGGAGTTGATTGGGTAGCTCTTAGCTTTGTCCGCAACCCTCAAGATATCCTCGAAATTAAGGATTTAATCTCCAGTGCAGGGAAATCAGTCCCCGTCATTGCCAAGATCGAAAAACACGAGGCGATCGAGCAAATGGATGCTATTCTCTCTCTGTGCGACGGTGTGATGGTCGCTAGGGGAGATTTAGGTGTAGAATTACCTGCCGAAGATGTCCCCATCTTACAAAAACAGTTAATTGCTACAGCGAATAAATTAGGTATTCCCATTATTACAGCAACACAAATGTTGGACAGCATGGTCAACAATCCCAGACCTACCCGTGCTGAAGTTTCGGATGTTGCCAATGCTATTCTCGACGGTACCGATGCAGTGATGCTATCTAATGAAACTGCTGTAGGTAAATATCCTGTAGAGGCAGTCATGACGATGGCAAAAATCGCTCAACGCATTGAGAGAGACCAACCGCGCATTGCTCCTGACTCTCAAGGGAAATGGTCTATTCCTAATGCTATTTCTGCTGCTGTTGCTCAAATTGCCGCACAATTAAATGCAGAAGCTATTATGAGCTTGACCAAAACAGGTGCAACTGCTCGTAATGTCTCCAAATTTCGACCGCAGACTCCTATCCTAGCGGTTACCCCTCACGTTCATGTCTCCCGCAGGTTGCAATTAGTTTGGGGAGTAAAACCTTTACTGGTTCTCGATCTCCCTTCTACTACCCAAACTTTCCAAGCGGCTATTAATGTTGCTCAAGAAAAAAACTTACTAGCAGCAGGAGACTTAGTTGTCATGACTGCAGGAACTCTTCAGGGTGTTGCTGGCTCGACCGATTTAATTAAGGTAGAACTAGTTAGAGCAGTTCTCGGTCAGGGTACTGGTATCGGTCAACGTTCGGCTTGTGGTCGAGCAAGAGTTATCCACCATGCACGAGAGCTGGCGGATTTTAATCCAGGAGAAATTATAGTAGCATCAGCAACTAATGCTGAGTTTGTAGATCTTATTCTTCAAGCTTCAGGAATAATTACTGAAGAGGATGGTCTGACCAGTCACGCAGCACAAATTGCTTTGCGCCTTGACATACCGGCAATTGTTGGTCTTAAAAATGCGACTCGACTAATTCGAGAAGGAGCAATTATTACTCTCGATACCAAAAGAGGCTCTGTCTACTCTGGAACAATAAAAGAATAAGTAATTTTGCAATAAATCGACACCCTTAAGGTGTAGCAATTCTATTCGAGTTGTGAATTGAGCGGTAGAGATGAGGTGTTAGCTAATTGATAATTGATAATTGATAGTTGGTGACTGCTGACTTCTGATTTCTGATTAGTGTTAGAAGTTTTCACTAAAAGCGACGGGAAGTCCATTCCCTCCAGGGTAGTTCGCGATAGTCGTCCGTCGCTTGGTTATTAGTTATTGGCACAAAGGACAAAAGACAAATGGCAAAGAACGCGAAATTCCCCGCTGTTGTTGCGGGGGATGAGCTTAAAAATGATTTAGGACTGCTATAGTGTTTGCTTGGTAACGCTCCGCATGCGCTAAAGCCGTGGCGGCTTCTTGGACAAACTCCATACTCCATCAATATAGAGCTTAGCATCCAAAGGCTACGTCCCATCCAATCACGGCAACCTGAAAAACTACAGGAACAATCAATCCATACGTACTTAAATTTAACTCCAGTCGCATTAGATAAAGATTTTTTAGCCATTTTTTACCTCCTTGAAATAAACAAAGTAAGCATAAATACTGAAATAATTAGCAAGGATTTATTAAATGTAGATATGTAAAGATAAAACCCTGGCTTGGCAGCTCTCTACTAAGGCATTGGCGGAAAAACGGCGATCGCCGTTGAGCGGCAATAGAGCAAATAAAGCGATTGGAAATATATTATGAGGAGTGAAAATCATGCTATCTCTTGGTCTAGAAGATAAAGTGGTTTTAGTTACTGGCGGATCTCGTGGCATAGGAGCAGCCACGGTTAATTTGCTCAAAGATTTGGGAGCTAAAGTAGCTTACACTAGCCGCAACGGCAACGATTATCAAAATGGAGCGCTAGCTATTAAAGCAGATGTAAGGGACGCAGCGGCAGTGGAGGAAGTAGCCCAAAAGGTTGAAGAGAAACTGGGACCCGTTTACGGAATAGTCGCCAATGCGGGGATTACCAAAGATAACTTTTATCCCAAACTGAGCTTAGAAGATTGGGATAGCTTGATCGACGTTAACTTGAAAGGAGTTAATCACACCATCAGACCCTTTATCTCCGGAATGTACGAGCGGGGAGAAGGTTCGATCGTCTGCATCAGTTCGATTTCAGGAGAACGAGGTAACGCGGGTCAGACGAACTACGCCGCCACTAAAGCTGCTGTGATCGGTCTGGTCAAATCCCTCGCCAGGGAATCCTCGCGGTACGGGGTGAGGGCCAATGTTGTAGCACCAGGATTCATCGAGACTGACATGACCAAGGCAATTCCAGAGAAAGTCAAAGACAAGATTACTGCTGAGATTCCTGTCCGTCGTTTTGGTCAGCCAGAAGATATCGCCTGGGCGGCGGCGTTTCTCCTCTCGCCAGTGGCAAGTAAATACGTCACGGGGGAAGTACTGCGAGTTAACGGAGCTCATCACACATGAGGAAGCTGTCACACCAATCAGTTGGGATGCAATAAACTTAGAGGTTGCTCGTGGAAGAAAATAAGTAAATATTCTTTGTTTCTACTGTACTAAAGCTTCCCGACTCATTTTGAGCTAAGAAGGAGTCAGGAGTCAAAATTCTAACTCCTTTGTAAATAATCTATAACAATCTCACTGATTCTTTGGGCAGCTTTGCCATCTCCAAAAGGATTAATCGCAGTTGCCATTTGATGGTAAGCGGCATCATTGGTTAATAATTCCTTAGTTGCGGCTAAAATTCTAGTTGGAGCGGTACCTACTAACTTAGCCGTTCCTGCCTCAACTGCTTCGGGTCGTTCTGTTGTTTCCCGTAGAACTAAGACTGGCTTGCCCAAACTCGGGGCTTCTTCTTGCAATCCACCAGAATCAGTCATTAGTAAATAACAACGTTGGATTGCTCCTACTAATTGAGCGTAATCGAGAGGTTCGGTTAAAAAGACTCGTGGATGATTACCTAATGCTGCTTCAATTGGTTTTCTGACAATGGGATTGCGATGTAGAGGTAATAGTAAAGCAGTATCGGTAAACTTTTCGAGAATAAGGCTAAATCCTTTGAGAATATTCTGTAGCGGTTCGCCCCAATTTTCTCTTCGATGAACCGTTGCGAGCAATACCTTATATTTTTGCCAATCTAAACCAGGAACTTCGCACGGTGGATTTTTTTTTGCCACTGTCAACAGCGCATCAATGACTGTATTTCCCGTTTGATAAATTTTTCCAGTTACTCCAGAATTGTGTAAATGTTCGACTGCTAATTTAGTAGGGGCAAAATTAAGTTGAGTTAGTTGAGAAATAAGCCGACGATTTGCCTCTTCTGGATAGGGATTAAAAAGGTCATTAGTTCGCAAACCCGCTTCGATATGACCGACAGGAATTTTTTGATAAAATGCCGCCAAAGCTGCGGCAAATGCTGTAGTTGTATCCCCCTGCACCATAACTAATTGGGGCTGAATTTCCCTAAAGATTTTTTCTAATCCTTGCAAACTATGACAAGTAATTTCCGTCAAGGTTTGCTGGGGTTTCATGATCTTTAAATCTCGCTCAGCCTGCAATTGAAATAATGCCATTACCTGTTCAACCATTTCTTTGTGCTGTCCGGTCAATACTAAATGAGTATTTACTTGAGGTAAACCACGAAACTGTTGAATTACAGGAGCAAGTTTGATAGCTTCCGGACGAGTTCCTAAGGTTATGCACACTGAAAAGGTTGTTACAGCCATTGGAAATGAAATTAATAAAATTGCTTGAGGATTGAAAATCGATTGTTTGTAAGTTCATGGCAATTCTACTTTATATTTTTATAATTCCCAATAAAAAAACCCAGTAAATACTGGGCTATACAACCACTAGATTAAAATTTAGCTAGATTGCCGATTATTTTGATTTAATTCTCGTTTAATCTAAAGTTAAGGAATTTAAATTGCAGGTAAGGGGACATGATGCATACACGGAATTATTGACCGGTTCAGCTTGACCGTGTAACCAGTGAAGCCAACTTACTTGTTGGGGATGAATACCTTTGAAGGTTAAAACTGCTGCTCCGATAACAACGATTAAAACATTGAGCATCAGTATACTACCTGTCACTACTAAAACAGCACTAGCAGGAAAGACTGATTGTAAAATAATTGCGGAAAAAGCTCCTACTGTTACTACTAAAGCACCGACAGGAAAGCCTACCACCAATAAACAAACTGTAAGGGTAAAGCTCCAGATTAAAAAACTTTTTACAAAAGCAAAATAACTATTTTTTTGCCAACTGTCTTTTTGAACTAATTGCATTTTTTCTCACCAGGATTATTAACGACAACAACAATTCAAGTAAATAAATACAAAATTATCTTTGTTCAGCGATCTCGTTAAAAATCAGTATAGAGAAACTTCGTAAATAATGAGCATCTTTAAATAAAATTTTACATTTATCAAGTGCAATCAGTGCTATCCAAACCTAGTAAATATCGATCCCCAGCTATTTAGAGTCTGGAATTTTGTAAAATAATACACAAAAAACCATCTTCTTAATATTCTGTAATAATTACATTAATTTTTTACTTTGCAGTTAAATACTAAGTATAAATTCTTAGTTGAGTCTGCGAGATAATTTTTGAAAAGCCCTAAGACGAGCAATTAAGTAAATATAATTTACCGAATTATAGCCATCAATATTAATTAGCAACTGCCAGCAATTAATTTACTCGATTTCTTCAGACTACAAAAAATAACAAAAATGACTATTCACTAAAGTTAAAAACATTCGTAGGTTTGGGCACAATATGAAAAGAAAAATAACCATAACAAGCAAAAATTAGGATTAAAATGTCGCCATCAATGCCCTTACCACCGCCACCACCACTTCGTAACGGTAAGTTAGGAGAGAAAAAGTCAGAACAAACGATAAAAGATACTCAGAGAAGACAAGAAACGCAGATTGACAAAGATACACCACCAAAAGCTGGTCTTCAAGAAACTTCTAATCGTCCCCAACGTTCATCTGGTCAGCCTTCGCTCGAGTATATGATTCGCAAGGCATTTGAATCGGGATATTCCGATCTTCACTTGGGAGTAGGAGAAGTGCCGCGCATGCGCGATCGCGGTGAGATGACGATAACTAACTACCCTAAAACCGACTACAACACTTTTCTGAGTTGGTTGTACGAAATTCTTTCTGAAGAAGAAGTTAAGCGATTTCAGCAAGAATTAGAATTCGATGGGGCAACCCAGTATGATTTTGCGCGGGTGCGGATTAATATTTTTGATACCCTAACGGGTCCGGCACTCGTCATGCGTTTGATTCCCTTGAAAATTCTCACTATCGACGAATTGGGATTGCCGCCAGTATTTCGGAATATTTCCGACGCTCATAAAGGTCTCATTTTAGTGACGGGACCGACGGGTTCGGGAAAATCGACCACCATGGCAGCGATGGTAGATTATATCAATACCGAACATGCAAAACATATCGTTACCATCGAAGATCCGATTGAATTCGTTCACAAAAGTCGCAAATCTCTGATCAAGCAGAGAGAAGTAGGTATCAATACCCTCAAGTTTGACAATGCCTTAAAAGCTGCCTTGCGCGAAGACCCGGATGTAATTTTGGTGGGAGAGATGCGCGATCGCGAAACAGTCAATACGGCTCTTAAAGCAGCCCAAACCGGACACCTAGTGATGGGAACATTGCATACTAATAGTGCGATTAAGACGATCGAGCGGATTTTAACCCTCTACAGTGCAGAAGAACAAGATGCCATGCGGGTAACGATCGCCGAATCTCTCGTGGCAATCATTGCTCAAGGGTTATCCCGGACGACCGATGGGAAAAGAGCCGCCTATCACGATATTCTGGTGAATACGGAAACTATTAAAGATTACATTCGACAGGGCAAATATGAGGAAATTCATGGGCTGATGCAAGATGGAGAGTTTGACGGTATGATTACAACCAATCAATCTCTCTTCAGACTTTACGAGGATGGAAAAATTACTGAAGAAACTGCTTTAGAAAGATCGCCGACACCCAATGAGTTGGCAATGATGCTGCGAGGCAGATTTTAACATTAAGCTCATCCCCCTCTGTTGTTGCGGGGGATTTCCCGTCTTTAGTCATTAGTACAAAGGACAAATGACGACCTTCGCCAGTTAGCTTTATTTGTGCCGACCTACTTACCTATTTCTAGTGTGCGTTGGCATTTGTTTTTCTTTCTTGCAACTTCAAGCGGATTTCGGCGTGAACTTCACGGGTGATAGGATAAAAATAAGCTAGGATTAAACCAACAATTAACACGACCGTTGGTAACGGTCCGACAGCAATACGAATCGCCAGTAAAGCACTCTCTGGTTGAACTGGTATGGCTTCACCAGGGGTTTGCTCGATAAATCCTGCTAATTCTAAAGCATAACCGACTATAAGCAATGCCAGAGCCAGACCAAACTTTTGCAACAGTACCATAAAACTGTAAAAAATACCTTCTCTGCGCTGACCCGTATTGAGTTCGTCTAATTCGATCGCATCGGGTATCATCGACCAGGGAATTAGATAAGCTACAGATACGCCAACACCAGCCATTACGGCTAAAAAATACATTAAACCAATTTGATTGGGTTGCAATAAAAATAGTCCTCCCTGAGCGATAATCCAAATAACCGTTCCTAAAAAATAAACCGCCTTTTTTCCCAATTTTTCACTGACAACTTTCCAGAAAAACAACATCACTAAAGCCGTACCCTGAACGGCGATCGCCACTAGAGTAAATGCTTGCTCGCTCAATCCCATCCAACTGACTACGAAGTAAATCAAAATAGAAGCAGTTAGTTGAACGGCTAACCAAGAACAAAGGTAAATACCAATAATGTATAAAAAAGGTCGGTTAGAAAAAGCAATTTTGAGTTGTTGAAGGAGGGGAATAGTAGGAATACTATTAGCCGTAGAACGATCTAAGACTGCTTGGCGATCGCACAGATGGGGTTCAGTTTTGTTCTTGACTAAAGTGATGCCGAATACAGCAATCTCTAATCCGAGTAGAATGGCAAGAACACTGGGAAGGTTAGTTTCTCCTCCTCCCAACCAGCCTGCGGTTACGGGAATTAAGAGCAATAATCCGTAAGCGATCGCTAAAATACCAATTCCTATCAACACCAAGCCAAGTCTTTTTTGCTGCTGGCGATTTAAGAGCGGTTGTGCTCCTCTTTCCTGGATACGCAAAGTACACCATAATAAAGCAATAATTGAGATTAAGCTACAAACCAAACCTAAAACCCAATATTGCTGAATCGGATTGTTAGGATAAGCAGCAAAAATAAATCCTGCCAAAACTAAAGAGAGAATACTGCCACCAATGGAAAAAGCAAAACGAAAGCTGTTGAGATTAGTACTTTCGTTATAATCTCTAGTTAACTCTGGTGTCATCGCAGTATAAGGTAAATTTACTGTTGTATAGGCAATATTAAAGAGAATCGCAATCCAAACATAATAGCCAAACAACCACCAATTATTAATTGCATCATTGTCGCTGAAGCGAGGGACAATCCATTGCAAGAAGAAAAAAACGCCAAAAGGAATAATGCCGAACAGCATCCAGGGAATACGACGACCCCAACGAGTACGAGTGCGATCGCTCAGAATACCTACAATGGGATCGTTAATTGCATCTCCAATCTTGCCAATGGCTAAAATACTACCAGCCAAACCAGCAGGTAAACCCGCTACATTAGTAAAAAAATAAAGCAGGAAAAAAACTAAAATATTAGCTGTAATGGCCGGACCGAGGTCGCCAGCACCATAAGCAAGTTTAGTAGTAAAATTAAGCTTTTCGCGGTTCATATATTAATTATTATTTATTAACTAGGTTTTCCTCCCCTGAATACCTTAGACCACCATTCTTCCAGCAAAGTATAAATTACCGGAACCACAATTAAGCTCAACAAGGAAGAAGTAAATAATCCGCCGATTATTGCCACTGCCATTGGCTGACGTAACTCCGCTCCCGCACCAATGCCCAGAGCAATAGGCAGCATTCCTAAAATAGTAGAGGCAGTAGTCATCAAAATTGGTCGCAGACGCACTACCCCCGCTTCGAGAATTGCCTCCTTATAATTAAAGCCAGATTGACGCAACTGATTGGCATAATCCATTAGTAAAATAGCATTTTTATCCAGCAAACCCAGCAAGAAAATTAGTCCGATCAGGGAAATCATGCCAAATTCGTTTTGGGTCAACAAAAGAGCTAAAGTTACCCCGACAATAGATAAGGGAAGACATAAACCTACCACCATCGGTTCTAACCATCGACCAAAAGGTAAAAAGATAACGATCAGCATACAAATAACTGCTAGCAGTAGAGTGACTCCAAACTCTCCAATAATGTTGCCCACTCGTGCCGAATCCCCTTGCAGCTTGAGAGTAATATTATCGGGTAAGATTGACTGAGCGATCGCTACTACTTGTTCGGTGGCATTGCCCAAAGCTTGACCGGGAGAAAGGTTAGCACTTAAATATATTGTCCGCTGACCTTTGAGACGCTCGATCGCTGCTGTTTCCCAATCATCGCCTGTCAGTTTGAGATCGACCAATCCAGGTAATCGTTCCACCTGCGTTTTTAGTTTAATTGCTGCATCTCGAAGATCTGTTAAATCATCTCCTACTAAAGCTATCTTTAAAGGAGTATCATCCCCAGTTTCTACAAAAAGGATATCTTCTACACTAGTAGTAACCCCAGCCAGTTGAGGTAAAGTGTTACGAACTTTCTCTTGCACTTGTTCTGTACTTAACTGACGTTGGTCTTTGAGTTTGACGTAAAGCTTCCCCCTATTGGGTTCACCTCTTACTCCGGCGATTGTATAGACAGATTCTACCTCTGGAATAGCCAAAACCTCAGCTTCCAATTGTTCCCCTACTTGACGAGTTCTCCGCAATAATATGTTGGTGGGAGATTGAGCGATTTGTCTAATCCAATTAAATTGTCCTTGTTCTTCATCAGCAGGAGGTTGCTCAGAATTTGTGTCTTCGGTAGGACTGCTTGCCTCAAATCGCCCGGCTAAATTAGGTAGAGGAGTAGTGTAGACAATGTTAAATTCTCCTCGATCTAATTGAGGAATAAATCCTTGAGGAATAAAAGGAATCAAGGCAATTCCCGCCACAAAACTGGCTGTAGCTATGGCAATGACAATTGGGCGATGATTTAATGACCAGTTAAGCAAATGGCGATAGCCATTAAGAAATAGGTTCTGATAACGAGCATTTGCTGAAGGAAGTCTTCTGTCCCTTTCTTGGGTTTCTCCGTTTTTTTTAGACTTGAGCAAACGTATGGCAAGTACGGGAGATAAGGTACGAGCAACCAACAGAGAGGTTAAAACAGCAGCCGAAACCGTCAAACCAAAAGGACGAAAGAACTGTCCTAAGGTGCCTCCCATCAACGCGATAGGCAAAAATACTGCCACGATAGTTAGAGTCGTGACAGAAACCGTTAGACCAATTTCCCGAGTAGCTGTCAAAGCAGCTTGACGAGGAGTTTGTCCTGCTTCGATATGTCGGGCGATGTTTTCTACTTCGACAATGGCATCATCAATGATGATACCAACCACTAAGGCTAAAGCAAGTAAAGTCAGGGTTTCGAGATTAAACCCCCCTATTGCCATGACGATAAATGTTCCTAACAAAGAAATCGGAATAGCTACTGCCGTAATTAAAGTTGCCCGCCAGTTGCGCAAAAAGGGAAAAACAACCAAAATAGCTAAAATAATTGCTCCAATTAGTGCTTCTATAGTGGCTTGGGTTGTCTCTCGAATATAGTCTGCTTGGGTTTCTGCCAAGACTAATTGCACATCGGGTAGTTTGGCTCGCAATTGTTGCACTGCTTCTTCTACCCGACTGACTACTTCTAAAGTATTGGCATCGCCGCGCTTAATTACCTGAAAAGCCAGGACGTTTTCACCATTGAAGCGGACTAGAGTGGCAGGATTGGTGCTGGGCAATTTTCCATTTTCCCTGTCTGCAGACGAAGTATTCCCCAACAAATCTACTCTGAGAACGCCCGATAGTCGAGCAATAGCTGGAATAATTTGCTCTTGAGCTATTTGACTTAACTCTGGAAGAGACCGAGCATCGCTTTTAATGGCATAACTAATAGCGGTAGACTCGTTGAGGTTGAAGGGATGTACTTTCAAGCTGGCATTTTGAGGAAGAGATAGTTGCGTTAAAGAGGCTTTTACCCGTTCGGTAGAGTCTTCTAGATCGGATCCCACCCTAAACAAAAGTTTGACAATGGTTTGTCCTGAATAGGTTGAAGAAGAAAATTCTCTGAGTCCCACCAAAGATTGAAGCGATTCTTCAATCGGTTGAGTCAGTTGCGCTTCGGTGTCGAGAACTGTTTCGAGAGAGGCGCGAGCATTGACAATTACTACAGGAAAAGTAATGTTGGGAAACAGAGAATATTTGAGAGAAGAGAAAGCCAAAAGTCCAGCGATCGCTACAGCTAGCCAGAAAAATAGGGTTAAACGCGAATATTTAATTGCTAATTGGGAAAGATTAAAACGCTCTCTCAAAAACATTGGCTCTCAAGTCTGCTTGACAAAACTTTTCTATAATTCGCAACAGTCTACTCTATTTCATCGCCAACCTCATCTTAAACTTATGACTCGGGAAACCAGTCATCATCCAAGGCTTGTTTTAAAGAAATACGAGCATCAGACGGAAGCAAAAATAGCTTGGATACTGATTTAAGGGCAACAGGAAAAACTTCAGCATAAATTGATTCCATCTTCGGGTTTAAACTGGGAGATTCCTCTAATCGCTTATGGATTTGATAACGAAAATTGACAATTTCAGAAGCCCAGTGATTGCCCGATCGCTCTTTTTCTTCTCTCCAATAGGACAACTTGAGAAGATGTTCTAAAAGACGAGTTAGAAGACTTTCTAAGGCTCGTCTCTGACTTTTTCCCATGTCCTCTATCTCTTCAATTAAATTGTCCCAGTCTACACAATCGAACTTACGTTCTCGTAATTGTTGTGCTGTCTGTTCGATCCATTGGTTGTAATCGGTGTCATATAAGGTCGATGACATTTTTAATTTTCCCATTAAATTTATTTAGATGCACCGCAGTTTACTCATAGCAGAAGACATTTGGTCGACTAACGCATCGACATCTAGTTCTGCACTTTTTAATTCTATAAATAGTAGTTACTAAACAGACTTCATCTAGCTATCACCTCCTTCGTCAATTAACTTGGCTGAAAAGTTAGGAGATTAAATTGCGATATCATATTCCTCTAAAAAAACTAATCGATCTAGAGTCTATTAGTCGAGAAACTCAAATTCACCAAAGACCTCGATTCGATATCGAGATGCTCCGTCAGAGACTGGGAGCTACTTTTAAAATGCCAGAATCTTATCCTGTCTCTTCCCTGGATAAGCTTCGTTCTAAAATCGCAGGTGACCCGAAAAGTTGGTCATTTGCTAGTGTTTTAGCTTCTCAACTCGGTCGAGACGATCTTATTTTTTGCACGGGTGAAGATATAGGAATTCCCGTAGCTACTCTCTGCGGTGCCAAACAAGATCGACCCAAAATCGCTGTGTTTTTTCACAATATTGACCGACCTCGGGGACGTGTCGCTCTAAAATTATTTCACTTGGCAGAGCGAATTGACCTATTCATAGTTAATTCTCGACCTCAGCTTAATTTCCTTCGCCGCTATTTAAATCTTCCAGATTCCCGAGTACTTTTTTTTTGGCATCCAATAGACTGTAATTTTTTTTCGCCAGGTTCTCCTTCACCTAATAAGACAAGACCTGTAATTGCGAGTGTAGGCTTGGAGAAACGAGACTACCGCCTTCTCGCCGCCGCAACCGAAAACTTGGATGTCGATGTAAAGATCAGTGGATTTTCTTCGTTTACATCTGTAATAAAGCAAGCATTCCCAAAGAAAATCCCCGCTAATATGTCCCGTCGGTTTTATAAATGGTCAGAACTGGTTCAGCTTTACCGCGATGCTGACGTGGTCGCGATCAGTGTTAGGAAAAATATCTATGCTGCTGGGGCAACAGCTTTACTGGAAGCAATGGCTTGTAGGCGACCTATTGTTGCTATCCGTACAGAAGGACTTGCTGACTATCTCTCTGATGCAATAATTACCGTAGAACCTGGAGATAATCTGGGATTGCAAGAGGCGATCTTACATTTATTAAACAATCCCAAAGAAGCTGAAGCTCGTGCTCAAAAGGCTTATCAGCTTGTTCTAAAACGCCATAAGATTGAACAATATGTTGAAAAGTTGGCGCAATCGCTAGAGTCACTCTAAGTAACCATCATGAACGGCGTTTTTCTTGTGTTTTGGCTTCAGTGCAGCTTTTGTGGTTTAACTTTCTTACCACTAAGACACTAAGTATTTTGACGAAAGGCGGTGCGGCAGCACCCGCATTCGCGGGATCGCCTTAAACTCAACTCACCATAACATTAAATACTATCTCTTACGGTTACGATCGCCACTGCCTTTCGCTACACTTCTTGATAGATTCGGTTTACGAATAATTCAAATAATAAACTTTGGCATAACTTAATTAAGTTGTTTCTCAATGCTCGTTTCTTTAAGAATTGAAAACTTTGCTTTAATCGATCGCCTCGAACTCGATGTTGGTAGCGGTTTGAACGTACTAACGGGAGAGACTGGGGCGGGTAAATCGATTATTCTCGATGCGATTGATGTGGCTTTGGGAGGAAAAGCTAGCAGTCGCCTGATTCGCACTGGTAGCCAACGGGCAATAGTTGAAGCTACTTTCGATGCAGATGCAACCTTGATGCAGTGGCTCAAAGAACGAGCGCTCGAACCCTTAGATGAAGATTATCTCGTTTGTAGTCGGGAAATTGCCATTGGCAATAGTAGCTTGAGAACCCGCTGTCGGGTTAATGGATTATTAGTCAATCGACAGCTAATTGCCGATCTGCGCGATCGCCTAGTAGAAATTACTGCCCAAGGGCAAACCGTACAGCTAATGATTCCAGAAAAACAACGGGAATTACTCGACTCGTACGGCGGTAAATCTCTCTTGCAGCAACGGGAAAAAGTAACCACTGCTTATGGAATTTGCCAACAAACTAAAAAAACTTTAGAAAAACGCCGTCATTCCGAACGAGAACGACTGCAAAGACAAGATTTACTCGAATATCAATTAAAAGAATTAACCGAAGCAAAATTAATCGAATCAGACGAACTCGAACAATTAGAACAAGAACGCGATCGCCTCTTACACGTAGTTGAATTGCAACAACTGAGTTATCAGGTGTATCAACTCCTCTATCAAAGCGATACAGAAGCACCAGCCGCTGCCGATATCTTGGGACAAGCAGAATCTAGTCTGATCGATATGGTCGAGTACGACCGCGAACTAGAATCAATTTTGGAAATATTACAGTCCGCATTGACGCAAGTAGTAGAGGCAGGACAACAAATTAATAGCTACGGGGAAAGATTAGAAGCAGATCCGGAACGTTTAACCGAGGTAGAAGAGAGAATTAGGCTACTTAAGGGAATTTGTCGCAAATACGGTCCTACTCTGGCAGAAGCGATCGCCTATAGACAAAATCTACAACAAGAACTAGCCGAACTGACCGATAGCGGTCAATCGATTGAAGTTCTCGAACAAGAATATAAAGCAGCCCTAACTAGTTTCGACCGTGCCTGCGATCGCCTAACCGGACTGAGGCAACAAGCCGCAACCAAGCTAGCCAGTCAGTTAGTTAAAGAACTCAAACCCCTAGCCATGGATAAGGTAGTATTTGAATGTAGGCTCACTCCTTGTCTGGGAACGGCTACCGGGTCGGATCGGGTAGAATTTTATATCAGTCCCAATGCCGGAGAAAAATTACAACCCCTAGCAGAAATTGCTTCTGGGGGAGAGATGAGTCGCTTTTTATTAGCTTTGAAAGCTTGTTTTTCCCAATCCCAACCTAACTCCAATACCTTGATCTTTGACGAAATCGATGCGGGAGTATCCGGTAAAGTAGCACAGGCGATCGCTGAAAAACTGCAACAACTGGGTCAGCAACATCAAGTTCTCTGCGTCACTCACCAACCCTTAGTGGCGGCGATGGCAGATAACCACTTTTGCGTCGAGAAAACAATTATAGAAGAGACATCCCAACAAGCAAATTCTAATGGGGATTCTCACCTACCCGATATTCGCACGGTAGTCAGAGTCAAACTCTTAAACAATCGTCTGTTGCGTAGGGAAGAACTAGCCCAACTTACTGGCGGACATTCTGCCGAAGAAGCGATCGCTTTTGCCGAATCTCTTTTAGCTAAGGCAGCAAGTAAAAGACAGAAGGCAGAAGGTAAAGGAGAAAATGGGACGCAGTAACTTTACCGATTACTTTGCCCCAATAGGTAGTTCTAATTGCTTGCAGTAATTGTTCTTTAATGCGGTCTCGCTTTGGGCATATTTTTTGCTTTTCTGGCTTCCCGAGCGTTGTTGAATCAATCTTTGAATTTCTGCTTTATCAAAAACTTTAAAATAAGAATCAAAAACATCAGTTAAAAAAGAGAAAAATGGAAGCGATCTCTATTCCTAGAGGATTTCGAGTAACTCCAGAACAATTCGAGCAACTAGCATACGCCGAACAGCTAGCACGATTGGAGTTAACTAAAGATGGAGAATTAATTATAATGAGTCCCACTGGAGGAACAGCAGGAGGAAAGAACTTTAATCTATATTTAGATTTGGGAATTTGGAATCGTCAGACAAAATTAGGAAAAGCTTTTGATTCTTCTACAATTTTTGTTTTACCCAATGGCGCGAGAAGAAGTCCCGATGTTAGTTGGATTAAACTAGAGCGGTGGAATCAACTAACTCAAGCGCAACAAGATGGATTTCCTCCTCTTGCTCCTGATTTTGTTATCGAGTTAGTAAGTACTAGCGATTTACAAAATCAGCGATATGAAGACTTACAGGCAAAGATGCAAGAGTATTTAGATAATGGCGTAAAACTTGGTTGGTTAATCGAGCCATCAGCGAAAACAGTAGAAATATATCGATCCGGGCAGCAAGTAGAGATTTTAAATAATCCTCAAATTTTATCAGGAGAAGATATTTTACCTGGATTTATTTTAGATTTAACTGAGATTCTTTGAGTCTTAATTTATCTCAATGCACGATACTGGTTTCACCATTAGGGCGATCGATTAAAGTGATTTCCATTTGTTGTAATTGTTCTCGTTCTCCAAGGCGATCGCGAAGCGAACCTCTCGCTTTGGGCATATTTTTTGCTTTTCTGGCTTCCCGAGCGTTGTTGAATCAATCTTTGAATTTCTGCTTTATCAAAAACTTTAAAATAAGAATCAAAAACATCAGTTAAAAAAGAGAAAAATGGAAGCGATCTCTATTCCTGAAGGATTTCGAGTAACTCCAGAACAATTCGAGCAACTAGCATACGCCGAACAGCTAGCACGATTGGAATTAACTAAAGATGGAGAATTGATTGTCATGAGTCCGACTGGAGGTGAAGCAGGAAGAAAGAATCGTCGTCTAATACAGCAAATAGGAATTTGGACAGATCGAGACGGTACAGGAGAAGCATTTGATTCTTCTACAATGTTTGTTTTACCTAATGGAGCAAGAAGAAGTCCAGATGTTAGTTGGATTAAATTAGAACGCTGGAATGCATTAACCCTAGAAGAAAAGCAAGGTTTTCCTCCCATCGCTCCTGATTTTGTTATCGAGCTAGTAAGTCCTAGCGATTTGAAAAATCAGCGATATGAAGACTTACAGGCAAAGATGCAAGAGTATTTAGATAATTGTGTTAAACTTGGTTGGTTAATCGAGCCATCAGCGAAAACAGTAGAAATATATCGATCCGGGCAGCAAGTAGAGATCTTAAATAATCCTCAAACTCTATCAGGAGAAAATGTCTTACCTGGATTTATTTTAGATTTAAGTGAGATTCTTTGATTCTGGAGAGCCATGTCGGCAAAATTCCTACAAGTACAGAATTTGTTTAACCTCGAACACAATGGTCATCCGCTCGAAAAAAAAATTGCGCTAGCGTAGCGAAGCGAGCTTCTCGCTTGGGTCGAGGAATGCGATCGCGCTATTTACATTTGACTTTCAAGAATCGAAAGGACTTCTGACACCTCATAAGGTAGATATACAGAAAATTTCTCAAATTTATCCCATACAGGGTGGATATCCAGAAAGTTTCCGTCTAATAAATAGTTAGACGGACATAGCAAGGTTAGCTACACTTAGAAGAATCATAGTGACCGATGGTGACGCGCTCACACAATACGCACGCTATCGAGAAACCCGAAGCCAAAACCTGTTCAGGAGGTGAAGGATGGGACGAAAGATCTTGCTCGTCTGCGGTATTCTCTCTTCGTTGCTTTATGTCGCCACCGTCGTACTTGCACCTATGCAATGGGAGGGCTACAGTTCCACCTCTCAAACCGTTAGCGAACTGATCGCTATCGACGCTCCGACCACACCGCTCGTCGTTCCGCTTTTTATCATATATAGCGTGCTAGTGTACGCATTCGGATGGGGTGTTTGGATATCGGCTGGTCGCAAGCGAGCTTTGCGCCTCACGGCGGTCGGGCTGATTGGCAAAGAAGTTCTTGGCTTGGTGGCGACTCTATTTTTCCCGATGCATCTGCGTGGGGTCGAGGGAACGCTGACCGATACCATGCATGCAATTCTCTCGATGGTGGGTGTTCTCTTCATGCTGCTTGCCATTGGGTCCGGAGCTACGGCATTCGGTAAGTACTTCCGCCTCTATTCGATCGCGACAATCCTGCTCCTCGTCGTGGGTGGCACGTTGGCAGGTTTGGACGCTTCCCGGCTTGAGGCAAATCTACCCACACCTTGGATGGGGGTGACGGAGCGTATCAATATCTACGCCTATATGCTCTGGGTTGTGGTGCTGTCCATCGCTCTCTTACGCAACCAAGTAGAACGGTCCCAAGACAGTCTTGAGGGGAGCCGTGATTCTGGATGAGTTGAGTTTGATCATCCGATATGCCGTCTAAGATCTAGCGATTCTCTGGAAGACAGCCAAGCCGATCGCCCAGATTAAAATGAAAGGGTACAGTTAAAACGAGGTCAAGCCTATGGCAGTTCGACAACCCCGCTACAGCAAAGAAGAGTTTGCTCGACGTGGCAATGAGATTTATGAATCTCAAGTGCGCCAACAAGTCGAAGAAAGCAATCATGGCAAGATTGTAGCGATTGATATTGAAACAGGTGCTTTTGAAGTAGCTGATACACCGATGGAAGCAGTCGATCGGCTTTATGAACGTGAATCCGATGCACAGCCCTGGGTGATTCGGATTGGACATCGAGCAGTCTTCCGTTTCGGCAGCCGCAGTCTGAAGAAGTCCGTATGATATTTGGTGTAGTCAATAACAATTGTGAAGCCATCATCAAAGTTGCAGTGGGACGTATTGGTTCACCCAAAATAACCTGATTAAAGTAATTCTCTATTACTAGAGGATTTGGAGTAACTCCAGAACAATTCGAGCAACTAATGTAACTACTCAACCGAACTTGATATTGGAGACAGATTTAAGCCCGATCGCGATACTATAGAGTCAATCTAAAGCGCGTTTTTTTGCTATGATTACTTTGCCAGAAATTGAAGCAGCGATTAAACAATTGCCTGAAGGCGATGTTCGTCAACTCTCAGTTTGGTTGCAAGAGTATTTAGATGAGATGTGGGATCGACAAATTGAAGCTGACTTAGTATCAGGTAAGCTAGACAAGCTAATTGCTGAGACAGAGGCAGATATTGCAGCTAACAGAGTGAAAAGTCTGGATGAAGTCCTTCACAACACCTAATTTTTGGGAGGCGTATGCAAAGTTAACCCCAGAAGTGAAAGATCGAGCTCAAAAAGCGTATCAGCTTTGGCAAGAAAATCCACTGCATCCTTCCTTACACTTTAAGAAGGTAGGTAAAAATCTCTGGTCTGCACGTATCAGCGATGGTTATCGAGCATTAGCTTTGAAGAAGGGGAAAAACTATTATTGGTTCTGGATTGGTACTCATGACGAATATGAAGCTCTTTTAAATTAAGTGCTTGTTCCATCAGGACTAACAATCTAGTTTGAGCGGACTGATGAGAGATTTCAGTGTAGATACAAAGGCTGTTTGCAGTCGCTCAACCGCAACGTTAAAAATTTTTTTTATCTTTATAGAAATAAACTCGATCGCCTTCGGCTGCTGCGAAGCAGACCGCAGTTAAATTTCCGCAGCTAAATTTCACACAGTAGTTTGATTATCTCAATGAACAATACTGGTTTCACCATTAAGGTGATCGATTAAAGTAATTCCCATTTGTTGTAATTATTCTCTAATGCGGTCTCGCCTTTGGCGAGGCACTGCGCGGTGCGGCAGCACCCGCAAGCGGGATCGCTTTGACCTGTCGATAAAAACAGACATTAAACTCTTGAAAAAAGCAGACGACAAGAATCACTCTACCGAGCTTAAGGAACTCATTTCCACACTTACACTATCAAAGCGATCGTCTCCAGGGTGATAAGAGAGAATTTCTACTCCAATTGGCTCACCTGTCAGAGAATCTTTAATCAAAATCACACCATCTCCAAGTTCAGTACTAATTTGTTCTTTTCTAGGAGGCTGCCAAAACACTGTTAACAATTCTGTTTCTGGTTCATAAAAAACTTTTACTTGTGCCATATAATTTCTCCCTCTTTGATTGCGTCAGTTTGATAAGCAGTAATTAAAAAACCATTTCCATTTAATCGTCGGGCAACTGCCACGACCCAGCGTTTTTCATTTCTAGTTAGATAAAATAAAAATACATCAGAATCCCGACTACTACGGCGAACTTCATCTGGTGATGCCAGAGTTTGTTTAACCAACTCTTCTAAGTTTTCAATATCGGGATGTTTGATAATTAGACATTGCCAGTAACTTTCAGAGGTTCTAACAGTAAAATCAAGAGGCGTAAGGATTTCAAATCTCATTTAATGTCTAGCTCTCTTAATTTTTGATTTGGCGCTCAGCTTGCGCTGGCACTTCGTGAGCGCATTTTGTTATTCTACGGGCAGTTTTTTTAGTTCGGCAATAGCTTGTTGAAGTAGTTTAGTCATAGATATGCCTATTTATAAGAGCGATCCGATCTAATTTTACTTCATTAGATCTCTTGCATAAATCAAAGGTTTGAATAAAAACCACAGATAAACACAGATAAACACAGATGAAATAGATGAGTTATCGACTTATGCAAGAGGTCTATTAGTTAGTTAAGAATTTTAGATGACCTGTCTTCGCCAGATCCCTACGAGATCGCAGATTGAAATTAAAGTCGCGCTATGGGAAATAACGATAAATTTCTTTGCGGTTAAGAAAACGAACAAAAACTACAGTATCTTGTTTAATTATTAGTCCAACACGATAGTTACCAATTCTCGAACGGTAATACAATTTATTCTTTTGTCCTTTAAGTTTCTTGAGATTAGGTATTTGGCTCAAATCATTTACCGTTTCTAACACAATAATAAATTGTTCTAGACGAGAGAGTAATTCTTTGTCTTTAATAGAGTAAATATCTTTGAGAAAACTATCCTTAAATTCTGTTTTCACTATTCTCCACTCAATACTTTGAAGACTTCATCTCGGCTTACAGTTTTACTTGCCTCTCCTTCTTCAATAGCGCGAGCTAACCCAATATCTTCTAAAGCGTCTATCAAAAGAGAACTTACTAACTCTTGGTTTTCTTCTATTACTTCAACAAGAGCTTCTTTGAATAAAGCTTTAATTCTGGTTTCATCTATATTAACTGAATTATTCATGTTTTATTTTGCTCTTATAAATGTAAAAGATAATTTTAACTTAGCTTGTAATTGGTTTATTCGAGGATTAATCTATCTCTCATACAAATAATCCACTGAATCTTTCTGACTAAATTTTTTCCAGACTACTCGATTAGTATTTCCTAATAAATATTCCTGCCAATTCTTAGCTAAGAAGCAACGATAGTAACCTCTTAGCCAACCTATACTAAGCATATCTTCTGACAAATTTAATTCTGGTAATCCTCATTTTAAAATTAGTAATCAGTATTATGACCAAACTTAGCGTCAATTTAAATAAAGTTGCTTTACTCAGAAATACTCGGAATATTGGTATTCCTAGTATTACCAAGATGGCAAAAATATGTATTGAGGCTGGTGCTAACGGCATCACAGTTCATCCTCGTCCCGATCAAAGACATATTAGACCAAGTGATGTTTATGATTTGGCAGAAGTAGTAAGTTCTGTAGAATTCAATATTGAAGGCAATCCCTTAGAATCTTCTTTTATGGAAATTGTACGCCGAGTTAAACCAACTCAGTGTACTCTAGTTCCCGATACTCCCGATACCTTTACTTCTGATAGTGGTTGGGATTTAACCCAAAATCACGAGCGTTTACTGCCAATTATTCAAGAATTGCAAAGTCTTGGTTGTCGAGTCAGTTTATTTATGGATGCAGATATCGAACAAATTTGTCTTGTTCCTGCCACTGGTGCAGAGCGAATTGAACTCTATACCGAACCCTATGCTACCGCATTTCGCGAAAATCACAATCTAGAAGCTACTTGGCAGCAGTTTGCTCAAGCAGCTGAAAAATCTCAAGAATTGGGTTTGGGAGTTAATGCGGGACACGATTTAAATCTCGCTAATCTAGCGAAGTTTTGTACTATTCCTAATATCCTAGAAGTATCTATCGGTCATGCCTTGACAGCCGAAGCTTTAGAAATGGGTTTTGCTCATACAGTGCGACAGTATATAGCGATTCTTCTTAAATAAATACAAAGTATAAATTCACCTTAGAAATGCTATTGCTTTTTTACGGGCTATTTTATGCACCATCAGTAATCTTCTGAAACAAGAAAATAATTGATGAGAAATAGCTAAGATAACAAAAGAAACCTTTCTATTTTTTTAACTTTTACTTTTTAATTTTTAATTCCCATGCTTCCTATTGTTGCTATTATCGGACGACCTAACGTCGGTAAATCGACCTTGGTCAATCGCCTGGCAGGCGATCGACAAGCCATTGTCTACGATAAACCAGGTATAACTAGAGACCGTACCTATCGCCCGGCTTTCTGGCAAGACCGCGATTTTCAAGTTGTCGATACTGGAGGACTAGTATTTGACGACGATACAGAATTTTTGCCCTTGATTCGGCAACAGGTAATGACAGCCTTGCAAGAATCTTCTGTGGCTATTTTTGTCGTTGACGGACAAACAGGCCCGACGGCAAGCGATCGCGAAATTGCTGATTGGTTGCGACAACAATCCGTACCCGTTCTTCTAGCCGTAAATAAATGCGAATCCGTCGAACAGGGAACGATTCAAGCTGCCCAATTTTGGGAACTGGGTTTGGGCGAACCCTACCCGATCTCTGCTATTCACGGTAGCGGAACGGGAGAATTACTCGACCAATTAATTACTTATTTACCGCCTGTTGATTCTCTTCCCGAGATAGAAGAAACTAAAGTAGCGATTATCGGTCGTCCTAACGTCGGTAAGTCTAGCCTTCTCAATGCCCTGACTGGAGAACAAAGGGCGATCGTCAGTCCGGTTTCCGGTACGACTAGAGATGCGATCGATACGGTAGTAGAAAGAAATGGTAAAACTTATCGTTTGATCGATACGGCAGGGATTCGTCGTAAGAAAAATGTTAATTACGGGGCAGAATTTTTTAGCATCAACCGTGCCTTTAAGGCGATTTCTCGTGCTGATATAGTTTTGTTCGTTATTGATGTTCTCGATGGCATTACCGACCAAGATTTAAAACTAGCGGGACGTATCATTGATGAAGGTAGGGCAGCAATTATTGTGGTCAATAAATGGGATGCGGTAGAAAAAGATTCCTATACCATTTATCAATATCAAAAGATAATTCAAGACCGCTTTTATTTCATGGATTGGGCAGACACGATTTTCATCAGTGCCGCAACTGGTAAGCGCGTGGATAAAATTCTCGATCTGGTGGATACCGCAGCAGAAGGACATCGCCGTCGCGTCAGTACTGCGGTTATTAACGAAGTCTTGCAAGAAGCTATTACCTGGCATTCTCCTCCTACGAACCGTCAGGGAAAACAAGGCAAAATTTACTACGGTACCCAAGTTAGTTCTCAACCACCTACTATCGCTTTGTTTGTGAACGACCCGCAACGTTTTAACGATAACTATCGCCGTTACATAGATCGTCAATTCCGCGAACAATTAGGTTTTAAGGGTACGCCCATCCGTATTGTTTGGCGCGGCAAAAAAGTTCGCGATGTGGAGAGAAATAGTGCTAACCGGGCAACTCGGGTTTAATATTTGTAGGGACGTAGCATGCTACGTCCCTACTGTGAATTTTGAACTATTATTAGGAAAAATCTTAACAAGAAACAAAAATTTTACAATTTATTCGATAAGCATTAACTGCTGGCGATGGACTTTGAGTAATTGAAACTCTTGCTGCGCGACTTGTTCGAGCATAGAAACGATTTGCTCTGGCGATAACTTTGTACCATCGTTACGGCAACTGCCAATATAACGCAGTATTGCTGAATTGCTTGGCAGATCGGTTGCAGATTCCATAGTTAGATTGAATAAGCGATCGCGCAAATCGATCGTTTGCTTTTTCCCTGACTTGGTTGTTTTTTCCGACCAAATTTCTTGACTATTATTAATTGCTTCAATCCACTGTTGCCAACGATCTACACTTCTCTCATCAGATGTGCCTACAGTAATTAAATACTCGGCTTTTTCTAATAGACGAGTAGCCGCAGGGGATTTTACATCTACTTCTTCTACTCGGTAAACGGGAATGTCAGCGGGTAACTGAGAAACCAGTCGTTCGCGGAATTCTTCTACGGACATCTCTTGAGTCAATTCAAAATCGACGATCTCTCCACTACTAGTCGCACCCAAAGATAAAGCATTGGCAATGGAAATTTTTGGACCGGGATGATATCCTCCAGTAAAAGAAATAGGTAAAGCAGCACGACGTATGGCGCGATCGAACAAACGGACTAAATCGAGGTGGCTGACTAAGGACATCTTCCCTTGTTTGCCAAACCAAACCCTGATTCTTTGTTCTCTATCTTGATTGGGTCGAAAATGTCCGGCAAATGAAGGTATTGACGGTGGTGGAATGACAATATTATGACCGAAATCGATACCACAAACCCCGCAATGAGAACAACCATCAAAAGCACAGTCGGGTACGGTAGCTGCTTCTAATGCTCTTTGCAGATCGGCTTTGAGCCATTCCTTATCGATTCCGGTATTTAAATGATCCCAAGGTAGGGGCGCATTAAGTTTATCTTGTAATAATTCTGACTCTTGTACGGGTAAATGACCATTCGCCCCTACCGATTTATCAAATACATTCCACTCTCCATTTTCTACTTGGCGGTATTTCCAGATCAAACCCGCTTGGGCGATCGCTTTCTCCCAAGCAGCAAAGGCTTTGTCTAAGCTTTCCCACCAAGAATCCATACCTGCTCCCAGTTCCCAAGCGCGACGAACTACAGAGGCAAGACGGCGATCGCCTCTACCGACAAAATCTTCCATGGCGGAGATGCGGACATCAGTGTAATTTACTTTTACCCCTTTCATGGGTCTAAACTCTTGACGCAGCAATTCTTGCTTGCGTTTAAATTCTGCGGTAGACACGGAATGCCATTGGAAGGGAGTATGGGGTTTGGGGGTAAAATTAGAAATAGTAATGTTAAAGTTGAGACGTTTTTTATTTATAGGGCGGCATTCTTGACGCAACCAGCGAACGGTTTCGGCAATGCCTATAACATCTACATCTGTCTCTCCAGGCAAGCCGATCATAAAGTAAAGCTTAACCTTATTCCATCCTTGCTTGACGGCAGTTTTAATACCTCTGAGTAACTCTTCGTTAGTCAGTCCCTTATTAATTACGTCTCGCATGCGTTGGGTTCCCGCTTCCGGCGCAAAAGTTAAGCCAGACTGCCGCGTACCGCCGATAATTTTGGCAATATTTTCGTCAAAGCGATCTACCCGTTGACTGGGTAAAGATAGAGAAATGTTCTCATCTTTGAGACGGTTTTTGATCTCCATTCCTACAGCAGGCAAGGCGAGATAGTCAGAGCAACTCAAAGACAATAGAGAAAACTCGTTATAGCCAGTTGCCCGCATTCCCTTTTCAATCGCTTCTACTACTTGTTCCGGTTCGACATCGGTAGCGGGACGAGTTAACATTCCTGGCTGACAAAAACGACAACCGCGAGTACAACCTCTTCTAATTTCTACCGTTAAGCGATCGTGAACTGTTTCGATGTAGGGAACTAAGCCAATTGAATAAGCTGGTATAGGGGTGGCTACTCTGCGTAAAATTCGCTTGGGAACGTCCGAACGATTGGGATAAACCGAACCATCTTCTGCCATATCGTAGAAGCGAAGCACATAAACCCCCGGTACTTGAGCTAAGTCTAGTAAAAGTTCTTCTTTATTTAGCCCAGCACTTTTCCCTTCTTCTAAAACTAAGCCAATTTCTGGCAAAAGTTCTTCTCCATCTCCCAACGCCACAAAATCAAAGAAGTCGGCATAGGGTTCGGGATTGGAGGTAGCTGTTTGCCCACCAGCAAAAATTAAGGGATAGTTGCCGTTTTTTCTCTCTTGCCAGGTGAGGGGAATGCCAGCTAAATCTAGCATTTCCAGAATGTTGGTTGCTCCCAGTTCGTAACTGAGACTAAAGCCCAGGATATCAAAATCTTGGAGAGGACGACGAGACTCGAGAGCAAAAAGAGGAGTATTAGTAGAACGCAGTGTAGTGGCTAAATCCGGTGCGGGTAAGTAGGCGCGATCACACAATTGCCTCGGTTGGGCATTAAGAATGTTGTAAAGAATTATATGCCCCAAGTTCGATGCACCTACTTCATATATCTCTGGATAAGTTAGTACCCAGCGTACTCGAGCATCTTTCCAGGGTTTGTGTTTGGCTCCCAATTCGTTACCTAGATAACGAGCTGGTTTGACGATGTTAGAAGTAATAATTTGGTCGATTGCCAACGTCACGAACCCTCCTCTGCTTAATCGGGCAATAGTCTCAGCCCTTTTAATATAGCGGACGTTGCTAGTTTTTTGCAGTTTGCTCGATTATTAGCTTCTAGCCTGGTTATTTTTTAATTTAATTAATTTTAATTCAGCAATTAATTCACTGCTAAGGCAGCTTCAAAAGCATCGCGATTTTCAAAAATCTCGAAGACTTCATCTAATTGGGTTAACTCAAAAACCATTCGCACTGACGGATTTACCGAACAAATACTGAGACGCTTATTTAAACTTTGTGCCAGGCGAAAACCCTTAATCATAGCCATTAACCCAGCACTGTCCATAAATTCTACTTCTTTCATATCTACTAGTAGAATTGAGTTAGTTTCGGTTTTGATTGCTGTAGTTAACTGTTCTAAAAATTGAGTTGCATTAGCAGCACTTACATATCCTCGTACTTTAAAAATAGTTATTTCAGGATATAACGTTTTACTGCTCATATTTTTATACCTACTTTATACTACTTAAAACATTTTTATTTGACTCTTATGTCATAGAGGATAATCCGTAATTTAACTGAGATCTACTCTCGAACGTGGATTTTATCAAATCTTGATACAAATATGAACTTATTTTGAAGTTCTTTTGTATATTCGTAATCCTCTCTAATTAAATGTACTCTTCCTGACATTTAGTTGTTAGACAAAAACTTTTAATCAAGTTCATCAAGATTTTTTTAGAGTCATTATGGTTATAAACAATTTGCCGTAGATTTATTTCAGCACTAGTACTGATTTTTTGTTTAAAATATATAAACCTAAAAGTGCTTATACTTAAGTAATGATTATTATGATAATCACCCTTAAAATAAGTTGTAACTGAAGTCACAATTTAGCTACTAGACTTTAAAACTATCTACGTACTCTAAAAGATAAAGGTAAAGAATAGAGTAAATAACTAGCTAAAGACAGAGATTAGAAAACACAACTATAGCTTATAATCGAATTTTTGTTTTCGCTCAAAGGAAAAGAGAGCTTTTGTATTTTAGGCAAACTGATGCCACAATAACTAATACCGCTATGTAGAAGTCAGAGGTACTCCGCCTTAAAAAGGTGCAGAATGTGCGGAAAGCATTGGGGCTTGTCCGTATAGAAGGTCTCTTTCAGGTTCCCAAACACTGTTGCATGCTTAATACTTTGTCAAAAGCAAGAAAAAATTAAGAATTTTGAAATATTTCTCGATGAGATTGGCAAATTTGCTCGATGAAACGATGGAGATGTTGACGAGCTATTAATTCAGTTTCTGAGGAGTTATGTAAATTTTCGAGTCGAACGAGTAAAGGAATAATTTCCGTATCTAAAGCGAGTCGAAATAAATTTAGTGGTAAAATCAAATCGGCTCCTGAACGCAAATCGATCTGGGTTTCTAATTGCCAATAACTCGATAAACCCTCAATATTTTCGGACATAATTGCTAGCATTAGAGGTCTTACCCAGCAAAGTTGTCGGTTAGAAATAACCTCAATTACCTCGCCGTATAGAAAAGTGCGATCGTGTTCTAGGCAGACAAGCTGCCGAGGTTGGAATTGAGACTGTGAGTCGAGCGATTTTGGTTTCACTCTAAGTAAGTAATTAGCTAATTTTGAGTTTTGACTTTTAGCTTAAATAAAGGTTGACTGAATTTCCAATGAATTGATTTCACGGAAGCGGATTTCGTCTCGATGAGGATCGGCACGAGTTACTTGTAATTCTAAGCGATCGCCCAAAGCAACCGGACGCTCAAAGCGATGTGCCAATTCTAAACCTAAATCCTCTAGTAAAATCAAAGCTAGGTTATCATCTTCTCTCAACCAACGCAATACTAATACGCGCCAAATGCAATCGGCATTGCGCCTAAGATACTCTAGACTCCAGTAGCGATTTGTCTGACGTTCGATTAAAGTTGCTTCATAAGCCGAAGTAGTGACACTGAAGAGGATTTCTTGGAGTTTTTCTCCCGAAAAAGGTAGGTCTTCTCCTCGCAGATGAGCTTTGAGCTGAAAATGAGCCAATAAGTCCGTGTAGCGACGAATGGGAGATGTCACCTGAATGTAATTATCTAAACCCAGACTTGCATGGCGCGAGGGGGTAATACCGATTTCGCTGCGAGGCATACAGCGGCGCAAAGCGCAAAAACGTACGGGACCTGCTGGTAGTTGCAAAAGTTCTTCCTCTTTGGGAAGTTCTGGCTGTGGTTGTCCGCGAAAGGGCAAGGGTAAATTATGTTCTTTGCCATAACTTCCCGCTACTTCTCCTGCCAAAATCATCATTTCCGCTACTAATTGACGAGAAACAGACTCATAAAGTAATTCGATGATAATTTCTTCATCGTCTTTGACCTTGATTGAAGATTCTGGCATTTGAATATAAATCGAGCCGCGTGCTTTGCGCCATTCCTGTCGCATTTTTGCCCATTTAGCTAGTTCGGCAATTTCTGGTTCTGCTCTCACTCCTAAATGAAGCATCTCATCTACATCGTCGTAGGTAAGACGGTAGGTAGGCTTAATTAGAGTAGGTTTAATCCCATACTCTTTAACTGCTCCCGTTTCGTCAAGGATGACGCTAAAACTGAGAGCCGGGCACACTCGACCTTGAACCAAACTCATCGGGTCGGTGGCTAGTTCCGAAGGAAACATAGAAATCATGCCTGTAGGCAAATAGAGGCTGGTACTACGGCGACGTGCTTCTAAATCTAGTTCGTCTCCAGGAGCAACTAGACGAGTAGGATCGGCAATGTGTATCCAAAGTCTCGGCGATCGCCCTTCGCCTAGGTATTCAATACTCAAACCATCATCAATTTCTTCTGTCGTTTCGTCATCGATGGTATACACCTTCAGATGAGTCAAGTCGAGACGGTTGTCGGGATCGGGGGGCAGCGATTCTCGCCGAAATTGCGCCACTTCAAGCACCTTTTTAGGAAAGTTAACGGGATAGGAACTACGGCGCAGAAACAAGTTTTCATGTTTACTCCACCAACCTATGTCTACTAGTAATTCAAAAGCTGCTTGAGCATCTGTTGCTCTTCCTACTGTCGCCAGAATTTCTTGTGCTGGACGAGAGTTATTTTCTGGTTGTAATACTTGCTTTTCGAGAGCTTCTAAACGCACGCGATCGCTGTCAGTCCACTCTACCTTGTCTCCGGCTAAGGCTTGTTGGAGATGGGTTAAAAATTGCTCTTTTTCGCGATTTTTTTGCTCTTCTACTTCTAGTTGATGTCTAATTTCCTCTACTTGGCTGACTGGACGAGGCTCGTAAGCATCACCTTTTTTTTTGAAGTAGATTTTATCTTGACTGAGAAGAGTATGAGCGGCGTAGCATAGAGGTGGACTTTGCTCGGAAAATAACAGTTCTGCCATTTGGTTGGGAGTGACCGCTTCTCCCTCTTCTACCAGTATTTCCCAAGCTACTTCTAAGCTTGCCGGATCGATATAAGTCTGTACTTCCTTAATAAAACTGGGGATATCGGAAGGCTGATAAGGACCGCCATCTATCTTATACTCGACTCTTTGGGGACGAATTTTATGGGTTTGTCCCCCCTCATCTACAACCAGCCAATCCTTTTTTCCTTCTGGACGTTCGGCAACTGCAAGACGACGCTCTCCTTGTACTCTAAATTCGATCAGCGTTCCTTTTTCCACCAGCTTTGCGCTTTTACGTTTAGCTAACTACTCCATATTTAGTCTACCTGCTTGCTTACTCGATCTGCTTTAGTTAGCATCAAAAAAATTTTCGGAATACTTTTATGCTTCTGTGTTAATAAAAGGTAGTAAAGCCAAAATTCTAGCTTTTTTGACTGCTTCGGTTAAATCTCTTTGTTGTTTAGCGGTTAGTCCCGTAATGCGCCGAGGTAAAAGTTTTCCTCTTTCAGTCATGAATTTACGCAATAACTCTACATCCTTATAGTCGATAGGGTCGCTAGGTTTAATGGGAGAAAGACGTTTGCGATAGTATGCCATAATTTGCAGTTATTTAACCTTCTTTTTGCTTTTTAATGAAGTCGTGAACCAGAAAATTATTTTATTTAATTTCTTTGTGAACTGTATGCCTGTTACAGTAGGAACAAAACTTTTTCAGCTCTAATCGTCCAGTGGTGTTACGACGATTTTTGGTAGTTGTATAACGGGACACCCCAGGCGATCGCTTATCGGAATTACTGCGACATTCGGTGCATTCCAAAGTAATAATAAGACGGACACCCTTTTTACTTGCCATAGTTTTTAGCTTAGTAACTTAATTTATTCATTCATATTTTTTCGCGCAAATTCTTATTTTTGCATATTGCGACGCAATTGAGCAACTAATTTTTTTAGTCTCAAATCTAGAGAAAAACCCCGCTGAGTTTGAACGACAATAGTTTCAGCTATACGATCGTGAAATGCTCGATTAAATTCTTCATCAGTCAAAGCTAGTCCGCAATCTACTACTAAAGGACTCACCAGTACTATCATTGAGAGAGCATTGGAGAAATTGAGGTTTAAGCCAAACATTGCTAACATAGCAGCAAAGCCGACAATTCCTTCTCGTTTACTCAAAGTCACGAGGTCGGGAATTTTATTAAAGCGCGGATCGATTACTTTGAGGTCCAAAGCCCAACGACCTAAACTTTGACCTTTATTTCTTTCTGCCAGAAATACTCGCATTGCCAGCCAAGCCAACAGAAAAACAAGCCACTGCACGGAGCCAAAAAAAGAACTAAATAGCCAAATAGTCACAAAATCAATTAGAAATGCTCCCGCTCGCCGCTCGATTGGTACTCTAGGAAAGCGTATGTAATCTAGTTCATCATTATACATGGTTGGATTGCAGCCAAGGGCAATAATTTATTGGGATTTGGAGGTAGTGTCTAGTGTTTGTTTTTTATGCTTCCAGCCTAACTTATCTACAAACAATGCAGAAGATGATTTGGTCATTGGTCATTGGTCATTGGTAATAGGTGATTGGGAATTGATACAAAGGACAAATAACAAAAGACAAAGGACAAACTATGCTTCCAGTTGCACGAGCAGAATCGATCGTTTTAGATTTAGTCCAGCCTTTAAATCCTCAACAAGATACGGAAATAGTTGGTTTAGATATGGCTAATAACCGGATCTTGGCAACGCCGATTACCAGTCGACTAGATTTTCCTCACTGGGATAATTCCGCAATGGATGGTTATGCCGTACGTTACGAGGATGTTAAAGACTGTACTATTAATAATCCAGTAATTTTAGAGATAGTAGAAGAAATTCCTGCTGGTTGCCAACCGAAAAAGACAATTCAATTAGGACAAGCTGCCCGTATTTTTACTGGGGCGATGATGCCAGAAGGTGCAGATACTATAATTATTCAGGAAAATACGCAACGAGAAGCAAATCGCGTAAAAATTTTATCATCTCCTCAACTAGGAGAATTTGTAAGATATCGGGGTTCTTTTTATCGAGCAGGTACGCCGATGTTACAACCGGGTATTATGCTCGAGGCTGCCGATATTGCCGTGTTAGCTATGGCTCAATGTACCGAACTAACAGTTTATCGTCGTCCAAGAGTAGCAATTTTATCTACTGGAGATGAGTTAGTTTCGCCAGAACAACCGTTAAAACCAGGGCAAATAGTGGATTCTAATCAGTATGCCTTAGCTAGTTTTGTTACTAGTAACGGAGGTATTCCGATTAAACTAGGAATCATTCCAGACGATCGCCAACAGTTAAAAACCGTGATCGCCTCGGCAATTAAATCAGCCGATCTAGTTTTATCTACTGGTGGTGTTTCAGTAGGAGACTATGACTATGTCGAACAAATCTTAGCAGAGTTGGGAGGAGAAATTCCCATTAGTTCTGTTGCTATTAAACCAGGAAAACCGCTTACGGTTGCTAAATTTCAGAATAATTGCTTGTATTTTGGTATTCCAGGTAATCCTGTTTCTGCTTTAGTTAGTTGCTGGCGTTTTGTGCAGCCTGCTTTGAAAAAATTATCGGGATTAAAAGATAATTGGCAACCAATATTTATTAAAGCTCGTAGTCGTAATGAATTGCGATCGGGAGGTAAAAGAGAAACCTATCTTTGGGGTAAATTATCTTTAGTTGATGGGGTTTATGAATTTGCCTTACCTAGTGGTAGTCATAGTTCTGGTAATTTAATTAATCTCTCACAAACGAATGGTTTAGCAGTAATTCCTGTAGGTCAAACTAGTATTGCTGTTGGGGAAGAAGTAGTCGTAATGCAAGTAAGTTAATTTGTGGTTGCAGTTTTTTAAAAAAGTAGAAATAGGCTTGAATTAAACTAAATATAACTCAGACTTAATGTTTAAATTGTAGTCTTATTAAGTTCATTTAATTCTCCAGGTTTCCACACTTTTGTGTAGGAAACTGCTGGGATTTCTGAAGGAGAACTTGAACTTAATGAGTAATACATCTACCCAATCATTACCATCTCAATCAGTCAGTAAATGAACGCGCCTATACTCTTTCCTTAGAGCGGTTTCAGCAAAGGAAAACGGTAGCTTGTATAAAGGACAATTACAGCCTGATGTTTCCATTGAAGAGCTGTTGATGACATAATTGCGCGGCAACGATGCAATTTTGCCTATACAGCTTATTAATTAAGACGGTCCCACAACGCTAAACCACCACCTCTTCCTCTGGCAGCTATAATTTGCTCTTCGATTAAAAAATAAGCAAAAAAAGCTTGTTGATTGATCTTTTCTTGCTCAAATTTTTGTTCTCTTAATTTTCCCGATCTGATGTAACCTTGATAAAGTTTTAAACCAAAGATTTTAATTCTCATTTGGGTGAAATCAAATGCCAAAAGATTCTTTTGGGGTAAAAATTTAACTGGTCCGGTTAAAGATAGAGTTAGACCACCACATACAATGCAATTATTTACTCGCTCTTTTTCTTGAGTCAAAAAATAAGTAAGTTTAATCTGAATAAATTTGGGAATATATCTACCTGCTCCTAGCACAATTCCAGCTTTTTGTCTTGTTTTCCTCGTGCCAGTAATTAAACATAATTGCCAAGTACCAATTAGTTGTTCAAAAGAACCATAACTTTTGGTTTTGCGTCCTTGTCTTTCTGCTACTAATAAAGCATCTACTACTACTGCAGGACTAGGTAAATCAGAGTTAGTTAAAAAGGAATTGGCAGCTTGTTCGAGAACCGATAAATATTCCATGCGATCGCCATATCTCAATAAGAAGAAAGACTTCAACTAAAAGAATTTTTACCCTCTTGTAGTTATTTGTTGATTTTCTAATAATGACTGCCTGACTTACGATGATGGACTGCAGTCACCCCTTCTGACTGCAAAAGCTTACCTCTTTCGGCTATGGCATAAACTAACCAGTGATCGCCACACTCGATGCGATTATCGATTTGACATTCTAAATAGGCAAGAGCATCGGTAAGGATCGGACAACCATTTTGGGCTTCTTCAGTAGATACATCAACAAAGCGGTCTTCTCCTGGGGCAAAGGGTTTAAGAAAATGCTTCATTAAACCAATATGTTTACCTTCTTGGAGGATATTGAGGACAAACTTACTGCCTGTATGCAAGAGAGATTCGATCGCTCTTTCTTTAGCTACTGCGACAGTTAAACCAGGGGGATTAAAAGTAGCCTGTGACACCCAGGAAGCTAACATTGCCCCTGCTAACTCTTCTTGTTTGGTAGTAACTACGCACAGAGAACCAATAATTCTGCCCAAAGCCTGTTCTGTCCGTGCAGTTTCTGAAGTGCTGCCAGTTTGTTTGGCTTTGCGGACACGCTTGGCTTTTTTTAAAGCTTGAGCGAAGTCTGTCCCCGTCTCTTCGCAGGTTTTGATAATGGCATCGGTGGGTTTGAATTTAACACGGATGGGTTCAAAACCAAAATTATAACCAGCGTTGCGGAATTTATTTTCTAGCAAGTCAATGGCTTCACCACTCCACCCGTAAGAACCAAACACGCCAGCTAGTTTAGTTTTATCAGTGTTGGCCAGGACAATACCCATAGCTGTTTGGATTTGAGTAGGTGCGTGACCCCCTAAAGTGGGGGACCCCATTATAAAACCTGCTGCTTGTTGAACTGCTGTCTTAATTTCCTCTGGTTCGGCAAATTCAGCATTGATTGATTCGACACCGACTCCTGCTTTAGTAATACCTCTGGCTATGGCTTGGGCGATTGTAGCTGTATTTCCATATGCTGAAGCATAAATTAAAGCAACACTAAGTTCCTGGTTGCTTTGTTGTTTCGTCCATTCTTTATATTGGGCGATTAATTCTTTAAGACTATAGCGTACCAGGGGACCGTGACCCGTAGCATAGATTCTTGCTGGTTTGTCACTAATTTTTTCTAGGGCAACAGCTACTTGACGGGCATGGGGTGCCATCAGACAATCGAAGTAATAACGGCGGTCTTCGTTATAAACTGTCCAGCCTTCGTCAAAAACCTGATCGCCGCAGACATGGGCACCAAAAAGTTTATCTGTATATAAGACTTGAGTTTTTGAGTCGTAGGTGCAGAGTTGATCGGGATAGCGAGGATTGGTAGTAGGAATAAATTCTAAAAGATGACCTCGACCCAGATCGAGAGTTTCTTCTCCTTTAACGACTGTAATTTTTAATTCTGGTGCTTCTAGTATTTTCCGCAGAGAAATTGCCCCTGGATTGGAGGTTACAAAAGTAATTTGAGGAGCAATTTCTAGCAAAGCTTCGATAGTGACAGCGCGATTGGGATTTATATGTCCGAGAATGACATAATCGATTGTTTTAGGTTCTATCCTTTCTTTTAAGGCAGTCAGGAAAATCTCGGTAAAGGATTCTCCGGGCGGATCTAGTAAAGCGATTTTATCTCCTTCAATTAAATAAGAATTGGCTGTCGTTCCTTTTTGAAGGGCGTATTCAATTTCAAACTTGAGTCTATCCCAGGTGCGCGATCGCAATACTCTCGTATCGGTAGCGACGGGAAAAACTTGAACGTCTCTGGGTCGATCGATTGGCATAATTTTAAATATTTAAATCGAGAAATTTTATGATTTATTAATTTAATTACGTAAACAGTATATGGTTTTGGTATTTAAGAGTGGGCATTGCCCACCCTAGGCTTTTAATTAATAATGATTGCCTACCTTACGATGATGCACTGCCGTTAGGGCATCGGGATTAGATACTCGACCTGTGGTTACTTTACTGTAGACAATCCAATGGTCGCTGCATTCCATCCTGCTAACTACTTCGCATTCTAAATAGGCTAAAGCTTCGGTCAGAATCGGCGAACCATTAGAGGCGGTTTGTGTCTTTACTCCTGCAAAGCGATCGGCACCTGGTTTAAACCTTTTGAGAAAATGCTTCATCAGGTTTTGGTATTTTCCTTCCTCCAAAACATTCAAAACGAAGCGATTGCCTACTTGCATCAAAGACTCGATCGCCCGATCTTTAGCAACGGCAATAGTTAAACCTGGGGGTTCAAAGCTAGCTTGAGAAACCCAAGAAGCTAGCATGGCACTACTGATATCTCCTTTAGTAGCAGTAATAATATAAAGTCCTCCGCCGATCCGTCCCATCGCTTTGTCAAGATCGGTATCGAGAGACTTCATTTGCTTAACCAACTTGTCGCGGGTTAATAGTTGTCCCAAATCCGTTCCTGCTTCTTCACATAGTTGATAAGTTGCTTCCTGGGGAGTGTCTTTAATGCGAATGGAAGGAAAAGCCTTTTTTAACCCTACATCTCGAAATTTAGTCAAAAGCGGGTCGATAGGTTCATCATCACCGCCATAAGATTCATACATACCGATGATTTGTTTTTCCTTAGCTGCCGCTAAAATAGTGCCGATATTAGCAGTTATTTCCTTAAGATTACTGCCAGCCAGAGGAGGCATACCGATAACAATACCCGCCGCGCGACCGATTAATTCCTGTACCTCAGTATTTTCTGCCGAGCGCAGATCGACCATTTCTACTGCCACTCCAGTTTTGGTAATACCTCTGGCAATAGCTTGAGAGAGACGATCGCTATAGCCGTAGTCTGAAACGTAACAAACGGCAACGATTTTTTCTGCTTTGGTTTGGGCTTGACTCCAGTTGCGGTAGCGGTCTAATAGTTCATTAAGGTTGTAGCGTAGCAGCGGTCCGTGACCATTAGCTACAGTATTAATTGCACCTAATTTCTCCATCCTTTTCATAGCAGAAAGAACGGAACGAGCATTGGGAGCCATCAAACATTCATAATAAAAGCGATAATCATGCTCGATTGCTCCTAAGTCTTCATCAAAGGTAAGATCTGAGCAATAATGCATGCCAAACGCATCGCAGGTAAAGAGGACTTCCGTACCGCGATCGTAACTAAAAATAGTATCGGGCCAATGGAGGTTGGGAGCATTAACAAATTCAATAACATGACCCTTTCCTAGATCTAAAGTATCCCCATTTTTGACTAATTGTCGCTCAAAGGGTCGATGAACTAAATCTTCTAAAAACTTGATGGCTACTTTTGCTCCTACCACCACTGCTTGAGGGGCTAATTGCAGAACATCTTTGACTAAGCCACTGTGATCTGGTTCGGTATGGCTGATAATTATATAGTCTATTTCTTGAGGAGCGATTAAATCTGTAAGGGTATTGAGATATAACTGGCGAAATTTTTCGTGAGAAGTATCGACTAAAGCGGTTTTCTCACCGCAAATTATATATGAATTGTAAGTCGTTCCGTTTTGCAATCCAAATTCAATATCAAAGCGATCGCGATCCCAATCGAGAGAACGGATGGTTGTAGTATCTGGGGCAATTTGGGCGGTTTGTATGGTTAACCGCTTTTGGATTTGGGGAGGTGTTGCGACCATCTTTTCTCTCCTTTACGGTTTTTTATCTGCGTTTATTTTTCTTTATTGTTACACGTCTGTTTAGTAAAGACTTAATCAAAAAAATTTATTGAAGTGTCAAGAATATCTGAATGAATATTAATAAAATGCCCTCCGAGCGAGCAATTAGCAAGCTAGAGTCTCAAGACTGGTTATGCCTAGCGATCGGTAATTCTAGATTGCATTGGGCTTGGTTTAAAGGTGAATTTTTGCTATTAACTTGGCACAGCCAACATTTGACTCAACCAATAGTAGAAGGTAAATTCCCCCGAGAAATATTACCCGATCGTTTAAGGGAAAACGAGCTTTGGGAACTACCTTTATGCCTGGCTTCAGTCGTGCCACGACAAACAGCTTTTTGGCAATCTTATTCCCCTCTCAAACAAATCACTTTAGCTGACATACCTCTAGAAGGTATTTATCCTACACTGGGTATAGACCGTGCCCTAGCTATCTGGGGTGCATCTAATATTTATGGTGTTCCCTCCCTGGTCATTGATGCGGGTACTGCCTTAACCTTTACAGGTATTAGCGATCGCCAGCAATTAGTTGGTGGGGCGATCGCACCGGGTTTGAGATTGCACCTTCAATCCCTTTCGGGTCAAACGGCAGCTTTACCAGAAGTATATTTGCCTCAATCCTTACCTCCTCGTTGGGCTTTAGATACGTCCCAAGCAATTGAAAGTGGAGTTATTTATACAATCTTAGCTAGTATATGGAGTTTTATTACTGATTGGGAGCGACAGTTTCCTTATAGTAATATTCTTTTTACTGGGGGTGATTCCGAATTACTTTGGCAATATCTACAAATTCAGTTTCCCCAAATAGCCCCAAAAACAATTATCGATACCAATTTAATTTTTTTTGGTATGAAATTAGTCTATTTTCAGTCAGTAAAAACAAGATAGGAGATCGGTGGAAAAGACCTTGTGAAACGACGAGGCTTTCTTTCGCTTCGCTATAAATAATAGACAACATCTACCTAAAACTCAACAATTCATCTTGATTTATATTTATTTACACCCATTCATTTATTTCTCAAGAAACTTAACAAAATATAAATTGATTATTTTGGTTTTAAGTTTTTATCTATTTTATTGCTTGTTTCAAATTAATTATCTTGATAAGAGCTTGCATAAAAAAATATCTTATTAAAAGATTTATATAAATTTAAGTAATTGTACTAATAGTTTTTTCGCCTGACTAGCTGATAATAAAACTAAGCTTATCACTAAGAATATTAACTTTCTTCAATGCTTTGAAACTAAAAGTAAATGGGATGCTACAAACACTACCTACTTTATATTTAGTAATTTCCTTAATAGTTTTTTGTCTTTGGTTTGTTCTTTTTTTGCTCGATACCACTACACCAAAAACTCATTTATTATCTTGGTTAGTTTTACTAATTGCACCTTTATTTTGGCCAATAGTTCTTCCTCTTTCTTGTGTCGAACTAATAAGAAAACTCTCTAGATATCAACAATTGTCAACTAACAAAAGACGAGAACTAGCAAGCCTGTATATAGCCTACAAACATCGCAAATCAGATGAAGCTAGAGTAAGATAGTCCATCTATAGCAATTTTATTTGAGTTATTCTAGGTGTTGGGATTTAGAAGTTTTCACAAATAAGGACTGCTATAGCTATTAATACTGATGTAGATTAAGACTAAGTTTTAAAATTTTTTCTTTATTTATCTAATTAACAGAGTCTGCACCAGTAATCTATTGCCTAAGATTACAACTGGGGTTCGGTTCTCTCTGCCGGGACTTCCGGCGATCGCTCAATCTGCTCTAATTGATATCCCAATTTCGTTAGTTGCTTTACAAATTGAGTCGACTCATACTTGTTATTCGATTCGGAAGTTTTTGAAGATTCTTTTCGTCTTTTTTTGATTTTTGCTTTTTTGCCCATATATTATATTTGTTTAAAGCAAAAGCCTTGGTAAATAATTTGCTAACCGCAATTGAGGTGAGTGTTGCTTAACTCAACCATCTTGTCTGCTATTGGTGTATTTTTGTTTCTAGCGATCGCCAACTGCATGGACTCATTCCAAATACTAAAACTAAGCCCTAGTTACCTGTTTTTTCCTTGTCTAACATTAAGGTAATGGTATAATCAGGTATTTTACTTCAAGATAGCATTTTTAGCTTTTGGTTGTTTGAACTAATTCCCAATGTATCTAAACTGCCGCTTGGTCGGTGTTTGTCATGGCTTGGTCGTTGCTAGGCAATTCTAAGCAGTAACCTGCACCATATACGGTTTTAATATAACGAGGATGGCGAGGATCTGGCTCTAACTTGGTTCTCAGATGTCGAATGTGAACGCGGATAGTTTCGATATCATCATCGGGATCGTATCCCCATACCTCCTTAAGGATTTCACTAGGAGCGACAGTTTGTCCGTGACGTTGTAAAAGACAATGTAGTAATTCGAATTCCAAGTGAGTTAACTTGACCGTTTTCTCAAACCAAATTGCCTCAAATCGCTCGGGAATCAGAGTTAAAGGACCATAGTTAAGAATTTCTGAGTGTTTAGCTGCCTGAGGAATCCGGTCTGTTCGTCTTAGCAAAGCTCTTACCCTTGCCAACATTTCTTCTACTTCAAAGGGTTTAGTCAAATAATCGTCGGCACCAGCGTTAAATCCCTCTACTTTGTCTTGGGTTTGACCTAAAGCAGTCAACATCAAAATCGGAATATCGGAAGTGCGCTCGTCTCGACGCAATCGTTGACAAACAGTAAAACCATCAACTTTAGGTAGCATTAAGTCTAGCAGGATCAGGTCTGGCTGCAGCTGTACGGCTAGAGCTTGTCCTTTGATGCCGTCTTCTGCTTGATTGACATCATAGCCAGCCATTTCTAAATTGATTGCGACTAATTCGGAGATTGTGGGATCGTCGTCAATTACAAGTATTCGAGGCATCACTCCCTAATTATAGTTTTTATTAGATTGTAAATTTAGGATAAGAAGTTTTTGGATAAATAAAGAATCCTGTACTGATTATAAGCACGAATTTTAATTATATTGGTATCTGTTGACTAACATTGATCGATTCGATGATTAATTTAGTAAATAGATATAAGCTCAGAACTTTATTTAAATTTTAATTAAAGATAATCTTCATAGATAAAGTCCATTCGGCAAGCTTATCTGCGATAACTCACAAAGGTGAGAGTTTAAATTTATTTACATTTAGATTCGGATGCCAATATTCCCCTAGAGCATAGCCTACTAAGCAAACTCCCTTTTCCAGTCTCGCTCGGTTCGGAATGATGCCGTAGAGGAGAACGTAAATATTTGCTAATTTTGACTAAACAGGTTTGCTAAAGCAGTAGACAATTTTATGAATCGGGAATAAATAAATGTAAAACAAATTTAACATTTAGGGATTGACGAATCACCAGGCTCTTAAAGCCGTAAAATCGTGTTTTATTAATTTTCCCCGCCTCTTCTTGTAAGAATTCTTAATGAAAATTCTCATTAAATCAGTTTAATCTACCCAATTAGGCAGATTTTTCCTTTTTTGTAAAGATTAATACACCCATAGTAAACCGTAAAAGCAGGAAATTTAGCATGAGTGTAAATTTAGCCACGATGTTGCGCGAGGGAACAAAAAAATCCCATACCATGGCAGAAAATGTAGGCTTTGTTAAATGCTTTCTTAAAGGCGTAGTTGAAAAAAAATCTTATCGCAAATTGGTTGCTAACCTCTACTTTGTCTATTCGGCGATGGAAGAGGAAATGGAAAAACTTCAAGACCATCCTGTTGTCTCCAAAATTTATTTTCCCGAGTTAAATCGAAAACAAAGTTTAGAACAAGATTTGTATTTTTACTACGGTTCTAACTGGCGGGAAGAGGTTACTTTATCCGAAGCGGGTAAAGCCTATGTAGAACGTATTCAACAAGTGGCTGATTCTCAACCGGAATTGCTGGTTGCTCATTCCTATACTCGCTATCTGGGAGATTTATCGGGAGGACAAATTCTCAAAAAAATCTCCCAAAGAGCGATGAATCTCGCCGATGGTCAAGGTACAGCTTTTTATGAATTTGAAGATATTACCGACGAAAAAGCCTTTAAAAACGAATACCGTCAACGGATGAATGAATTGCCTATCGACCAAAAAACAGCCGAAAGAATTGTCGATGAAGCAAACGCGGCTTTTGGCATGAATATGAATATGTTCAAAGAATTGGAAGGAAATTTGATCAAAGCTATTGGTCAAATGTTGTTTAATACTCTTACTCGCCGTCGTGTTTCCGGTAGTACAGAATTGGCTACTGCCGAACAATAAGTCACTGCCATTTCTCGCTCGGGCAATCTAACTTTTCACAAATTATATAAAAAAAACAACCCTAAAAGCTAGGTTGCGGTTGTTAAAAATCGTTGTCTAGCTTTTGGGGTTGTCTGCTATTTATAGCAGTAGTCAAAAATATTAGGACACACCCAAAGAAAGACAAGAGAGAAGAGAAGACAAGGAGAACAAGGGAGCTTCCTTTTCCCCTGTGGTCTACCTTGTCTCTTGAATGAATAGCTCAAATCATTGCAGCTTAAGAATCATACTTCTGTACGCGCTCCCGAAGGGTCCATAGCGACTACCGAAGGTCTTTCTGACTCCTGACTTCTGATTTTTGCCTGATAACTGATAACTGACCCCTGACTCCTGCGATATTATCCGTTGGGAAGAGTTTGACTAGCATAAGTGTCCATTGCGTAAGCGGGAATTCTTTCAGCGTGATTAGTTTCTTTGCCAGTAATGGCTTTTGCTAATTGTTCAAATGATTGAGATTTTAAGTTACGTTCGTGAATGGGTTTGGTTTGTTCGCCGAGAAAATAAGCTTGAGTTCCCAAAATAGCGGCAGCAGCCCAACCAATTATAAATACGGCTATGAGAAGAATAGTAATCTTACCTATCTCCTATAAGTTTTATTTCTAAGTATGAATTAATGTAACAAAAATTTGTAAATACCGTCAAGGTAGTGTAAGTTACGGTTTTCCTCCCTATACGGAAAGCGACGGACGACTATCTTTCCTATCCTTAGAAGAAAAAACAAATACAGAGAAATGGGAGAAGAAATTACTTTCTTCTCCCATTTCCCTTACAATTCCTTACCTCAATCGTTGCAATAAGCCAACTGGTTTTCTCTTGGAAGAAAAATGTCAGACTACTTCAATTTTGACAGCTTTGCGCTTTTCTTCTTCAACTTTGGGTAAGGTAAGATTAAGGATGCCGTTTCTGTATTCGGCTTTCACTTTATCGCTTTGAATGTGGGCTGGTAGAGGAATAACCCTTTCAAATCTGCCATAGTGGAATTCAGAACGGAACATACCCTTTTCTTCGGTACGAGTTTCTTCTTTGCGTTCGCCACTGATGGAAACGGAATTTTCCGTGACTTGGATATTAATGTCTTTGGGTTCCAGCCCTGGAACTTCTAGTTTGAGATGAAATTCATCCGCCGTTTCTTCCATTTCTGCTGAAGGCATAAAAGCAAGTGCGCGACGTTCTCCATTGCCACTCGGCATCAGGCGATCGAACAAACGATTCATCTGCCGTTGTAAGGTTTCTATGTCGCGGAAAGGTTCCCAACGGAAAGGTTCCCATCTTTCAATTTCTTGGAAAGGTTCCCAACGAGTGATAGCCATAGTACCTCCCTCCGATGTTCAAATCTTTTTTATTAGAGGATTTAGGCAAAGAAGATCGATTAATTTTTCTCAACTACTCAACTGCCAATATTTTAAACTGAGCAGTTTGAGAGTGAGCGTTAGCGATGAAGAAAACTTTACTTCACATCTACCTATATTTTATCAATTTGTGAGTTTGTAGAATTAAAGGAGGGGACAAAAATTTTCAGAACTGAATCAGAACTGAAAGTCTAGTCTGAAGACCAAAATAGCAATCTCAAACAATCTCGATTGCCTATTAATCAATCGTAACAAGAGATTTTCATGATTGTGTTTACTGCAATCTTCGTCACCTAAATTTGATTTGGTATTATACTCACCCTTAGAGTAGCTAGAACAGCTCCCATGAGAATTTTATTAGTCGATGACGATGAGCCTTTGATGGAAGCTCTCGCCAATAATTTAATCGAACAACACTATGCAGTTGATATTGCTATTGACGGCGAAGCTGCGTGGGAGTACGTCTCGCTTTTTACCTATGACTTAATCGTGCTTGATGTCATGCTCCCCAAGCTTGACGGTGTCAGTCTTTGTCAAAGACTGCGTTCGGAGGGTTATCAGATGCCTATTCTTCTCCTGACTGCAAGGGATAGGAGTATTGATAAGGTGAGGGGACTTAATGCTGGTGCCGATGACTATGTGGTTAAGCCCTTTGACTTTGCGGAGCTAACCGCTCGCATTCGTGCCCTCCTGCGGAGAGAATCTCGTACCTTACCCCCCATACTGCAATGGGAAAATTTAAGCTTAGACTCTAACACCTGTAACGTTACTTACCAAGAGCAGCCTTTACATCTAACCCCTAAGGAATATGCTCTTCTAGAATTATTTCTGCGTAACCCGAAACACGTTTACAGTGCTGGGGCGATTATCGAGAATTTGTGGTCTTTTGAAGATCCTCCAGGAGAAGATGCAGTTAGAACCCACATCAAAGGATTGCGCCAAAAACTAAAGCAAGCAGGTGCTCCGGCGAATATAATCGAGACAGTTTATGGTATAGGCTACCGTCTAAAATCTTTCGCCTCTCAATCCCCTGCAAAAACTGCTAAAGCCATATCAAGAGCCAAAAAAACGACCAAAGCAAAACATAACGTTGCAGTTGCAGAAGCTTGGGAAAATTTCAAGCAGGTAATGGAAGAAAGATTGGCTATCTTGAGCAAGGCGGTTGTCGCTCTTAAAGAACAGCAATCTAATGAAAAGCTTCAACAGCAAGCTAAAGCTACAGCACACAAGCTAGCAGGTTCTTTAGGTAGTTTTGGTTTTTCTGAAGGGTCAAAGATAGCGCGAGAAGTCGAACAGTTACTAGAAGCTGAATTGCCTTTGACTCAAGAGCAAGCTAGACAATTAGATGAAATAGTTAACGTTCTACACTCAGAAATAAAAAATAAATCTCCGGAGCACAACTGTGGTTCACAATTGAGTGAAAAACCCTTATTGTTAATTGGGACTCGGGATGAGCAATGGGCTCGACAGCTAGCGCAAGAGGCAGGGAACTGGAATTTGCGAACGGCGATCGCATCTACTCTTTCATCAGTGAGAGAGTTGCTCACGCGGGAACTTCCAGCGATCGCTTTGCTAAAAACTTCTTTTCCAAATGAGGAAAGCTTGGTACTGTTAAGAGAAATTCACGCTCGGATGCCTTCTCTCCCCATGGTGGTAGTTATGGAAGGAGGAGATTTTAACGACCGTCTTCAAGTAGTTCGTCAAGGAGGCAACCTAGTACTACAGTATCCGGTTACCCCTGTCCAAGCAATAGAATCGGTCAGCGATCTGTTAGAGGGTTCTGGTTCTAGAGCTAAGATTCTTATTGTCGATGATGACCCCCAGCTTCTTGCCGCGACCAAAATAGCCCTTCAACCTTGGGGATTCCAACTTACCACTCTTGACAATCCAAAGCAGTTTTGGAGTGTTTTAGCAAAAGTCAATCCCAATTTATTGGTACTGGATGTGGAAATGCCGGAAGTAAGTGGGATGGAACTTTGTCAGGTACTCCGCAGCGATCCTCAATGGCAGCGATTACCAGTATTATTTCTAACGGTTCACCAGGATGAAAAAACCCAGCATCAAGCATTTGCCCTGGGTGCCGATGATTTTATCAGTAAACCCGTGGTAGGGGCAGAGTTAGCCAATCGCATCCTCAATCGCTTAGAACGGATACGCAGTATCAAGTAATACTGTTTATTAGCCGCTCTGCCTCTACAACTCTAGGTCTCGCTCATACCATGTGTTGCGGACAGTATCCTAATCTTTCAATAAATTGTTCTCGAAATGCTTCGATTTCCTCTTGTTCTGGGTTTCCGTGGGAAACTACTACCACTTGATAACGTTCCATCACTTTAGTTGGAGATTGTCCTGCTTCTAGATCGTGAAGGGCGATCGCTATCCGTTTTGGAGGTTGGTAGTAAAAGCCCAATTCATTTAAATAAGCCCGGAAGTCTCCTTCTCGCTGGAGTGGAAGGGGATATTTCATTTTAATTCTAACTACCCAACCATCAATTAAATTAATAACCGAAATAAAATCCAAAGGAATTTGAGGATGAGCGTGTAAATACTCGACAATTCTTAGGGTAAGGCTAGCATTGGCTAGATAATAGAGATATTCCATATCAACTTCCATTTTAAGAGGAGTAACAACTACAACATTTAACGCATCGAGAAGAACTGCCATCGAACGCTAAGTCGCTTATCTGGGTGACAATAACAAATCTTGCCTCACTAGTTCGACCTTAAACTAAGCTGTTTCTAACCAATTAAATACTTGTTCGAGCTGTTCCAAAGTTAGCAGTCCGTACTGCCAAAGAATTACGGACAAAATATTTGGGTCTTGTTCACCGTTTTTGCTGGCGAAGGTAATAGAATCATCAGGAACAGCCAACTCTGAGTGCAAGAAGCTAATTAATTGCTCTCGAATTTTAGACTTCTTCGACATTTTTTTAGTTAAAGTTTGAGGCAACTTGAATTTAAAAATAGGTCAAAAATTTGAGGAACTTGTGAAGAGACGAGCAATTAAGAGGAATAATTTAAACTTAAAACAGAGGGCAATCGCGATTTAATTTTGCTCACTAGCCATCAAGGTTGTTAGGCTTCGAGGTAAAGTTAACAATAATCTTCCAACCAAACAAAGCAACCATTTTGACGAAAAAAGTTAGCACTCTCAAGTAGGATGCTTTCCCCCACAACTCCCAAAATTCATTATGCAGCAGCAAAGGCTACCAATTTATTCATTTAATCTAGAGGAAGTTTTAGACTGCTATCCTCTGATTGTCAGCCCGGATACTCCGCTGTCAGAAGCCCTAGACCAAATGAGTCGGACACGGGGGCGTAATTGTAGTTTGTACGAGCTCGGCGGACACGCTGAAACACTGCGCGGTGCGCGCGATTCCATCGACCAGACTAACTTTTATCTCCCGACAGACGAGCAATCGATCGTAGCCAGACCATCTAGTTACGCCTTAGTAATGAGCCAAGAGCGTCTTGTAGGCATCTTTACCGAGCGAGATTTAGTAAAATTGGTAGCCTCGGGAGTCAACGTGACAGAAGCGACAATTGCTGATGTAATGACCCAACCAGTTATTACTCTAGCGCAGTCTCAGTTGCAAGACGTTTTTTTTGTTCTGTCTTACCTTCATCAGCATCGCATTCGTCACCTACCCATTTTAGATGAGCGACAAAGATTGCTGGGAGTAATTACACTTAACAGTATTCGTCAAGCCCTCAAACCTCTTAATTTTCTCCAGTTGAGGCGTGTAATAGACGTGATGCATGAAGAGGTAATTCACGCTCCACCTCATGCTTCGGTGCTTCATTTAGCTCAACTGATGACCGAACATCAAGTCAGTTGCGTGGTGATTTGTAAAGGGTCGACCCCGCCAAAAACATCTCAGGCGGAGGGCTCGTCGCCCGAACCAAGTTCGGAACGGGACTTACAAGGGGAGTCCTGCGGAGCGGGATGTTCGAGCTCCGAACTTCTCGTTCCGCAGGATGAAAGCTCCGGCGGCGTGCGAGAAGATCGTAAATTTCAGCAACAGCCCCTTGGGAATTTATTTAGCCCTCTTGAAAAACGCTTCGAGCCAAGAGATGCTCCCCGTAGAAAACCGAAACAAAATCCCTCGGTTGGTACGTCCCTTCATTCATCTGACAAAGAAAGACTAACACCTATTGGCATTGTTACAGAAAGAGATATTGTCCAATTTCAGTCTTTAGGGCTAAATTTAGCTCAAACTAAGGCAGAAACTGTCATGAGTACTCCATTGTTACCCCTCATGCCTCAAGATTCTCTCTGGAGTGCCCAGCAAAAAATGCAACAACATCGTGTCCGACGTTTAGTAGTTACTGACGAAGGAGGGAAATTGATGGGAATCGTGTCTCAAACTAGTCTGCTGCGCGTTCTCGATCCGGTAGAAATGCTGGGGGAACTAGAACAACTACAGCAAGTTTTAGAGCGACAGACAGTTGAACTGAGGCAAATTAATCAACAATTACATACTGAAATTGCCGAAAAAACACGAATAGAGGCAGCTCTCCAACAGACCAATAATATTTTAGAGCAAAGAGTTGATTTAAAGACGGCACAACTATTACGAGCTAATGAAGAATTCCGTCGGGTCAACCGCGCCTTGAAAACTCTAAGTAATTGCAATCAGGCGTTAGTAAGAGCTTCCACCGAAACGGATCTATTGAATAATATCTGTCAAATTCTGGTTACTGTTGGCGGCTACCGGATGGCATGGGTAGGATTTGTCGAACACGATGAGTCTAAAAGCATAATTCCAGTTGCCAAAGCAGGATTAGAAAATGGTTATTTAGCAACCTTAAACCTTACTCGGACAGATACAGAACGGGAAAAAGGTTCTACGGGAGTTGCTGTCAGAACTGCTCAACCCTGTGTGTTTCAAGATATTTGGGTCAACTCCGATTATGAACTCTGGCGCGAACAAGCTCGGCAACGGGGCTATGCCGCTTCAATTGCTTTGCCTTTAATTACAAATGATCGAGTTTTTGGCGTGCTCAACCTTTATTCTGCCCGAGCCGATGCCTTCGATCCGACCGAAGTTCAGTTACTGTCAGAACTTGCTGACGATTTGACTTACGGTATCATGGCATTGCGAGCCCACAAAGCTCGTGAACAGAGCGAAGAGAAATTCCGGCAACTGACAGAAAATATCGATGACGTTTTCTGGATGAGCGATGCCGATAAACAAAAAATTCTCTATGTCAGTCCTGCTTACGAGCGGATTTGGGGACGCAGTTGCCAAAGTTTATATGCCAATCCCAAACTTTTTTTAGAAACGATTCATCCTGAAGACTACCAACAGATGCTTTTGGCACTAAAAGAAAATCCCACGGCTTGCTTTGATGTAGAGTATCGGATCGTGCGACCCGACGGTTCGGTGCGCTGGATTTGGGATCGCGGCTTTCCTATTGTGAATGAGAGGAGAGAAATTTATCGTCGTGCTGGCATTGCCAAAGATATTACCGCTGCAAAACACCGCGAAGCGGAACGCAAGCAGGCAGAACAAGCACTGAAGCGAGAGCGAGATTTTAATGCCGCTGTTTTAAATACTGTTGGCGCATTGATCGTGGTAAGCGATCGCCACGGACGCATGGTTAGCTTCAATCGAACTTGCGAACAAATCAGTGGCTATTGCTTTGCCGAAGTTAGAGGGAAATGTTTGTGGGACTTTTTGCTGGTTGAGGAAGAGAAAGAAGTGGTCAAAGCTGTTTATCAACGGCTGTTAGCAGGGCAATTTCCTGATACTTATGAAAATTACTGGGTTAGTAAAAATGGCGATCGCCACCTGATTTCTTGGTCGAATACGGCTTTACTCGATTCTGAAGGCAAGGTCGAGTATGTCATTGCTACGGGGATAAATATTACAGAACAACGCAAAGCCCAAGATAAGTTAGAGCGTCAGCATCGACAGGCACAGTTGCTGGCAGAAGTAACCCGCAAGATTCGTAAGTCCCTGCGACTAGAAGAAATTCTGCAAACGACAGTGACAGAGGTGCAAAATCTGCTGGCTTGCGATCGCGTCTTAATTGTAAAACTTCAGCCTAATGGTACGGTTATACCCCTTAGCGAAGCCGTACTTCCTGGCTTTCCTTCCATGCTGGGTTGGGAGATGGCCGATCCTCTCCTGCAAGGTAATTATTTAGAACAGTATCGTCAGGGACAGATTTTAGCGATCGCCGATCTAGCTCGATTCCAAATTGAGCCAGAGGTGATAATTTTACTAAAACAGTTTGCCATCAGAGCTAAGCTGGTAGTGCCCATTCTCAGCCAGGATTGCCTTAAAGGTTTGTTAATCGTTCACCAGTGCAGTAGTCCCAGGCAGTGGCAAGACTGGGAAATCGAACTATTGCAGCAATTAGCAGACCAAATTAGCGTGGCTCTATCTCAAGCTCAACTACTCAATCACCTAGAAGAACTAGTTACCGAACGCACTGCCGAACTAACAGCAGCCAACCAACAGCTACAGCAAGAAATTAGGGAGCGTCAACTCACAGCACAAGCCCTTCGAGAAAGTGAGCAAAAACTAGCAGGAATTTTAGATACTGCTGACGAAGCGGTAATTTCCATTGATGAAAATCAACGCATCCAAATATTTAATCAGGGTGCGGAAAAAATTTTTGGTTACCGCAGCAACGAAGTTTTGGGACAAGCTTTAGATATGTTGCTGCCAGAAGCCTTTCGCTCCATTCATCGTCAACACATCCGCGATTTTGGCAACTTTCCCAGTTTATCTCGTCGAATGGGAGATCGTAATAGTGAGGTTGTCGGTCTGCGTAAAAACGGTCAACAATTTCCTGCCGAAGCCTCGATTTCTAAACTACAGTCCCGACAGGGATTAATTTTTACGGTAATGCTTAAAGATATCACCGAACGTAAGCTAGCAGAAGAGGAACTGCGCCGTCGCGAAGAACAATTGCGTCTGATTACTAATGCTTTACCTATTCTCATTGCCTATATAGATGCCCAGCAGCGATATCGTTTCAATAATCAAGCCCATGAGGATTGGTTTGGACTTTCTTGTACTCAAATCGATGGACTTTTTCTTAGGGATGTAATAGGTAGAGCAGCTTATCAAAAAATCTGTCCCTATGTCGAATTAGCACTCTCCGGTCAGTCAGTTACCTTTGAAGTAGAATTGCCCGACAAACAAAAAAGTTATCGCTGGGTCAGTGCTAGTTTTATACCCAATCTTGAAGGAGAAAGTGAGGTAAAGGGTTTCTTTGCCATGATTAGTGATATTAGCGATCGCAAAGTAGTAGAGCAAATGAAGAGTGAATTTGTTTCTGTTGCCAGTCACGAAATGCGCACGCCGCTAACCTCAATTCATGGCGTTCTACGACTTCTATCGGCAGACCGCCTCGGCAATCTCTCTCAATCGGGGCGGGAAATGGTAGCAATTGCCTTAAAAAATACTGATCGCTTAGTCCGCTTAATTAATGATGTCCTCGATCTCGAACGGCTCGAATCGGGCAAAGTAATGATGGAAAAACAACTCTGTAAGCCAATAGAACTAATCGAGCAAGCAACAGCCACCATCGAGAGAATGGCTCACCAGAATGAAATTACCCTGTGTATTGAAGAAAAAGAAAGCAAAGCTCTCTCCTCGCTTCAGTTATGGGCTGATTGCGATCACATTATTCAAACCTTAACCAATTTACTGAGCAATGCCATTAAATTTTCTCCTCCTCAAAGTAAGGTTTGGCTCAAAGTCGAAAGTTTGAAAGATGAAATTCTCTTTCAAATTAAAGACCAAGGACGAGGCATTCCGGCAGATAAACTAGAAACTATTTTTGAACGCTTTCAACAGGTAGATGGTTCTAACTCTCGCAAAATGGGAGGTACGGGTTTGGGTCTGGCGATTTGCCGCAAAATTGTACAGCAGCATGAAGGTCGCATTTGGGCTGAAAGTACTGTAGGCGAAGGCACTACTTTTTACTTTACTCTGCCAGCAATCAAAAAAAAGAAGGAATAACCTAGCGATCGCTAGGTATAAGTTACAGAAAACCAACCAATTCTAGCCTTAATTAGTCATGCAAACTTAAATTTAGCCTAATTCGGGTATGAATCAGTTATCAAAAGAAATTTATTTTCTCCGTGTCACCGCGTCACCGTGTCAGCCAAAATCATACAATTATTCAGCAATGCCTTTTAGGAGGGTAGTAAAATCGTGAGCGTGATTGCTAAGCGCATTCTTTTTATAGATGACGAAGAGGATATTCAGGCACTAGCTAGACTCAGTCTACAACTAGAAGCAGACTGGCAGTTACTAACCGCCTCTTCTGGTCAAGAAGGTATCTATATTGCCGAAACCGAACAGCCCGATGCAATTCTCCTGGATGTGATGATGCCGGATATGGATGGTTTGGTCACCTTAAAAAAATTACAAGCCAATCCTAAAATTAATCAAATTCCTGTAATTTTCTTAACTGCAAAAGCTCAAGCTGCCGATCGCCGTCGATTTTATGCTGCAGGAGTTCGGGGAGTAATTACCAAGCCCTTCGATACACTTACTTTAGCAAGTCAGATTGCCGGATTTTTGGGCTGGCAACTGTAAAACCCACGCGCCAGAAAATTGTGGAAGGCGAACTTTAGCCAATACTACTCAGCTTTTGAGATTACGCGGTCAAAATTCATTTTCACCGTAAGACGGATAGGGAATTGTTCTGACATCAAGTTAAATTTAAAATTGATAAAGAGAAATATTATTCAATCGTCCCCTACTTAAATAAAGACAAACCATAGTGAAGAAGCTAATTCGCGGTCTGCATAAATTTCGAGATACTTATGTTACCTCCCACCAACAACTCCTGGCGCAACTTTCTCACGGTCAGAAACCCCGAGTCCTCTTTATTACCTGTTCTGATTCTCGGATAGATCCAAATCTCATTACTCAAGCTGATGTAGGGGAACTGTTTGTCATTCGGAACGCGGGCAATATCATTCCTCCCTATAGAGCAGCTAACGGGGGCGAAGGAGGAACTATCGAATACGCTATTCATGCCCTAGGAATCGAACAAATTGTGGTCTGTGGACATTCTCATTGTGGAGCAATGAAAGGATTGCTCAAGCTCAATAAATTACAGGCGGACATGCCTTTAGTATATGACTGGTTAAAACATGCAGAATCGGCTCGCCGTCTCGTACAAGAAAACTATTCAAACTATGAAAGCGAAGAGTTACTCGAGATTATGGTAGCTGAAAACGTTTTGATTCAAATTGACAACCTCAAAACCTATCCAGTAGTACAAGCTAAACTGCATCGAGGTAAACTGCGCATCTACGGTTGGATTTATCATATCGAGACAGGAGAAGTTTTGGCTTACGATGAAGCAACTCACACCTATGTCTCTCCCCAAAGTCAAATACTAGATACCGCAACCTCAAACGACTCCCAAAATAGTCAATATGTCAATACTAATGCTCCCCCAGTTGCTTGCAAACTATTGAGAATCGAGAGACAATCTTCCCAGGAAAATGCAAACCAGTGGCTATCCTCAGAGTCGACAGACCCAATTAGAGCACAACTTGAAGCTTTACTAGCGATTACTCCTCAGTCATCGATGGATGCTGAAAAGGCAATGCGATCGCTCCGGGAATTATTTGAAGAAGCTCGTCAACTAGGGATGAGTGTTAGTGAACTACGAGGCTACCACTACAGATTTTCTGAACCGATACAGCTTTGGGCTAGAAAAATCTACTCGCGAGAGAATTAATTAAATTATAAAAACTTTTATCCTTCCATTAGTTAGTGAAAATCAAATAACATTCAAAAATGGGGTCTTCATTATGCGTATTCCAGCCGCTACTTATCGGATTCAGTTCAATTCTGCTTTTGGGTTTGAAGCAGCGAGAAAGATCGTGCCATACTTAGCTGAATTAGGCATTTCCGATCTCTATGCTTCGCCTATTTTTAAAGCTAGAGAAGGAAGTACTCACGGTTATGATGTCGTCGACCCCAATCAACTGAATCCCGAGCTTGGCTCTGAGGAAGCATTTGACCAGCTAATCAATGAATTACAACAGCGGGAGATGGGATGGCTGCAAGATATTGTCCCCAATCACATGGCATATGACAGCCAAAACCAATTTTTAATGGATGTTCTAGAAAATGGTCCTGATTCAGAATATTTCGACTATTTTGACATCGATTGGGAACATCCCTATGAAGATATCAAAGGAAAAGTACTCACACCAATGCTAGGGGATTTTTATGGTCAGTGTTTGGAAAATGGAGAAATTCAACTTAAATATGAGGAATCTGTTTTAAGCGTTAATTATTATGGCTTGAAAATTCCCCTACGAATAGATTCCTATGCTAGTTTAATTACATACGATTTGGAAAGGCTAACTAAGTCACTAGGACGAGACAACCCAGATTTTATTAAGTTATTAGGTATTCTTTATATTTTAAAAAGTATTCCTTCAGAAACCTCAGGCAAACAGAGAGAAGACCAGGCGAATTTTGTTAAAGGACTTTTGTGGGAATTATATCAAGATAAACCGGAAATTAAAGAGTTTATCGACCAAAATATTCGGATTTTTAATGGAGAATCAGGCAATTCGGAAAGTTTCGATCTATTGGAAAATTTACTGTCCGAACAATTTTTTCGCTTATCTTTTTGGAAAGTAGGGGCAGAAGAACTTAACTATCGGCGATTTTTTACTGTAAATGAATTGATTTGCCTGCGAGCCGAAGATGCTAGAGTTTTTGAAAAAACTCACGATTTAATTGTCAAACTAGTAGAGTCAGGCAAATTTACTGGTCTGAGAATTGACCATATTGATGGACTGTACGATCCCACTGCATATTTAACAAAGCTGCGTGAAAAAGTCGGGGATTTTTATATCGTGACCGAAAAAATTGTCGAGTTAGAAAGAGATTATTTTTCTCGGTATGAAGAAATACCCAGTGACTGGCCGATTCAAGGAACTTCTGGCTATGATTTTTTAAATTGTCTCAATAGTCTTTTTTGTTTTTCTCAAGGAGAAAATTACCGTCGCTTCAATGAAATTTATTGTAAATTTATTGGCAAAGATTTTGACTACGAAGAAATTGTTGCCGAGAAAAAAAGATTGATTGCCGATCAAAATTTAGCAGGAGATGTTGAAAATTTAGCCAATCTTTTTAAGAAAATTGCTGGTAAATATAGATATGGAAGAGACTTTACTCTCAACGGTTTAAGGAAAACAATTCTGGAAGTTTTAGTGCAATTTCCAGTTTATCGCACTTATATCGATCGCGAAGGAATTAATGAAGGCGATCGCATCTGCATAGAAGATGTCATTCAAAAAGCTAAAACAAAACTTCCTAAGCTGATTAATGAGTTGAATTTCCTAGAGAAGATCTTGCTATTAGAAGAGGAAGAATCGCTCAAAGAGGAGGATAAAGCCCTGTGGCTTCATTTTGTCATGAGGCTCCAACAGTTTACTGGTCCTCTTATGGCTAAAGGTGTCGAGGATACAGCTCTATACGTTTACAATAGACTGCTATCGTTAAATGAAGTGGGCGGCACTCCAGGTCTATTTGGCGTTCCGATTTCCGTTTTTCACAACTTCAATCAAAAGGGTCAAGACCGCTGGCCCCATGCCATGAACGCATCTTCTACCCACGATACCAAACGCAGTGAAGATGTTAGGGCAAGAATCAATGTCCTTTCTGAAATTCCCGATGAATGGGAAACTCAGGTGAGGACTTGGAGCGAACTGAATCGCACTTATAAAACGGATATCAATGGTCGTATTATCCCCGATGCTAATGACGAATACTTTTTGTATCAGACTTTAGTAGGTGCTTTTCCTTTTACTGAGGAGGAATACCCCCAGTTTGTCGATCGCATCAAAGACTACGTTATTAAAGCAGTAAGAGAGGCAAAAGTTCACACCGCTTGGCTCAGACCGGATAGTGATTATGAGGATGGTTTTGTTGCTTTTGTCGAGCAAATTCTGCAGCCGTCTGAAGATAATCTATTTTTAGAAAAATTGCGTTCCTTCCAGCAGTGGATCGCTTACTACGGGATGTTTAATTCTCTTTCCCAGACCCTTTTGAAAATGGTAGCTCCTGGCGTGCCAGACTTTTACCAAGGAAGCGAGCTTTGGGATTTGAGTTTAGTCGATCCCGATAATCGTCGTCCCGTTGACTTCGAGCGACGATGGTCTTATTTGCAAGATATCAAGCAGCAAACTAAAACAGATATCTCCGGTACGATGGTCGACTTGCTCGACAACAGCCGAGATGGACGTATCAAGCTGTTCTTAATTGCCAGAGTACTTGAAGCAAGAAATAAGGATTTAGATCTTTTTCATCAAGGCGCTTACATTCCTCTAGATGTTGTCGGCGAATATCAAGACCACATTGTGGCTTTTGCCAGACATTATCGGCAAACTACAGCGATCGCTATTGCTCCTTGCTTCCTCACTAGCTTAGTAGAACCAGATGCATTTCCTTTAGGGGAAAAAGTGTGGGCAGATACTCGCATCACGATCCCTCAAGGATTGCGAGCCAATTGGAAAGATGCCATTACCCCTCAAGTAATTGCCGATAGCGATACTATTGCGATCGCTCAAGCTTTGCAACATTTCCCCGTTGCTCTTCTAGTAAGCGATAACAACGCAACTAAAGCAGATTCATAGATGTTTTTACTGATACATTTACGCGACATTATCTTTAACAATCTCGGACAATGTGACGATAGCAATGTCTTTTATATAGGAGACAAAGGAAGTATCCTTCAAAGCCTTCAGAAAAATTCCGAAAGCGCCATTGAAATCTCTGTCGATTTCATAACCACAATGAGGACATTTGAATTTCTTATTTCCACCTAATGTACGGTGGATTTGTCCACATTTGGTGCATTTACGAAACTTACCAGCTTCAGATTTGTTGGTTCCTTGTTTCCGGCTGGCGGTGAAAGCTAAGTGGGCATCAAAGATAGCATTCTGCCTTATGTGGCAAGGTACTTCCTTAACCCAAGTAGGTAAATCAGACTGCATTACAAGATTGCGGAGTTGTAATTTACCGATCCTCTTTTGGGCCTTACGTTGGAAGTCAATGGCTCTGTTAAAACAAAATCTACAACCCGCAAGCCATTTCCGCCATTCTTTATTTAGTTCTGCCTCTGGGTAAACTCGTATCTTCTTCGATTTGAGTCTTGTCTTTTCTGAGTCCGTAGAGTCTGCTACTGAAGTAGTTAACGATTGCGAGTAGGTCTTCAACCATTTCTTGCTCTGGGCTGAGGTTTGTGTCATTGAGAACCACGAGTTCACACCTGTTTTGTTCGCACAACCATTTAAAGAGGTCAAAGCCAAACCTTGCCAGTCTATCTTCGTGGGCAACGACAACCATTCTGAAGCGGAAATAAATTCTGCAGACGCGACCTCGTAAATTCCGCACGCAGCCCCTTTCTAGGCGACAACTAAGAGTCACCATTTATTTCTTTCAAAAACTTCAAATTTTGAATTTTTCGACAAGTGACAATTAAAAATCAAAAATTGGGAACAATAAAAATGACTTACCCTCTCGATGATTCAATTCACTCTATTTAATTCTGTTAGGGCAAGTTACCAACACGTATCAGCTTCACTCTGAAACGTCACTGAGTCACTTAATGGTGAGATTGAAATCTTGATTAAGCAAGCAAACGAGCAACAACTCAAAGTTTCTCTGGTAGTTAGCGATTTATCTAGTAGTGGTGCTGGTAGATGGGGAGGTGCAGTTCGTCCGTTTCTTTTAGCTCAAGCTTTAAGGATACTTAACTACCAAGTGGAAATGCTAGGAATTGCTTTTGGTGAAGAGGCTTGCGCGATCGCTACTCCTGAATTTCCCATTATTTCTTTTCCCTGTCAGTATCATTCAGGATTTTTGCGGGCGGCATCTCAACTTATTAGCAGAATCGACGGAGATATTATTTATGCAGTTAAGCTTAAGCCCAGCAGTTTTGGGATTGCCCTTCTGAAAAAGTGTCTGAGTCGTCGTCCCCTGATTTTAGATATTGATGATTGGGAAATGAGTTGGCACGGTGGGGAACAATGGCAGTATCGTCCTAGCTTAAAACAACTTGCCCGCGATCTTCTCAAATCAGAGGGAGCCTTAAGACATCCCGATCACCCTTTATATCTCAAGTGGATTGAAGGTTTATCTTTTCAAGCAGATGCAGTTACCATCCACAATCAATTTTTGCAGCGACGATTTGGCGGCATTTATATTCCCAATGGTAAAGATACCTCTCTTTTCGATCCAGCCAAATACAACTCCCAAGCAAGTCGTGTCAAATATGGCTTGGCTGACTACAAAATTTTAATGTTTCCCGGTGCACCGCGACCTTACAAAGGAGTAGAAGATGTTTTGATTGCTTTAGATCGACTAGATCGAGACGACTTGCGGCTGGCGATCGTCGGTGGAAGTCCTTACGATGACTACGATCGCCAACTCCAGGAAAAGTGGAGCAGATGGATTATTCAACTTCCTCGCTCTCCAGCATATCTGATGCCAGAAGTAGTCTCTGCTGCTCATGTAGTGGTCGTTCCGCAACGAAACACTCCTGCAGCCCAAGCTCAATTTCCCCTCAAATTAACTGACGGGATGGCCATGGCAAAACCAATTTTAGCCACTCGTGTTGGTGATATTCCTCAAATCTTAGCTGATACGGGTTATTTAGTAGAACCCAGTTCTCCAGAACAAATAGCTAGCACCATTGAATTAATTTTTGCCGACTTAAATGCTGCCAATACTAAGGGAATAGCTGCCAGACAAAGATGTATTGAACACTATAGTCTTAATGTCATGGTGCAAACTCTTTTCCAAATAATTACTAATTTTACTGAATCTTCTATTTAATTCTTAATTATCGATCATGTCTTCTAATAAATTTTTATTAAACATAGTAAAAGAAAGACCTTTATTGTTTTTCTTAATAATTATTTTTAGTTTTAGTGGGGCTATTTTTAATGGAGTTAGTACTGCTTTAATTGTACCAATTGTAGTAGTTTTTTTAGGAAATTCTGAAGATAATATATCAGAACAATTGACAATTCTTAAACCAATTTTCTCTTTGTTTGAATCTTTTCAAGGAGAACAAAAGCTTATTGTCATGATTGGAGCTATTATTTTAGCCATTTTTCTAAAAAACGCTACTAATTACACTAGTATTATGCTCGGCAATTACTATTCTAAATATTTAGTTAATCGCTTGAGATTAGAGGGATTAACTCTACTGTTAGAAGTGGGAATGGATTTTTATGTAAAAAATCAAATAGGCGATATTATTAATCGCATTAATCTTGAAGTTGAAAAAACTGCTGCTGCCATTAGAAATGGAACTGGAATCTTAATTAATTCTATTACTATTTTGACTTTTATTTACTTTTTGCTTTTGATTTCTTGGCAGCTTACTATCATAACCACAATCCTATTAGGAATAGTTGTTTCTTTGAATCAATTTTTTGTGAATTATTCGCGAAAACTAGGTGGAGAATTAGCAGAAAAATCTAGACAATATTCCCGCGGAATAATGGAACTGATCCTGGGAATTCGTTTAATCCAAACTGTAAGTAATGAAAAGTATGAATACGAACAAATTAAACAACTAATTAAACAACGAGAAAAAGCTCAACTACAGTCACTGTCAATTTCTGCAATCATTGGACCACTTAATGAAATATCGGGTATTATCGCAATCTTATTTTTAATCTTGCTAGGACGTTATTTATTTACACAACAAATACAAGAATTTGCTCCAATTTTATTAACATACTTAGTTATTTTGTTTCGCCTCTTGCCATTTATCGGTCAATTAAATAATGCCCGTACTCAATTTGCTAATAATATCCCTAGTGTGGAAATAGTGGCAGATTTTTTACGCCGTGATAATAAACTGTTTTTAAGTACGGGAAATAAACGATTAACGCAATTAACTCAAGGTATTAGTTTTGAAAAAGTAAGCTTTTCTTATCCAGGTCATGACAAAATCATTCTCAAGGAAATAAATTTATGGATTCCTAAAGGGAGAACAATTGCTTTAGTGGGTGCTTCCGGAGCAGGCAAATCCACAATTGCCGATTTACTACCAAGATTTTATGACCCTACTAATGGACGTATAACTATTGATGGCGTAGATTTACGAGAATACGATCTCAGAAGTCTACGGCAAACTATGGGGGTAGTGAGTCAAGATACTTTTCTGTTTAACAATTCCATACGTTATAACATTGCTTATGGAATGCCAGAAGTAACTGAAGAAGAGATCGTCGCCGCCGCTAAAAGAGCAAACGCTCATGAATTTATTACGCAGTTATCACAGGGATTGAATACAGAAATTGGCGATCGCGGCGTGATGCTTTCTGGAGGACAGCGACAGAGAATCGCGATCGCTCGTGCCCTGTTGCGCAATCCAGATATTCTCATTTTAGATGAAGCTACTAGCGCGCTAGATACTGTTTCAGAAAGATTAGTGCAAGAGGCGATTGAAGAACTAAGTCGCGATCGCACTACTTTAGTGATCGCCCATAGATTATCTACTATCCAAAAAGCATACCAAATCGTGGTGTTGGATCGAGGCAAGATCGTCGAAATAGGTAACCACGAAGAATTATTAGCAAAAAATGGTTATTATGCTCGCTTATATGCCCTGCAATTTCAGAAAAAAACTGAGGCTAAACTAAATCAAATATCTCAAGAAATCTCTCTAAATTTTAACCAATTTGCCACTAATTTTTCCTATGAAATTCGTAATAGTCTTAATTCACTGCTTGGTTCTTTGTGGTTAGTTACTGAAGGATTAGTTGATAATCCTAAAGAACACTACAAACTAGTTGAAGAATCATATCAATCAGCAAAAAATTTACTCAATACTCTTAAAAATTATGAAGCTCGAGCCTTACAAAAATGCAAATAAGGTTAAATGTATGAGCAATTATTATTGCTCCCTGACAGGGTGACATAAAAGCTAAGTAACTAGGCAAAATTAATTACATAGCGATCCGCTTGCGGATCTGGTGAAGCCAGCGCACCAAAACTTCTCAAAACCTATTTTACTTCTACATATTAAACTAAATTTTCCCATTTTTATGAGTAAGTACTACTTTTTTTTTGTTAGAGATAGTCTGCCTAAATCTGATGCCCATTTGATTCAGATTGTTCAATGTGCGAATGCTGCTGCCAATTTAGGCTATTCAGTAGTGCTCTCTTTTCTCGACCGACGTCGTTCTGCGTACAATCCAATCAATTGGTTTTTGCCTTTCCGACCGCGAAGACCTGACCAAACCTTTGTTAACTTTTACAATATACGAGATCGCCTGCAGATCTTAACCTTGGCAATGCCGTGGCCTATCGATCGCTTTCCCAACAAATATACAAATTCAAGTACAATCACCTGCAAGTATTACTGGCCGCTTCACATATCCTCCCGAACTCAATTGGTTCACACCCGAGATTGGAATTTTGTTAAGGCAGCTATTAACAAGGGTATTCCCACAATTTATGAATGTCATCACCACAATTCAAAACGCTACGAACCGGACATTGTCAATAGTCCGTTATTACAGGTAGCGGTCACAGTTATCGATTCTGTCAGAGACTCCATGGTTAATAACGGCATGCCAATAGAAAAGATTGTTGTGGTTCCTAACGGCTACAACGCTTTGTTTCTCGAACGCCAGCCCCAGGCAGCCCAGGAATGGAGAGACCAGCTTCTCCTAAGGCATAATCGGCGTAAGTTAGCCGTCTATGGAGGAGCTCTTTACTCCTTCAAAGGGATCGACCAAATTTTAGAAATCGCAGGTGATTTCCCTGATGTGAGCTTTGCTTTGGCAGGTGGACCCGAAGCTCAGCGGCAACTCTACCAGCAGCGTATCGCGGAGAAGCAGCTAGATAATGTTGAGCTGTTAGGTTTTTTACCCCAACGAGCTTTATCTAGTTTACTGCAAGCTGCTGATGTTCTATTACATCCCCATTGCTCGGGAGAAGCGGCTAAATTTACCTCCCCGTTAAAGTTGTTCGACTACATGGCCTCGGGTACACCAATTATTGCCACTCGAATCCAATCCTTGCGCAGCTTTGAGGGGACGGAGGCGATTGCTGCCTGGTGCGATCCCGATCGACCCGCCGCGCTAGCAAGTTGCTTACGAAATGTTTTACAGACGACTGCTGAATCAGCATCGAACTTTCCGGTCAGCATAGATTTTGTTAAGCAGTTTTCCTGGGAAAATCGGATTCAAAAAATTTTGGAGCATGTCGATCCAGCCTTTAGACCGACTATGGCTGCGTAGCTCGACTTTACTCTTCTTTCCTGCGTAAGTCCTGTTCAGGAAAATCTGTTTAAATGTTTTAGTAATTTAGTAATTAAAGTGATCGCCAATTACGATCGAACCAAAAGAATTCCTAACTTTCCTGCAAAACAATTAAGTTACGACGAGGGCGGCAAATAACGCCTTCTTGTTCGAGTCGATTAATCAGCTTAGTTACCGTTACTCTAGTCGTGCCGATCGCGTCTGCTAACTCCTGATGGGTAAGAGGCACGTCTATTAATTTACCATGTTCGACCTCGCGTCCAAATTTTTGAGCTAGCCAAATTAAAATTTTGAGCAAACGATAATACATCCGTTCCGAGCGGATAATACAAAGTAATTCTTCTGTTTGTTGGATGTGACGACGAATAGAATCTGCTAACCAATCACACTGATGTAAAGGAATGCAGTCTGCTTCTACCACAGTAAGACATTCGACCTGATAAGGATTGACCAAAGACAGAGGCTGACCTACAACATCTTCTGAACCCCAATAACCAAGAGTAATTATTGTTCCTTGTTCGTTCCAGGTACAAGTTTTAACTATACCTTGTTTAATGAGCCAAAAAAAGTCTGGCTCTAATGGCATAGTCTCTCGTGCGCTGAAGGTATATAGCCTCTTGCCATTTGCCGAGGTTTTCAGCATCAGTGTAATCATGATAATTATTGTCTTGTTTACAATTTTTTCAATTTATGGTGATTTTGTAAAGAAAAGGTAAATCAATGCAATAAAAATGTAATTTATTTGTTTTGAAAACGGGCTGCAGCTTATGAGTCCCGCCTTTTCAAGACAAAACTAAATTTAATGTGTTGTTATACTTACACTTTATTGCTTCCTCGGATTAGTAATTAGTAATACCCCAAGCACAAATGTAAATACGCTATCCTAGGCAAAGGAGCTTTTTAACTGAGAGTAAGCGTAAGAATGAAATTATTGAGGAGATAAATTTAGAGTGAGTAAAAGGAAACATTAGCTTATTCCCAATAGTTAAAAAAAGTAAACCAAAAAGGTGTCGATGCTTTCCTTCGCTACTGAAGTTAGATGGCAACCGCAGATAAAGTTCATTCAAGATTATTATCAAATTATTAATTATTTACGATTCTCATCTTGTCGAAAAAATTACGATTTTGTTAACACAATAAAGAAATCACGTTTAGTTGCGCGAGGAAATTTATTATGAGATCGTTAATTCGTTGGAGTGCAACCCTAAGTATAGTCGGGACAACTCTTCTGGGTTCTTGGTTTAGTCAGAATTTAAAAGTTTGGGCTTTGCCTGCAGAACAGATTGTAGAAAAATTAAATCCGGTGCCAGTTTTTACTATTGCTGACGAACAAGGTGCTCCGCTCGTAGCATCTGGAGAAAACAATGCCAAAGTAGCAGGAGTATTTATTAGTCAGCAGGATGCAGAAGACTTTGTTAGCAAACTACAAACAGAAAAACCCGAACTTGCTCAAACAGTTCAAGTAGTTCCCGTATCTCTGGGGGAAGTGTATAAGCTAACTCAAGCAAGCGAAAGTCAGAACAATGGTCTTGAGTTTGCTTATGTACCAGATCAACAAGAGGTAGATTCGGCAAAGACGATCCTTACGGAAAATGGTCAACAATATCAAGGTGGGGTTCCTTTGTTTGTGGCTAAAGGAGGAGAGCAAAATGGTTATCTAACTATAGAAAGAGATTCTCAGCAAGTAATTCCCTTTTTCTTTGAGAAAAAGCAACTAGAGAATGTAGTCAGTCAATTTAAACAACAAAAGCCAGAGCTAGCAGATACTGTGAATATAGAAGTTGTTTTACTTGAGGGAGTCATCGATACTCTCCAAAATAGTAACGATGAAATGCTGAATAAAATAGTTTTAGTTCCTTCAACAGAGTCATTACAGTTTATTAGAGAAAATTCAACCGAGCAACAAGAAGGACAAACGCCACAAGGGCAATAAGAATCACTGTTTATGGTATCGGGACGAGAACTTTATCTATGGCGCGAGCAAGCTAAACAAGCAGCGATCGCCGCTCAAGTATCGCCAGCAGAAGTAGACTGGTTGCTACGAGAATTAGCGGGATTAGATAGTCTCGCTCTTCGCTTAGAGCTTTTCTCAACCCAAGAGCAAGTTCCCTTGACTCAATCCTTTTCCCAGCTCAAAGATCTCTGGCAACAAAGAATTGAGCAACGCTTACCAGTACAGTACTTAGCAGGTACAACTCCTTGGCGGCACTTTCGGTTAAAAGTTTCCCCTGCTGTCTTAATACCCCGTCCGGAAACCGAATTAATTATTGACATAGCCAGACAAGCCGTAGGGGAGGAATTACAAGCGGGACATTGGGTAGACTTAGGTACTGGTAGCGGCGCGATCGCTCTAGGATTGGCGGAAAATTTTCCTCAGGGAACAGTTCATGGGGTAGATGTTAGTGCAGTAGCATTGGCAGTTGCTCGAGAAAATGCCGTCAATCTTGGTTTAAGAGCAAAAATCCACTTCTATCAAGGTAATTGGTGGAGTCCTCTGGCACACTTGAAGGGTAAAGTTAGTGGTATGGTCGCTAATCCTCCCTATATTCCCACGGCAGACATACAACAATTACAGCCAGAAGTAGTCAGACATGAACCCCACTTAGCTCTCGATGGGGGTACAGATGGTTTAAAGCATATTCGTCACTTAATTGAAGTATCCACCGAATATCTTCGTCCTGGAGGTATTTGGTTAATTGAAATGATGGCAGGACAGGGAGCAATAATCACCCAAATGCTACAAAATCAAGGAAATTACCATAAAATTCAACTTTTGCCTGACTTGGCAGGTATCGAGCGTTTTACCCTTGCCTATCGCCGTTAATAGTAAATGACAATAGTTTCCCAAACTGAGCTAATAGCAGGAATACTTGCCGGTAAAGTTGTCAGTTTTCCTACAGATACTGTACCAGCTTTGGCGGTTAAACCGGAACTTGCACGACAAATTTTTACCATCAAAAAACGTTCTTCCACTAAACCTCTCATTTTAATGGGTGCATCTTTCGCCGATCTTTTGCCCTATGTTACTGGTACTGAAGCAGAATTAGCCATTTGGCAAAAAGTAACTCAAAAATTTTGGCCTGGAGCATTAACATTGGTTTTACCAGCCTCTAACCGCGTACCTAGGGAAATGAATCCAACAGATCCTAATACTATCGGTATTCGCGTTCCCAATCTAGCTGTTGCCCGAAAAATTTTACATCAAACTGGACCCTTAGCAACTACCAGTGCTAATTTATCTGGACAGGCTCCTCTAGTCAAAATGTCAGCAATCGAGATAGCTTTTCCGGATGTTTTAGTCCTTGACGAACAAGAGTTGAGTGAGGAAGAGTATATTGGTAGCGGACTTCCTTCTACGGTAGCAAAATGGACGGGTACGGATTGGCAAATTTTACGGCAAGGAATTATTAAAATTAATGAAGTCAACGCAGCTGCCGTCGTTGCACGGCGGCAGAACGTTGATACAGCAGAACAAGGTTAGTACCGCTGCGCGGAAGTCACGCAGGCAAAAAGTTTATACTATTAGGTGTTGCGTCGCTCTGCAATAGTAATTTTATTTATGCCGACTTGTAACAGTTATAAATATGATGTCTTTGATTACTTGCTTTATAGTTATCTTGGGAATTATACAATTAGAACAAAAGCAACAAAATTTGTTAGTTCCAACAAGATCGGCAAACAGTTTTACTTTATTTACTTTCAGTAAGTTATGAATGAATTTGAGCAACTGAAAGAAGAGTTAAAACAAACTCAGCTTGCTTATCAAATGGCGGCACAAATGAGTCAATTTAAGGCTGGTTTTCTAGCTCGAACTTCTCATGAATTGCGATCGCCTCTCAATAGCCTGATTGGTTTGCATCAACTCATTTTGTCTAATCTTTGTGAAAGTCCTGAGGAAGAAAGAGAGTTTATTGCTCAAGCTTATCAATCGGCGTTAAAGTTGATGCAACTCATTGACGAGATTGTTTCTGTAGCTAAAACAGAGTATGGTTCTAATCAGCTAGATCTTCAATCCCTTCAGTTAGCAGATATTTTCAATCAAGTTTATAGCTTAACTCATCTTCAAGCTGCTAATCGCAACTTGACGCTTACCATTCTTCCCCCAGATTCTTCTCTCTACGCACTCGCCGATCGCGCTCGTTTAGTACAATTAATTGTTAATTTAATCGACAGCGGCATCTCTGCAATGAAAGAGGGAAAGATCGCTGTTACCGCTTCTTCCTCACCAGATTCGGATTGGATTGAGATTGCCATTGATTGTCAGTGTCCTGCTACAATTTGGAACGAACGAGCCGATACGGAAGATAAAATCGAACTTATTCCACAGCAAAATACTGTCAAGCAAAAATCTAGAAATACTAAAAAAGAAATTCAAGAATTAATTCAAGAAATTACCTTATCCCCCGCTATGAAACTACTACTTTCTCAAACTTTATTAGAAACTATGGGAGGACATTTAGAAATACTAGAGCTACCATCAGCAAATAAAGACGAGCCTCGGACTCGCTTGCTTCTCTCTTGTCAAAAGTCTTCTCGATCGCAAAAGTAATGTGCCAGTAAATAAAGTTAATACATGTATTATTAATGATAATTATCCTAATTAGAAAATTAAAATTATTAATAACAGGTGAATAGGGATGAGCGAGCGTGATTGCATTGGTTCATCCCTAAATTATTATGTTTTTATAGTCGTTCCAAATAGAAACCGTAAGCCTTGCTATTTCCTGTTTGACATACTACGAGGAAATTATTTGGAATAACTATATACGTTTGATTAGCTATTTCTATTTAGTGATGGGGATAACTTTTTTGAGAATATTCTTTATCCCAGCATCGACGTAATAGTTGAACTCGATAGAAATACAAAAAATATCTTAAATTCCAAACCGAGCGCTCGTCTATAAGAGGCTGATTAAGATAGTGCCAAAAAGGATGTAATAAAATTTTAATCTTATTATTCATAACATAAAATTTTCCACTAAAATATGTGCATTGCCGAGCTGTAGAAGAACTGGTTCTGTAGCTACAGTTCACTAATACAAATTTGGCAGATATTAGGCTCGATCTTCTTGGTCGTAATTGCGTAAAATTATAATTTAGTTTTTATTAATATTCGGTAATTACACCGATTTAAATAATTAGATATTTGAGGTATTCAAGCAAAATTTAATTTCATTTTTGCTACTAATTCAGATTAGTTTCTAGTCAAATCTATAGTGATTTTTCCTTCAAAGTCAGGGATAGGAGGAGCAAGTTTGGATAACCGAATACGAACTTGTTGAACTTTCTTTAAACGCAAGATCGATTCAGCTATTTCTGCTGTCAATTTTTCTACGAGAGCAAACTTAGCTGTTTTTATTTGCTGTTTGACAATAGCGATCGCTTCTCTATAATCCAATGTTTCTTCTATATTGTCACTTTGACCGGCAGGTGCTAAATCTAGCCATAAAGTTAAATCTACTTCAAACCATTGTCCCAATACCTGTTCCTCAGGTAAATATCCCGTATAGCCATAGCATCGAATTCCAGTAATTTGAATTGAATCCACTTTTTTTTTAATAAAAATTAATCTGTTTTTTGGTCTATTACAAATCTCTGTGAGTAAAAGATTTAGCTTTAGTACCGGTGTAGGTAGCAGCGATGTGACCGTTTCCGACGAGTTGATATTTGTAAGTTACCAATCCTTCTAAACCCACTGGTCCGCGAGGCGGCATTTTTTGAGTACTAATTCCTACTTCGGCACCGAAACCGTAACGGAAACCGTCAGCAAAGCGAGTAGAACAGTTGTGGTATACTCCCGCTGCATCTACTCGTTCGAGAAAAGCTGTCGCCGCCATTTCATCTTCTGTGACGATGGCATCGGTATGTTTTGAACCGTAGATATTGATATGAGCGATCGCCTCTTCAAGAGAATCAACTATTTTAATCGAAAGAATTAAATCGCTATATTCGTTACTCCAGTCAGCTTCTGTTGCAGCAATTGCCTCGACGATCCGGCAAGTTCTTTCGTCGCCTCGCAGTTCTACCTTTTGTTCTACCAAGGCTGCGGCTATTTGAGGCAAAAACTCAGAGGCGATCGCCTGATGCACCAATAAGGTTTCAATTGCGTTGCAGGCTGCTGGATAGTGGGTTTTGGCATCTACTGTAATGGCTACTGCCTTGTCGAGATTGGCAGCGCGATCGAGATAGAGATGGCAAATGCCGTCAGCGTGTCCGAGAACGGGAATGGAAGTATTTTCTTGCACGTAGCGCACGAAAGAATTAGAACCTCTAGGAATAATTAAGTCTACATATTCATCTAGTTCTAGTAATTGCTTAATTTCCTCTCTCGTAGTGAGGAGTTGTACGGCAGCAGGGTCAACTTTAGTTTTGACCAAAGCTTGATGAATTACCTCGACCAAAGCTTGACAGGAACGAGTTGCTTCTTTTCCTCCTTTGAGAATAACACCATTACCAGATTTAATTGCCAGACTCGTAATTTGAATTAAAGCTTCCGGACGTGCCTCAAAAATAATTCCCAATACTCCTAAAGGACAGGTAATTCGCTTGAGGATTAAGCCTTCATCTAGTTCGCGGTAAATTTGGGGAACACCTAGAGGATCGGCTAATTTACCCACATCTCGCACTCCGGCGATCGCTGCCTGAAGTTTAGTTTCGCCTAATTTTAGTCGCGCATATAAAGCCTGGGAAATACCGTCATCATTGGCAGCTTGGCAGTCTGCTTCGTTAGCAGCTAAAATTTCGGCAGTTGAAGTTTCTAAGGCACTTGCGATCGCTTCAATTGCTCGATTGCGCTCATCTTCTAACAGCACTCCTAATTGACGTGCTGCTTGCTGGGTTTTTTGAGCTAATTGGATTAGAGAAGGAGAAGTGATCTCAGAAGCAACCATAAATTACCAGTCTCAACTGCTATACCTACCTCATTGTACAAGTCTTGTTATACCGTAATCGGCAATTTTTTAAAATTGCTTACATATAACAATCCTAAATTATTTATTTGTGAAAACTTCTAACACTAATTCAGAAGTTGGGACATTCACTCTTTAGTGCGCCTGCGGCGACAGGTCACGTCCGTACAGAGGTCGGGGGCCAGTTGAAGATTAGGGAGATAGGGAAAAACTCTCTTCAATTCCCCAATTCCCAATTCCCCAAACTCCCCAATGACCGAAGGTAGTATAGTCAGTCGCGATCGGTCCAAATTTGAACCGCACGACCGGTAATTTCTTTGCCCCACCAAGGAGTATTGGCACTTTTAGACTCAAGATTTGACTTTTCTACTATCCAAGTTTTTTGAGGGTCAAACAAAGTCAATTCCGCTTTGTGTCCGGGAAGACAACTAGTGGGTTGTTGTCCCAAACACAGTTGAGGACGGGTGCTTAAAGCCTGCCATAACTTGACAGCCGACCATTCGCCACTAGCCACAAACCTTTGCCACAATAAAGGTAAAGCCAATTCTAAACCAATTACCCCTGGAGATGCTTCAGCAAAAGCCTGAGTTTTTTCTTCATAAGTGTAGGGAGTATGATCGACGGCGATCGCATCTATCATTCCTTGTTTAACTCCCTCAATTAAAGCAAGCATGTCATTTTCATTCCCCAATGGTGGTTCGAGACGCAGATTAGGGTCATAATTACTTAAATCGTTCGTATTAAAGAGTAAATGCATCCAAGTAGTGCTAGCTGTCACTGGTACTCCCCTTTGTTTAGCATTGGCAATTAGTTCGACCCCGCGACTAGTAGAAACTCGCATTATATGTACGGGTATGCCGATAGCATCTACTATTTCCAAGACTGCGCTAAGAGCTACAGTTTCAGAAAACCCTGGATTTCCCGATAAACCATAACGTATCGATGCAACTCCTTCGCGCACTACTCCGTTACCCTTCAGTTCGCAATTAGAAACTGCTAGAGCTACTGGTTTACCTAGAGGCTTTAAATATTCCAACACTTGTCTGAGCAAACTCAGATTTTTGATGGGATAGCCGTCTGCGAAACCTACAATTACTGGTGCCAGCTCCGCTAATTGTGCCATCCGCTTGCCCTCAATTTCCATCGTGATAGCTCCCCAAAATTCAAGGTGGGGTAATTGTTTAATGGTTTTGCTCAACTTTTGCTTTTGTTGATGCAAAGATAATAAAGTTCCTAGATTATCAAGAGGAGGATCGGTATCTGGGAGAATTCCTATACGAGTAAATCCTCCGGCAGCGGCTGCTGTTATAAAAGTAGAAAAAGTTTCTCTGTACTCATATCCGGGTTCTCCACTATGACTATAAAGGTCTACTAACCCCGGTCCTAACACTAAGCCTTGACCATTGATTATAGTTGTATCTTGAGAAAATTCAGCTATATTAAAGTCAACTGCCTTAATTTTCCCTTCACTAATTAAGACATCTGCAATTCGGTCAGCACCTGCAATTGGGTTTATAACTCTGACTTGTTGCAGCAATGTAGACTCGTTAGACTCGCTATTCATTAACAGCTCAAATATCCACAATCAAATTATCTCTTTATCTCTAACTTTTTCACATTCAACTCTGGCTAAAATCATATCAACTGCCTAGAAATATAGGAATGCAATAAACCTCTTTTCTATAATGAAAAGAGGCTTAAGAGAAAGATGGAGCCTGGCACTGAGCTATTTTCCCACGCAGCTACCCGCGTAGTATCTTGGCCGCTGCAAAGTTTCACTATCGAGTTCGGGATGGAATCGAAGTGGTTCCCTTGCGCTCAAAGCACCAGGCAGTGGTACTTACAGCACCCTCAAGACTGCATAAAACGAAGTTGGTTGGCTTGGGTCAAGCCCTCGGTCTGTTAGTA